>CANFPJ010000001.1 GCA_947448885.1 Comamonadaceae bacterium
CCTTGGTGGCGGCAAAGCCCTTTTGCACAAACAACTGCAACGCCGCCTCGAGCAATTCGCCCGGGCGGGCCTCTTTTCGCCGCTCGCGTTTGTGGGTTAAATCGGGGGTCACTTTGTTACTGACTGATTGGTTATTAATGTAACAGACGGGGGCGCAAAGTGGTCAACGGGGGCGAGTGGATCTCGGACGCTGGAAGAGGGGGATTCACCAGGGGATGAACCGTATCAGGGTGAAAACGGGGCGAAGGGCCTTTTCCTTGAAGCCCTGGGGCATGGGTTCAGCGCGCGATCCACAAGCCCAAGCGCTCTCGAATGACTTGTCGCGATGTGTTCAGGGCGCCAGCATCGGGCAGCCACTCCAAAGCGGCCTGTCCGTTGAGGCCCGGGTGACCCATGGGTATGGGCGTGACCACAAATCCGGCGCGTTCAAACTGGCGCACGCTGCGCGCCATGTGCCAGCTGTCGGTGACCAAGCCGATGCGGGTGATGCCTTGGGCCGACAGGATGCGAAAGCTTTGTTGGGCATTTTCTTGGGTGTCGCGCGACTGGCTCTCAGCCCAGCGCAGGGGCCAACCAAAAGCGTCTTGGGCCACCCGCTGCGCCACCTCGGCTTCTGTGGGGCCATCTTTGCGGCCCCCCCAACCCACACCGCCAGTGAACATCAGGGGCAGTTGGGTCACGCGGGCCCATTGCACCCCTTGGCGCAGCCGGTCCAGGCTGTGGCGGCCCAGTTGCGCGACGCCGTCTGGCAAGTCCACCTCCACCCCACCACCGAGCACCACCAAGGCTTGCACCTGTTGGGTTTTGAAGTCCTGCGTGCTGACCATGGGGTGTTGGGGCAAGAGGTGCCGACTCAGCCACACACTCACTGCGGAGCAACTGAGCAACCACAGGCTGGCCAAACCCAGGGCGATGGCTGCATGTGCCCAGGCGCGGTGGCGTTTCAAGCCCCACCAAGCCACAGCGATCAGCAGCAGCGGCGACAACGGGGGCAGGGCCAGGGCGGTCAAATAAGGTTTGATGTCGGGCAGCATGGAAGAGCAGGCAATCAGGAAGGCATTGGAGGGTGCTATGTTGATGGGGTGCCAGTGGGCAAGGGCTAGGCTGTCGCCGAGCGGTCAGCACAGGCCGCAGTCTAAGGCTTGCGCGGTCAAAATAGAGGCCACAGCTTTTGCGGAACAAGCCACTTGGCTGGACACCCGCTGGACCCCCACCATGCATCACCCCTTTATGCGCATTTCTGCCTGCGCGGCCCAGGCCGCGAACCGTGCCCGCCACGGGCTGTGTCAGGCCTGGGTGGGCGTGCCTGTGGTGCGGGCTTGGGTTGCGTTGATATTGGCCGTGGGATCGGTGCTTGCAGGGGTTGGGGCATGGGCCCAAAGCATGGCCAGCGCACCGGTGAAAATTTGGGTGGGTGCCCCGGCTGGCGGAACCACCGACACCATGGCGCGGGCCATCTCGCAGGCTTTGGCCGAGCAATTGGGGCGGCCGGTGGTGGTGGAAAACCGCCCCGGTGCGGGGGGCAATTTGGCGGCCGAGTCCGTGGCCCGATCTCCAGCCGACGGCTTGAACCTGTTGATGAGCTTCACCAGCCACACCATCAACGCCTCGCTGTACCCGCAATTGCCGTTTGACCCGGTGCGCGATTTCACCCCCTTGACCATGGTGTCGACCTCGCCGTCCATCTTGGTGGCCCATCCATCCCTCAAGGCCAACAACCTCAGCGAGTTGCTGGCCTTGGCGCGCGCGCAGCCGGGCAAACTCAATTTCGCCATTGGCGGCCTGGGCTCGTCTTTGCACTTGGCGGGCGACGCGTTCAAGATGAAGGGGCAGGTGTTCATCGTCAACATTCCCTACCGCGGCACGGCGCCGGCCATTGCCGATGTGTTGGCCGGGCAGGTCGAGTTGATGTTTGCCAACATCGGCAACGCCCAGGCGCACATCAAAGCCGGGCGGCTCAAGGCCTTGGGCGTGACCAGCGCCACCCGCTTGCCGGCGTTTCCCGATGTGCCAGCCATTGCCGAGGCCCTGCCTGGGTTTGAGTCCAGCGCTTGGTTTGGCCTGTTTGGGCCCGCGCGCATGGACGCAGCCCTGGTGCAAAAGATCAGCCAAGCAGCGCGCCAAGCCCTGCTGTTGCCCGCCGTGCGCCGACGCATCGAGGCCGAAGGCGCCCAGGTGGTGGGCAGCAGCGCGGCAGATTTTGAACGCTTTGTGGCCCAAGATGTGCTGCGCTGGCGCGATGTGGTGCGCTATGCTGGCGCCAAACCTGAATAATCGATTCACTTTCACAGATCACCCCCATGAACAACCCCACCACGACCTTTCACCAGCGCCTGCAACAAACCCAAGTGGTCTTGGCCCCCGGTATTTACGACGCCTTGAGCGCCTTGATCGCCGAGCAATCGGGCTTTGAAGCCTTGTATTTGTCTGGCGCATCCATCGCCTACACCCGCTTGGGTCGCTCGGACGTGGGCTTGACCACCGCCACCGAGGTGGCCGACACCTTGGCGCGCATCACCGAGCGGGTCAGCCTGCCCGTGATCGTGGACGCCGACACCGGTTTTGGCAATGCTTTGAACGTGCAGCGCACCGTCTTGGCATTTGAGCGGGCGGGTGCCGCCATGATCCAACTCGAAGACCAAGGCTTTCCCAAGCGCTGCGGCCATTTGGACGGCAAAACCGTGGTCCCGACCCGCGAGATGCAAGGCAAATTGCGGGCGGCGCTGGACGCGCGGCGCAGCCCCCAAACCTTGATCCTGGCCCGCACCGATGCGGTGGCGGTGGAGGGCTTTGAAGCCGCCATGGACCGTGCCGAAGCCTATTTGGAATGCGGTGTGGACGCGCTGTTCATCGAAGCGGTGCGCAGCCCCGAGCAAATGGATGTGGCGTGTGGCCGGTTTGCAGGGCGCATCCCGATGCTGGCCAACATGGTCGAGGGCGGCAAAACCCCGGTGACCGATGCCCAAAGCTTGGGGCAAAAGGGTTACCGCATTGTGATCTTCCCCGGCGGCACGGCACGGGCGGTGGCGCACACCTTGCAAGGCTATTACCGCAGCTTGCACCAGCACCAAACCAGCTTGCCTTGGCGCGAGCAGATGCTGGACTTTGATGGCCTCAATGCGGTCATTGGCACGCCCGAACTGCTGGCCACCGGCCAGCGTTACGAAGGCTGATCAGCCCGAGGTCTGGCTGTCCGCGGCGTAGGCGGACAGGGGCACGCAACTGCAAAACAGGTTGCGGTCGCCGTGCACGTTGTCGATGCGGCCCACACTGGGCCAGTACTTCACACTGCCCAGGGGGCGGCCCTGCAGCACCGCCGCCAACTCGCGGGAATAGGGGTGGGGCCAGTCCGCACCCAGCACGCTGCCCACCGTGTGGGGTGCGTTTTTCAGGGGGTTGTTGTCTGGCGGCCAAACACCGGTTTCAATGTGGCGAATTTCTTCGCGGATGGCGATCATGGCTTGGATGAAGCGATCGAGTTCCTCCAGCGTTTCGCTTTCGGTGGGTTCAACCATCAAGGTGTTGGCCACGGGGAACGACAGGGTGGGCGCATGGAAGCCATGGTCCATCAAACGCTTGGCCACGTCCTCGGCCATCACACCGGCACTGTCTTTGAGGCCACGCAGGTCCAAGATGCATTCGTGCGCCACGTGGCCGTGCTCGCCCGCGTATAAGGTGGGGTAGTGGTCGGCCAAACGGCGGCTGATGTAATTGGCGGACAGGATGGCCGTCTCTGTGGCCAGTTGCAAGCCGGCCGCGCCCATCATGCGGCAGTACATCCAGGAAATGGGCAACACCGCGGCGTTGCCCAAAGGCGCCGCAGAGATGGCGCCCACCGCCGGTGCGGCGGCGGGTTTGTCTTGGCCGCTGGCCGGGGTTTGGGCGGTTTGTCCGCCACCGGGCCAGCCCCCGGTGGCATGGCCCGGCAAAAAGGGCACCAGGTCTGGCACCACGCACACCGGTCCCACGCCGGGGCCACCGCCGCCGTGCGGGATGCAAAAGGTTTTGTGCAAATTCAGATGGCTGACATCGCCGCCAAATTCGCCGGGCGCGGCCACGCCGACCAAGGCGTTCATGTTCGCGCCATCGACATACACGCGCCCGCCATGCTGGTGCACCAATGCGCACAAGGCCTTGACCTGGGTTTCAAACACTCCGTGGGTGCTGGGGTAGGTGATCATCACCGCGGCCAAGTTGGCGCTGTGCTGCTCGCACTTGGCTTGCAAATCGGCCATGTCCACATTGCCGTTCTCGTCGCACTGCGTCACCACCACTTGCATGCCCACCATTTGGGCGCTGGCGGGGTTGGTGCCATGGGCGCTGGACGGGATCAGGCAAATGTGGCGGTGGCCTTGACCGTGGGCGCGGTGGTAGGCCTGGATCACCAGCAAGCCCGCATATTCGCCCTGCGACCCGGCATTGGGCTGCAAGCTGATGCCCGCATAGCCGGTGGCCTCGCACAGCCATTGGCGCAACTGGCGGTCCAACTCGGCATAGCCTTGCAGTTGATCGGCTGGGGCAAAGGGATGGACGTTGGCAAATTCAGGCCAGGTGATGGGGATCATCTCGCTGGTGGCGTTGAGCTTCATGGTGCACGAACCCAGTGGGATCATGCTGCGGTCCAGCGCCAGGTCTTTGTCCGACAGCTGGCGGATGTAGCGCAGCATGCCCGTTTCGGAGTGGTAGCGGCTGAACACCGGGTGGGTGAGAAAGTCGCTGCTGCGGCGCAAGCCCTCGGGGATCAGGGGGGCTATGCCTTTTTCAAAGCCCGACCAGTCGGGCAGAGCGCTGTCAGGCCGGGCCAACAACTGCCACAGCAACTGCACATCTTCGCGGGTGGTGGTTTCGTCCAGGCTGATGCCGATGGTGTGGTCGTTCAAGCGACGCAGATTGGCACCGGCGGCCACAGCCCGCGCTTGCAACTCGCTCGCCGCTGAGGGAGACGTCATCACCACGCCCAAGGTGTCAAAGGCGGTGTCGCTCAGCAAAACACAGCCCATTTGACGCAAGCCTTGCGCCAAGATGGCGCAAAAGCTGCTCACGCGTTGGGCGATGCGCTTCAAGCCTTGGGGCCCGTGGTAGACCGCATACATGCTGGCCACCACCGCCGGCAGCACTTGGGCGGTGCAAATGTTGGAGGTGGCTTTTTCGCGCCGAATGTGTTGTTCGCGGGTTTGCAGGGCCAACCGGTAAGCGGGTTGGCCGTGCGCATCAATGCTGACCCCGACCAAGCGCCCGGGCATGGAGCGTTTGTATTCGTCTTTGCACGCCAAATACGCAGCGTGCGGGCCGCCCGCGCCCATGGGCATGCCAAAGCGCTGTGTGGTGCCGACCACGATGTCGGCGCCCATCTCACCCGGGGGTTTGAGCAGGGTCAGGGCCAGCAAATCGGCGCAAACAATCAATGCCGCTTGGTGGCTGTGGATGATGTCAGCATCGGCCGACGCGTCAACCAACGCACCGCTACTGCCAGGATAGGCGCGCAAGGCGGCAAAGTAGCCGCCAGCGGCCAAAGCGGCTTGCCATGCTTGCGGGCCGTGGGTCAGCACCACTTCGATGCCCAAGGGTTGGGCCCGGGTTTGAATCACTTCGATGGTTTGCGGGTGGCAATCGGCGTCCACCACCATCACCATGCCGCGCGCCTTGACCTGTCGCTTGGCCAAGGTCATGGCCTCTGCGGCGGCGGTGGCTTCATCGAGCATGGAGGCATTGGCCATGGGCATGGCGGTCAGGTCGCAGACCATGGTTTGAAAGTTCACCAAGGCTTCCATGCGGCCCTGGCTGATTTCAGCTTGGTAAGGGGTGTAGGCCGTGTACCAAGCCGGGTTTTCCAAAATATTGCGCAGAATCACCCCAGGGGTGTGGGTGCCGTGATAGCCCTGGCCAATGAAGCTTTTGAGCAATTGATTTTGACTGGCCATGGCCTTGAGCTCGGCCAATGCCGCCGCTTCGGTGATGGGGGCAGGCAGTCGCATGCTTTGGCGCCGGGCAATCGAGCGCGGCACGATGGCCTCGATCAGGGCGCGGCGCGAAGCCGCACCAATGACCCCCAACATGTGCTGCTCGTCTGCGGCACTGATGCCGATGTGGCGGGCAATGAACTCCGAATGGTTTTCCAATTCGTCCAGGGGCTTGGCAGTGGGCATGAGCATGGCGGGGCCTTTGGGTGGCAAGGGTCAGGAATCAGTGGCGGGTCAAAGCAGTGGGCGAACGACAGCGACAAACGGCGCGCGCCCACCGTGTGCGGTCATGAACCGGTCAAGGCCGCATAGGCGGCTTCGTCCATCAAGGCATCGATTTGGGCGGGCGCGCTGGGCTTCACCTTGAAGAACCACCCAGCCCCCAATGGGTCGGTGTTGGCCAAGGAGGGGTCGTCGCGCAAGGCCTCATTGACCTCGGTGACGGTGCCACTGATGGGCATGTAGACGTCGGCTGCGGCCTTGACCGACTCAACCACCCCCGCCACGGCACCTTGTTCAAAAGCGCTGCCCACCTCGGGCAATTCGACAAACACCACATCGCCCAAGGCGTCTTGGGCATGGTGGGTGATGCCCACGCAAGCGACCGCGCCTTCGGGGCGCACCCATTCGTGTTCAACGGTGTATTTGAGGCTCATGGGGAGGTTCCTTTGCTGGTTCTAAAAAAGCGTTAATGGATTAATTGGGGTCAGATTCCAATTATTTCGGTCCGCGGTGGTATCGATTGGGCACAAACGGCATGGCAACGACTTCCATGGGCACGGCTTTGCCGCGCACCACCGCGTTCAGCCGATGGCCCGGGCTGGCATGGTCAGGGTACACGTAGCCCATGGCAATGGGTTGATCGATGCTCGGGCCCAGCAGCCCGCTGGTGACTTCGCCCACCGTTTGACCATCCACTGACTGCAAAACCGTGTGCTCACGCACCGGCACGCGCTCCAAAGCCAGCAGACCGACACGGCGGCGTGGCAAGGGCAGTCGGCCGTCCAACTGGGCCAGCACATGGTCTGACCCTGGAAAGCCGCCCGCCCGTTCACCGCCGCTGCGCCTAACCTTTTGGATGGCCCAGTTCAGGCCCGCTTCAATTGGGGTGGTTTGTGCGTCAATGTCTTGGCCATACAGGCACAAACCAGCTTCCAGGCGCAGGGAGTTGCGCGCGCCCAGGCCAATCGGGGCCACACCGTCTTGCGACAGCAGGGCTTGGGCCAAGGGGCTGGCCGCGTCTTGATGCACGGAAATTTCAAAACCATCTTCCCCGGTATAGCCGCTGCGGGTGATGTACAGGGGGTGGCCTTGCCAGCTGAAGGCCCCCCCGGTCATGAAGACCAAGGCAGAAACGCCGGGAATCAAGTTTTCCAAAGCCGGTGCAGCCGTTGGACCTTGCAAAGCCAGCAAGGCTTGCTGGGGCAGCGGGATGACTTGGCACCAGGTGCCAATGGCGGCCTGAATGTGCGCGATGTCGTTGACCTTGCAAGCGCCATTGACGATCAGCAACAGGTCGTCGCCGCGGTTGACAAACATCAAGTCGTCGATGATGCCGCCGTGTTCATTGAGCAGCAGGCCATAGCGTTGTTGGTTCAGCCCCAGACCCATGACGTCCATGGGGATCAAGGTTTCCAAGGCGCGGGCAGCATCTGGGCCCACCAAGCGGATTTGGCCCATGTGGGACACATCAAACAAGCCCGCTGCGGCGCGGGTGTGTTTGTGTTCGGCCATCAGGCCAGCGGGGTATTGCACCGGCATGTCGTAGCCCGCAAAAGGCACCATGCGTGCCCCCAGGGACAAATGCAGGCCGTGCAGCGGGGTTTTGAGCAGCGTGTTGTCGGACAAAGTGGGCTCCAGCCAAAGGCAGTGCCAGCCCCATGCCAGCACCGGGAACCCTGTTGTCCGCTTTACCTGAGAGATTCAGACTGCCAAATGCAGCTTTGCCCCTTCGGTGGATGCCGTGTTGCACGGCACCTCTCTCCAACAGAATCGATTGCGTCAGTCCTTTTGCCTGAGCGTTCAGCCTTCGGCGGTTCTTGCGAACTCTCTCCTGACCGGCGGGATTCTAACCACCCCGCCAAGCGCCCTCACATGCCGGCGTAATTGGGCCCGCCGCCGCCTTCGGGGGTGACCCAAATGATGTTTTGCGTGGGGTCTTTGATGTCGCAGGTTTTGCAGTGCACACAGTTTTGCGCGTTGATTTGCAAGCGCTCGGTTTTGTCGTCGTTTTGCACGTATTCATACACCCCGGCCGGGCAATAGCGCGTCTCGGGCCCGGCGTACATGCGCTTGTTGACCAACACCGGGATGGTCGGGTCGGTCAAGGTCAGGTGGGCGGGTTGGTTTTCTTCGTGGTTGGTGTTGCTGATGAACACGCTGCTCAAGCGGTCAAAACTGATCACGCCATCGGGTTTGGGGTAACGGATGGGTTTGCATTCGCTGTAAGAGCGCAGCGCCACATGGTCGGGTTTCAAGCGGTGGATGGTCCAAGGCATGTTGCCGCGCAGCACAAACTGCTCGATGCCGGTCATCAGCGAGCCGACATTTCGCCCCTTTTTGAACCACTGCTTGAAGTTGCGCGCTTTGTTGAGTTCGGTGTACAGCCAGCTGTTCTCAAACGCTTGTGGGTAGGCGCTGAGCTCGTCGTGTTGGCGTCCCGCCTGCAAGGCGTCAAAGGCGGCCTCGGCGGCGAGCATGCCGGTTTTGATGGCCGCGTGGCTGCCCTTGATGCGGCTGGCATTCAGGTAGCCCGCGTCGCAGCCCACCAAAGCGCCGCCCGGAAACACGGTTTTGGGCAGCGACAGCAAGCCACCAGCGGTGATGGCGCGCGCGCCATAAGAAATGCGCTTGCCCGGTGTAATGCCCTTTTCGGCATCGCCTTCAAAGTACCAACGGACATTGGGGTGGGTTTTGAAGCGTTGAAACTCCTCATAGGGGCTGAGGTAGGGGTTGGTGTAGTCCAAGCCCACCACAAAACCCACCACCACCTGGTTGCCTTCGGCGTGGTACAAAAATGACCCGCCGTACACATCGTTCTCCAAAGGCCAGCCAGCGCTGTGCATGGCAAAACCGGCTTGGTGGCGTTGCGGGTCAATTTCCCACAGTTCTTTGATACCAATGCCATAGCTTTGGGGGTCTTTGCCGGCGTCGAGTTTGTAGTGGGCGATGACTTGTTTGCCCAAGTGACCGCGCGCGCCCTCGGCAAACACCGTGTACTTGGCATGCAATTCCATGCCGAGTTGGAAGTTCTCCGTGGGCTCACCGTCTTTGCCCACCCCCATGTTGCCGGTGGCCACGCCTTTGACAGCGCCGGTTTCGGTGTACAGCACTTCGGCCGCGGCAAAGCCCGGAAATATTTCAACCCCCAAGGCCTCGGCCTGTTGCGCCAACCAGCGCGTCACGTCGCCCAAGCTGACGATGTAATTGCCGTGGTTTTGAAAGCACTCGGGCAGCAGCCAGTTGGGCGTGCGAATGCCGCTGTTTTCGGTGAAGAACATGAAGGCGTCATCGGTCACCGGTTGGTTCAAGGGTGCGCCCATGGCCTTCCAGTCGGGGAAGAGTTCGGTGATGGCGCGCGGGTCCATGATGGCGCCGGACAGAATGTGCGCGCCCGGTTCGGAGCCTTTTTCCAGCACCACCACCGACACCTCATGGCCTTTTTCTTGCGCCAACTGCTTCAAGCGGATGGCGGTGGACAAGCCCGCCGGGCCGGCGCCCACCACGACCACGTCGTATTCCATGGCTTCACGGGGTCCGTACTGGGCAATGATTTCGTCTGCGGTCATCGTGTCCTCGAATGGCTGTGTTCAACTGCTGCGCATTCTAATTGCGGGCATTTGCATCCCATGGCGATAATCGTGCGCACATTCGGAGACATGGCCATGAAGCACACCATCCACCGCCCCACAGCGCCGTTGGCGGCATTCACACCTTGGGGGAACGCATGAAGTTGGAGATTCCAGAGGTCAAAAAGCTGGTCCACGAGATGATCATGCCCATCCGTTGGGGCGACATGGACGCCATGGGGCACCTCAACAATGCCAGCTACATGCGTTTCATGGAGACCATTCGCATCGAATGGTTCACCCAAATTGGCTGTGACCCCAACCCCCAGGGGCAAGGGCCGGTGATCGTCAACGTGTTTTGCAACTTTTATAAGCAGTTGCAGTACCCCTGCGATGTGCGCATGAAGATGTTTGTCAGCGACGCGGGTCGCAGTTCATTTGAATCCTGGGCCACGTTTGAGCCCGTGGATCAGCCCGGGGTGATCCACGCCGCTGGTGGTGCGACCACCATTTGGGTGGACTTCCCGGCCCAAAAATCAGCCCCTTTGCCCGACTGGATGCGCGCGCACATCACCTGATCAGGTCGGTTTGGCTTTGGGTTGGCGCCCCATGGCGTAGAACTCGGTGTTGGGCATCATGCCGCTGAAGCTGGCCATGCGGTTGGAGAGCCCAAAAAAGGCGGTGATCGCGGCGATGTCCCAGATGTCTTCGTCGCTGAAGCCGTGGGCATGCAGAGCGGTGAAGTCGCTGTCTTCAATTTGGTCGCTGTGCAGGCAAACCTTCATCGCAAAGTCGAGCATGGCCTTTTGGCGCGGGCTGATATCGGCTTTGCGGTGGTTGACGGCGACTTGATCGGCCACCAGGGGCTTTTTTTCGTAAATGCGCAATATCGCGCCGTGGGCCACCACGCAATACAAACAGTGGTTGGCCGCGCTGGTGGTGGTGACGATCATTTCGCGCTCGCCCTTGGTCAGGCCTGAATCCTCTTTCAACATCAAGGCGTCGTGGTAGGCAAAAAACGCGCGCCATTCAGCCGGGCGGCGCGCCAAAGCCAAAAAAACGTTCGGGACAAAACCGGCCTTTTCTTGCACTTCCAAAATGCGCGCTTGCAGGTCTGGGGGCAGCGATGCCAGGCTTGGCATGGGGTAACGGTTCATGGGTTTGCTCCAAGGGTCAACAGCGGTCAAAGTGGGGTTGGCGAGGCTTGCACCAGGCCGCGGCAAGCGCATGGAGTTGTAGTATCGTTGATGTTTTTCAGTCACGGAGCCAGGTGTGAACAAAATCTTTCCGAGTGCCAGCGAGGCACTTCAGGGCATCGTCAAAGACGGCCAAATGCTGGCCGTGGGTGGCTTTGGTTTGTGCGGCATTCCCGAGGCCTTGATCGAGGCCATGCGCACCAGTGGTGTGAAGGATTTGACCGTCATCTCCAACAACGCAGGGGTGGACGGTTTTGGCTTGGGCCGCTTGCTCGAAACCCGACAAATCAAAAAAATGATTTCGTCTTATGTGGGCGAGAACAAAGAGTTTGAGCGCCAATACTTGGCCGGTGAATTGGAGTTGGAATTCACCCCCCAAGGCACCTTGGCCGAAAAGCTGCGCGCCGGTGGAGCGGGCATACCGGCTTTTTTCACCAAAACGGGCGTGGGCACCATGGTGGCCGAAGGCAAAGAGTTGCGCGAGTTCGATGGGGAAACCTATGTCATGGAGCGTGCCTTGGTGCCCGATGTGGCCTTGGTCAAAGCCTGGCGCGCTGACAAGTCGGGCAATTTGCAATTCCGATTGACGGCGCGCAACTTCAACCCGGCCGCCGCCATGGCGGGCAAGATTTGTGTGGTCGAGGTGGAGCAAATCGTGGAAATCGGTGACATGGACCCCGATCAAATCCATTTGCCCGGCGTTTATGTGCACCGTTTGGTGCTCAACGCCCACCCAGAAAAGCGCATCGAAAAGCGCACCATCACCGAAACATCAGGGGTTTGACATGAGCTGGAGCCAAGACCAAATGGCCGCACGCGCGGCACACGAACTCGAAGACGGGTTTTACGTCAACCTCGGCATCGGCATCCCCACCTTGGTGGCCAACCACGTGCCGGCTGACATCGATGTCTGGTTGCAGTCCGAGAACGGCATGCTGGGCATTGGGCCCTTTCCCAAAGCGTCAGAGGTCGATGCCGACCTGATCAATGCCGGCAAGCAAACCGTGACCACCATCGCAGGCACCTCGATTTTTGGCAGTCATGACAGTTTTGCCATGATCCGTGGCGGGAAAATTAATTTGTCCATTTTGGGCGCCATGCAAGTCAGTGGGCGTGGTGATCTGGCCAATTGGATGATCCCCGGCAAGATGGTCAAGGGCATGGGCGGCGCCATGGACTTGGTGGCCGGCGTCAAGCGCGTCATTGTGTTGATGGAGCACGTGGCCAAGAAAAAAGACGGCACCGAAGACCTGAAAATTTTGGCCGACTGCACCTTGCCTTTGACCGGTGTGGCGGTGGTCGACCGCATCATCACTGATCTGGGCGTGATGGATGTCACCCCGCAAGGCCTGAAGTTGGTGGAGCTGGCCACGGGCGTGACCCGCGAACACATCCAATCCAAAACCGGCGTTCCCTTGATCTGACATGGCCGTGTGCAAGACCGCGCTGGGGGCTGTGTGCATGTCCATGCCATGGGCATCGGGCGATTGGAGCGGGTGAAGGGAATCGAACCCTCGTCTAAAGCTTGGGAAGCTGCCGTTCTGCCATTGAACTACACCCGCATGCCATGTTGAATTGTAGCGGCCCGACCCTGCCCCAAGCCCCAGCGGCCCGAGGGCCACGTGCAGGCATGTGCAGGCCCGCACTGGGGCGCTGGCTGGTTTGGGGTCTGTGGGGGCTGTGCTTGAGCGGGCCGGCCTGGAGCCAAAAACCGGCGGACGGCTTGACCCACACCTGTGTGCGCATCATGCGGGACGCCACGTTCAATGAAACCATTGAGAAAATGTGCAGCTTCAAAGGCGATGTGTCTGAGCGCTTCAAAGACACCTTCAAAAAACGCAAATGCGTGAGCAAAGTCAACCAAGCGGAGCAAGATCGCATCAAGGCGGAGGTTTACGCCAACACCACCGAACAAAAAAACATGGTGGGTTTGAAGGATTTTTGCTTGGTGCACAAATCGGCTTATCACAACCTCTGAGCGCCTCAGCGCAGGTCAGCGTTGGCCCTGATTCTGGGTGGAGGGTTTCGCCCTGGCATCAAGCCGGCGATCAGCCCGGAACATCAGCCCCGAGCACGCGGCCGATAAAGGATGCGCAGCCAGGCCCAAATGCACATCGAGCCCGCCGCAAAAGACATGCCTTGCAAAAGAATGAACAGCACGTTGTGACGCAGGGGTTGCGCATCCATGAAAAGCGTAGAAAACCCCAGAAACAAAAAAAACACGCCCAACACAAATGCGTTGTGGTTCAAGGTTTTGGGCAATTCGGTCTGGGGGGTCTGTGCGGTGTCGCTCACAGGCCGTATTTTATCGGGGTCTGGTCAGGCCCAAGGCTGTGCGCCTGTTCAGTGCGCCACGATGAGTTGGGCCAGCTGATCGGGTTGGGCCAGCAGGGCGGCACTTTTGCCGCTGTGGATGATGCGGCCGCGGCTGAGCACCAGAACGTCTTCGGTGACTTGCAAGGCCAGTTTGGCCGATTGCTCCACCAGCACCACGGTCAAGGCTTCTTCGCGGATCAAGCGGGTCAGGGCTTGCAACAGCATTTCCACAATGATGGGCGCCAAGCCCTCCATGGGCTCGTCCAAAAGCAAAATGGCCGGGTCGCCCATGAGCGCACGACCGATGGAGAGCATTTGTTGTTCTCCGCCCGATATTTGGTTGCCCATGTGGCTGCGCCGCTCGGCCAAGCGGGGAAACAACTCGTACACACGCTCCATGGGCCAGCGGCCTTTGCGTGCCGCCACCAACAGGTTTTCTTCGATGCTGAGCGAGGGAAAAATGTCCCGGGTTTGGGGCACATAGCCAATGCCCAAACGCGAGCGCTCGTGCACGGGTGAGCGCTCGATCGATTGGCCACGGTACTCCATGCGCCCACCGTGCAATTGGGTGTGCCCCATCAAGGTGGCCAACAAGGTGGTTTTGCCCACGCCGTTGCGGCCCAGCAAGGCCAGCGCGCCACGCTCTGGCACTTCAAAGCTGATGTCTTCCAAAACCACGGTTTCGCCGTAGCCAGCACGCACGCCTTGCAAGCGCAGGGCCAAGGGGGTGCTGGATTCAGTCATTTTGCTCTCCCAAGTACACCTGGTGCACGCGTTTGTCGGCGGCTATTTCTGGGGGGCTGCCCTCACACAAGACCTCGCCTTGCACCAGCACGGTGATGCGCTTGGCAAAGCGAAACACCAAATCCATGTCATGCTCGATGATCAGGATGGCCATGTCCGTGGGCAAGGCGTCCAGCGCCTGCAAGATGCGGTCCGATTCCATCGAGGGCACGCCGGCGGCGGGCTCGTCCAACAACAGCACTTTGGGTTGCAGGCCCAGGGCGATGGCGATCTCGACCAAGCGTTGTTTGCCATACGGCAAATCGGTGATGCGCAAGCCCGCATCCCCGGCAATGCCCAGCAGCTCCAACAAAGCCATGGACTCATCGCGCACGGCTTTCAAGGACCGAGCCGCAAGCCAAAGCTTGTCGGCCACCTGCAAGCGCTCCGCCACACCCAGGGCCACGTTGTCAAGCACCGACATTTTTTTGAACAAGGTGTTGATCTGAAAGGTGCGGCCGAGGCCCAGCCGCACCCGTTCAGCCTGGGGCAGGGCGGTCACGTCTTGTCCACCAATCAACACCTGGCCAGAGGTGGGGGTCAGCCGACCGGTCAGCAAGTTGACAAAAGTGGTTTTGCCCGCGCCATTGGGGCCAATCAGGGCATGGCGGGCGCCGGGCTCCAAACGGAAATTGATCTGCTCGGCCACCGTCAAAGCCCCAAAGCTTTTGCACAGGCTGCGGGTTTCCAGCACGCTGCTCATGCGGTTTTTCCTTTGAAGCGAGCCACCCAGCCGTCGATCAAGCCCAAAATGCCACCGCGCGCAAACAGCACCACCAGCACCAGCATCAGGCCAATGCCGAAATACCAGTATTCGGGGAATTTTTTGGCCAAGAAATCTTGGGCCACCAAAAACACCAAGGGCCCCACAAATGCACCGTATAAGCGACCCACGCCGCCCAAAATCAGCATCACCAGCAGTTCACCCGAAGGCTCAAAGCCCAGCACATTGAGGCCCACAAACTGGTTGGTTTGGGTCAACAAGGCGCCGGCCATGCCCGCCATGGTGGCCGACAAGGTGTAGACCTTGCGCAAGCGGGCATCCACGGGAGCGCCAATGGCGTGCATGCGCAGGCTGTTTTCACGGATGCCGGTGAGGGACACCCCAAAAGGCGAATAAATCAAGCGGCGAACCAGCCACCAGCCCGCCAACAAAATGAACAAACACCACAAATAGGCGGTTTTGCCAAACATATCAAACGGAAACAGGCCAAAAATGGGGGCGATGACCACGCCCGACAGGCCATCGGCACCGCCCGTCACGGGGGTGGCTTTGTTGGCCACTTCCAGGCACAGGGCCGCAATGGCCAAGGTGAGCATGAGCTGGGTCAGGCCGTGCATGCGCAAAATGATGGCCCCCGTGGCCAAACCCAATAAACCGGCGGCCACACCGCTGGTGAGCAATTGAACGATGGGGTCATGAAAGCCGAGCTTGGCCGACATGATGCCCGTCACATAGGCGCCCAGACCGAAAAAAGCCGCATGGCCCAAAGTGATGATGCCAGCGTAACCAATGATCAGGTCCAGCGACAAGGCAAACAAGATGTAAGTGAGGATGCGCGCGCCCAAGGAGAGGTATTCGGGCAGCAGAAAAAATGCCAGTCCAGCGGCCACCCAGGGCAGGGCTTCGGTCCAGCGCAAACCCGGGTTGGCGTTGTATCCCACGTGCTGGCTCATGTGCGCTTTCCAAACAAACCGGCCGGTCGCCACAGCAGCAAACCAATGGTGGCAATATAAATAAAGAACGCGCCAAATTGCGGCAACCAGTATTTGCAGGCGGTGTCGGTGATGCCGATCAGCAGGGCCGCCACAAACGGTCCGCGCAGACTGCCCAAGCCCCCCACCGAGACCACGATCAAAAAGTAAACCAACTGTTCAAACGGATAGGTGGGTTGAATGGCCACAATCTCGGCGCCCAAAGCACCGCCCAAGCCAGCCAATCCACTGCCCACGGCAAAGGTGATGGCGAACAGGCGCCGGGTGTTGATGCCAATCGACTGGGCCATGGCCCGGTTGTCCACCGCAGCGCGAACCTTGGCGCCCCAAATGGTGCGTTCAACGCCAAACCAAAGGGTGGCAATGATGCCGCCACTGAACAAAATCAAAAACACACGGTAAGCCGGAAAGTCCCGCCCGAGCATGGAAAACTGTCCCTTGAGGTATTCGGGCAAGACCACCGGTTGCTGCAAGGTGCCAAAAATCAGGCGGGCCACGGCCACCGACATGAAGATCAGGCCTATGGTGAGCAGCACTTGTTCGAGTTCCACGGCACCATACAAGCGCGAATACAGCAAGCGCTCCAGCACCAGGCTGACCAAGGCCACCAGCACAAAGGCCAAGACCAGGGCCAGGGGGAAGGGCACATCCCATTTGGACAAGGCGGTGACCAACACATAGCCACCGGCCATGGCAAACACCCCATGGGCGAGGTTGGTGAAACCCATCAAGCCCATGGTGACCGACAGGCCCACCGAGATCACATAAAGAATCATCCCATAGGCCACGCCGTGAAAGGCCACGCTGACCAGGGATGAGAGGAGTGCTTCCATGTTGAAAAAACAAGCGCCAGCTCACCGCCCGAAGGGGTGCTGGCGCAGGGCTTTATTTCTTCTTGTCGGCCTCTTTCATGGGGTCTTTGAGACCGGTGCTGAGGGTTTCCAACTCGACATTGGCCAACTTGCCGCCGACCTTGCGCACCTCGCGCAGGTACTCGGGGTTGATCACGTCACGGGTTTCGGGGTCGATGGAGACCATGCCACGGGGGCTGTTGGGGTTGCGCCATTTTTTCAGCGCTTCCATGGTTTTGTCCGGGTCCACTTTGCCGCCTTGTTCGCGGATGGCGTGGAAGATCGCGTCCATGGCGTCCCAGGCACCCACGGCCATGAAGCTGGGGTTGAGGTTTTCGCCAAATTCTTTTTTGTACGCGGCCACAAAGGCTTTGTTGGCGGGGCGATCCGAATGGGCCGAATAGTGGTGGACGGTGGTCACACCCAGGGTCACGTCGCCCATGTTGGGCAGTTCGTCGTCGGTGACGATGTCACCCGTGCCAATGAACTTGACACCGGCTTTGGCCAGGTCGAGATCGGCATAGGCCTTCATCATGCCGGTGGCGGCTTTGCCCGCAGGGTTGAAGCCAAACACAATTTCGGGCTTGGCATCTTTGATGCGTTGCATGAAGGGCACAAAGTCGGGGTTGGCCAAGGGCACGCGCAGGCTGCCCACAATCTCGCCGCCACCTTCTTTGAAGCCCTTGATGAAGCCTTCTTCGGCCTCATGGCCGGGGGCGAAGTCGCTCACGGCGGTGTAGGCGCGCTTGTATTTCTTGGCCGCCCATTGGCCCAGCGGGTAAGCCGATTGCCACAAGGTGAATGACACGCGGGCCATGTAGGGGGCGTTGTTCATGATGCGTGCACCCGCCGCATTCATGCTCACAAAGGGCACTTTGGCTTCGGTGGTCAGGGGCGCAATGGCGGCCATGTTGGGGGTCCAGACCAAGCCGGTGAGGAATTGCACCTTGTCACGCACGATCAACTCTTGGGCCACGCGTTTGGCCACATCCGGGTTGGGGCCGGTGTCGTCGCGGGTGATCAGTTCGACCTTCACGCCCGGTGGCAGTTTGTCGCCGTTGAGCTTCATGTATAGCTTGACGCCTTTGTCCAGTTGGTCGCCTTGGGCGGCAGCGGCACCACTGTAAGAACTGATGAAACCAATTTTGATGGTTTGGGACAAGGCGGGTGTGGCAACGCTGAGCAGCGTGGCCACCAAACCGGCGCAAATGGACGCATTGAATTTCATGGTGTCTCCTAAGGCAATCGATGGAACGACCCACAGGTCATTGCAAATGGGCGGTGTAGTCTATCAAACTTCCTCTTTTGCAAATCAAAATGCGGGCCGGTTTGCCTCGGGCAAACCCTGGCGTCAACCGACATTTCGCAGCGCGGCAGTTCGCCTGTGGTGTTGAAGTTTCAAATGCGGTCCAGGTCCGTGGCGTTGCGCAACTTGAGTTGATGGGCAAAAAACAGCACCACCCCCACCAAGCACGCATCGGCCACGCCCATGACTTGGGCCGAGCCCAAGCGGTCCACCCATTGGGTCACGGCACTCACACCGATCGACTGACCCAGAAACAAGCCACTGGCAAACAAGGTCACAGCGGTGCCTCGGGCCTGGGGTGCCATTTGGGTGGCCTTGGCTTGCAAGGTGTTGTGGAACATGGCAAAGCCGTAGCCGGTGAGGAAACAAGCGGGAATGGCCAAGGCCCACCACGGTGAAAAAGCAATCACCCCAAACGACAAAACCAACAATGCCCCACCAGTTCGGGCCATGTTGACCTCGCCCAGGCGCTGGATGGTGGGTCTGGCCGTGCCCATGAAGAGCATCCCCCCCAGGCCAAACAAGGCACTGGTGCCGCCAGCCCAGGTCAGGGACAGCCCGTGGGTGTGGTGCAAATGGGCCGCGGTGATGGTGAGCAGACCGAACACAGTGGCCCCCTCGAGCAAAGCGATCAGCAACACCTTGCGCGCCCAAGCGGTGCGCCAAACTTCAGCGGTTTGTTGACCAAAACTGGCTTTGCCCAGGGCGGCTTGGGTGCCTGCGGTGACTTGCTTTTCTTCGCGCCAAAGCAGCACAGCCACACTGGCAAACAGCACCGACATGCCGACAAAAGCCCAGCGCCAGCCCAGGTTGTCGGTGATCAAGCCGCCCATCCACTGGCCCGCCGTGATGCCCAACATGGTGCCCAGGCCTACCCGGGCCAAGGTTTCTTGGCGTTGTGCATATGGCACTTGGTCGCCCACCCAAGCCAAGGCCAGTGGCACGATGGCGGCCGAGGACAAAGCGGTGAGGATGCGGGCCCCAACCAATTGATCCAGGTCTTGGCTCATGGCCGACATCAAAGCGCCCACACTGCAACCCAAGGTGGTGAGCATCACCACGCGGTATTTGCCCCAGCGGTCGCCGACCGGGCCATAAATCAATTGCATCAACCCGTGGGTCACGGCGTAAAAAGAAATCACATGGCCCACCAGGGACAACGGCGCATCGAAGACCCGGGATAAATCGGGCAGCATGGCATCGCACATGCGCTGCACAGCCATGCTGGAGAAAGTCGCCAGGGACAGCAACAAGATGGCGCGCTTTTGGGCGGCGTTGGGCCCAGTGGGGGAGGGGGTTGGTGGGGTCAAAACACCTGCACTGTAACGGGCTTGGGCCCAGCGCAAAGTCGCCACCGGCGCACTTGTCCTTTTGCGAATCAATTCGGCGGGTTTTCACCAACCGTTTGGCGGTGGCCAGCAGGTTGTTGCAGGCCTTCTCTGGTTACCATGGGCCCTGTTCTTTTTTGACCTTTGAGGAGTAAGCCATGACCGCCCCCAAGTTGCGTTTGATGCACGGACCTTTTTCACCCTTTGTGCGAAAGGTCGTGGTGTCTGCGATCGAAAAAGGCATGCTCGATCAAATTGAAATCGTGCCCACCGCCGTGGGTGCTGGCAAAACCAATGAAGACCTGATCATGATCAACCCCACGGGAAAAATCCCCACCTTGGTGACCCCCGAGGGCATGGCCGTTTATGACTCGACGGTGATCGTCGAGTACCTGGACCAGGTCCACCCGGCTGTGCCGCTGATCCCCACCGACCCGGTGGCACGTCTGCGCACCCTGCGCATGAACGCCACGGCCGATGGCTTGATCCAAGCGGGCGTGTTGGTGCGCACCGAGATGTCGCGTGAAGCGGCCAAACAGTGGCCCGAGTACCTGACCCAGCAATGGAACAAGGTGCGCCATTGCTTGCGCGTTCTCAATGAGGACATCGCCAGCAGTGGCGAGCAGATCACGTTGGGCGAAATCGCTGCCGCAGCGGCTTTGGGTTGGGTGGATGTGCGTTTGACCGAAGAAAATTGGCGCGCCAAAAACCCGGTCTTGGGCACGTGGTTCGACCGCTTTGCACAGCGCCCCTCGATGCTGAAATCAGCGCCGCCCGCAGCCTGATGCCCGGGCAGCGCCCAAGCCGGTTGGTTCTGTGGGGTGTGGCAGGGCGCTGAAGGCTTGGCACATCCATCCCGCGTCCTTTTCAGCCAGGAGTTTGCTTTGAAATCATTCGCCTTTTGGACCCAGTGGATCGCTCCCTTGGTGTTGGCGGCCAGCATGGCCCCGATGGTTGGCGCCCAGGGCTATCCCAGCAAAGCCGTGACACTCGTCTCCCCCTTTGCCGCGGGCGGCACCAGTGACGTGATTGCCCGCGCCACGGCCCGGTTGCTCGAAGGCGAATTGGGTCAGTCGGTGGTGGTGGTCAACCGATTGGGGGCGGGCGGCACGATCGGCATTGCCTCCATCTTCAGTGGGCCTGCCGATGGCCATCAATTGGTGATGGGCGGCTTGGGGTCGGTGGTGTTCACCTCAGCGGTCTACAAAGGTCGTTTGACCTATGACCCCATCAAAGACCTGTTGCCGGTCGGTGTGGTGGGCAGTGCCCCTTCGGTCATCACGGTGCGAGCCAGCTTGAATGTGAAAACCTTGCCGGAGTTGATTGCCCTGGCCAAAGCCAACCCCGACAAGCTCAGCTTTGGCTCGGCCGGTGTGGGCGGGGCCTTGCATGTGGCCGGGGTGTTGTTGGAAAAAGAGGCGGGAATTTCCCTCAACCACATTCCCTATAAAGGGGGTGCACCCGCCATCAATGATTTGGCGGCCGGTGTGGTGGACATTGCCTTGGCCGACCTGACCCTGATCAAGCCGGTCTTGCAAGGTGATCGGGTCCGTCCCTTGGCCATCGCCACGGGTGAGCGCAGCCCCATGTTGCCCCAGGTGCCCACCACCGCCGAGCTGGGTTTGCCCAATGTGCGCATGGACACGTGGTACGCCGTGTTTGCCCCGGCGGGAACACCGGCGCCCGTGGTGGCGCGTCTGCGCACAGCCATGGAAAAGGTGCGGGTCAACCCAGAGCTGGTGGGTGTTTTGATGGGTCAGGGCATCACGCCCATCAACCAGCCCTTGAAAGCGTTTGAGGATCAGCTGCGCCGCGATTTTGAAATTTGGCCTGGATTGCTGCAACGCATTTGCAGCCAATCCAGTTGCCTCTGATCACAGAGGCCAGTCGCAATGCTTGGCCGCCGCGCGGCTGAGGATCCATTCGCGGTCATGGGCGCTTAAAAATTCCAGCGCTTCGGTGAACAAGCGCAGGTTGTCGGCATAGCCCCAATCCAAGCGGGTCACATCGCTCCCCCAGAGCATGCGCTCAGGCCCAAAGTGGTCATAAATTTGCCGAATCGGCTTGTGCAAACTCGGGAAGGGGTAGGGCTTGGTGGAAAAGCTGGGCAACGAGGACACCTTGATCGAGGTGTTTTTGTATTTGGCCAGGTGCAGGGTTTGATCCAAGTCGGCCCAGGCGGCTTCGTCCTTGGGGCCGCGGGGGTGGCGACCCGAATGGTCAATGATGATGCGCAGTTCGGGGTGTCGATCCATGATGGGGTGCAAGGCTTTCATGTTGCCGGGCACGGTGCACATCAAGGGCATGCGCAGGCGTTCCATATCGGCCCAAAACCAAGCGTAGCGTTGCTCGGTGAGCAAAGACATCCAAGGTTCGCCCATGAAGAAGATGCGCACACCCAGCATGCCTTTTTGGTCACGCCAAGTGGCCAAACGCTGGGGCGCATCGGCCGTGTCGATGTCAAACCGCCCCATCACCGCCAAGCGGTCCGGGTGCGCCCGTGCGCCGTCCAGCGCAAAGTCGTTGTCAAAGCCGGTGCAAGACACCGGAACGATGATGCATCGCTCCACGCCACCGCCATCCATGGTGGCCAGCACTTGGTCGATGGTGAACTGGGGGCCATGGGGTGGGGATGCCCCCTCGACCCATGGGCGTTGGGGGGTGTTGGGGTACCAAGCGTGGATTTGTGCGTCGGTGATTTTCATGGGGGCCTCCTGGCTGGGGTGTGGGGTGGAGATTGATTTGCAGTCTGAAAACAAATCGTGGGTTTTGGGGTTGGTTTTTTCATAATACGCGCTGCACGCCATCCACCAGGCCGGTGGCTGTCACCTGTGTCTTGCAGCAAAAAAATAAAAATTTCGCTCAAGTTGCTGGGATTGGTGTCGATTCCAACCTGCAACCCAAACACCCAGCCATGATCATTGAGCGCGTCAACCTGCAGCACATCAAGCAGCAGGACCATGTCAGCACCCTCCAAGCCTTGGAGGTCGGCGAGAGCATTTATTGCGACGATGCGCGCAAAGCCCAAAGCATCCGGGTGCTCAGCTACTACTTGGTTCGGTCCCGAAAATTAGACCGAAAGTTTGTTTTTCGAAAAATGGACCGGGGCTGGCGCATCATTCGCGTCATTTGACGCCCGGGTTCAACTGGTCACACCCTTCAACAGATAAGCCACCATCTCTTTGGTGATGGTGTTGGCTTGCACCATGACGGCCGCAGCGGCTTCTTGGCGAATTTGATAGGTGGCCAAATTGGTGGTTTCGGCTGCCACATCGGCGTCCATCACATTCCCGTAGGCACTGGTCAACGACGTGATCATGTTGTCCGACAGGGTTTCGCGGTAATCCAATAATTTTTCGTGGGCGCCCACCAAAGACTGGTAGTTTTCGATGGTCACCAAAGCCGTGTCAATGGTGTCAATGGCGGTGCTGGCACTGGTGGAAATGTCCAGCGACGACAGACCCAAATCAGCCGCCGTGGCAGATGAAAAAGTAAAGCTGCGGCTGTCTCCGGCCGCAATACCGACTTGAACCGATACCGACGTGGTGGAACCGTCCATCAAAGAGGAACCATTCAGCGTGGTGTAGGTCGCCACATCCGTGATATCGGTGCGGTAATTGTCAAAACTGGTTTGCAAGGTGCTCAGGGTGGTCGCATCGGTGGTGCTGGCGGCGGTCACAGCCAAGGTGCGCATTTCTGTGAGGTAGCTGGCAATCGAGGTCAGTGAGGCGTCTACCTTTTGCACGGCTGCAATGCCGCTGTGGATGTTGTCGAGCGTGCGGCTGTATGAACTCAAGTCGGTGCTCAACGAGGTTGCCACCATCATCCCAGAGGGGTCGTCCGAGGACCGGTTGATGCGGTAAGTGGTGCTGATGCGCTCGCTGGCTGTGGTGGCCGCGGCCGACCATTTGTTGGCTGCGTTGGCCGAATACAGGGCCGCCATATTGGTGCTGGAGATCATGGAAATTCCTTTTGCAAAGCCAAGATTTGCGCGAAGCATCCCAGAAATTTCTCCAGCAAAACACGAGTTCCGAAAACTTTAGCCCGTTTTACTTTTTTTACCTGCCATTACATTCTTTACACGTGCAAATCCTCAAGTTTTCTGTTGTGGTGTTCAAAACACCTCCAATGTTGTCTTTTGGGTGACGAAAAAAGCACGTCGATCGCCCCAGGCCAGGGCCTGACCTGGACCCAAGCGTCGCCATTTGCACACATGGTTTTTGTGGTGCACCGCCGTGGTGCGTTTTTGAGGTGGCCAAGGCCAGGTTCAAGGGCCTGGGGGTTTGACGCACAATCGCCCACTTCGTTCAGCCCAGGTCGGCGCCAACTGGCCTAGTCACCTCATGCGATATTGTTTTTTTGCTTATTTTGAGTTTGAGCACGTTCATCCAGATCCCCTGGAGCGGGTCCCGCTGGAGATGGGGCTGGGCTTGTCAGCCTTGGCTGGCTTGACGCAAGCCTTGGTCCACACACCGCTGCCAGCCGACACGCCGCACGCTTTTCCTGACGATCAAAAACCCCCGCATTTGGCTTGGCAGTTGTATGCCGACCAACCCGAGGCGATCGAGGCTTGGTTGATGCCCCAGGGTGCGTTGAACCAAGCCTTGCCCCAGTTGCTGGCCATGATGGGCCAAGGCGGGCGGGTGGTGCAGCAGCAATTGATGCTCAACCGCCGTTTCCCGACCCCCGCGTCGGCCGGCACCCGTTCAGCCACTTATCTGGTGCATTACCCCGGGCAGGCCCAAGACCTGAATGCTTGGAACACCCATTACCTGACCAGCCACCCGGGCATCATGCAAACCTTTCCAGGTATCCAGGGCATCGAAATCTATACCCGCGTGGATTGGATCGGCGCCTTGCCGGGCCCCAGGGTGGACTTCATGCAGCGCAACAAGGTGGTGTTTGCCGATGCCCAGGCTTTGAGTGCGGCGTTGCGCTCACCCGTGATCCATGACATGCGGGCAGACTTTCACCGCTTCCCCCCGTTCACTGGGGGCAATGTGCATCACCCGATGGCGACCCTCGCCGCCCGCTCCAACTGAGCGCCAAAGACCTTGGGTTATCCCTGATCCGCCACCTTTGTCTAGCTGTTAGCCTGGGGTCAACCCACAGGAGATCCACCGATGAGCCCCTTTTTTTCCAACTGCGCCTGCACTGATCATGCTGTTCAATCATCCCGCCGTGGCTTTTTGTCCGGCCTGACCGCCGTGGGCCTGGGCGCGGCGCTCAGCGCCTGCCAAAGCCCGACCTCGGCGGTGGCCAGCAAACCCCATCGCATCGATATCCACCACCACATCGTGCCGCCCAAATATGCGGCCGATTTGGCCCGCTTGGGTGGCGGGGGAGCGCCCAAATGGTCGACGCAGATGTCGCTGGAGAACATGGATCAAAACGGCATTGCCACCTCGGTGGTGGCCTTGATGCAACCGGGCGCCTTTTTCAGCCAGGCCGAAACCGACCGGCGCCTGGCGCGGGAGTCCAATGAGTTTGCGGCCCAAATGGGCCGCGACCACCCGGGGCGGTTTGGCTCGTTTGCTACCTTGCCGTTGATGGACACCGAGGGCAGCTTGCGCGAGATTGAATACGCCATGGACACCCTCAAAGCCGATGGCATTGGCTTGATGACCAGCTACGCCACCCACTACATGGGCGACAGGCGGTTTTGGCCGATTTGGGAGGAGCTCAATCGGCGCAAGGCGGTCATTTACACGCACCCACTGACGGCGGCGTGTTGCCGCAATCCCATCGAAGGCTTGCCGCCTTCTTCGATTGAATTTGCCACGGACACGACGCGCACCATTGCCAGCTTGTTGTTCAGTGGGGCCGCCCATCGGTTTCCGGACATCCGTTGGATTTGGTCCCACAGCGGCGGCACCATGCCGTTTTTGTGGAGCCGTTTCACCCGGCAAGAGTTCGATTTGGGCGCCAAGGCCAAAGAGGTGTTGCCGCAAGGTGTGCTGCATGAGATCAAGCGTTTTTACTATGACACCGCGCAAGGACACCACGAAGGGGCCATGGCGGCATTGCGGGTGTTGGTGCCCAGCTCGCAAATCATGTTCGGCAGCGACTACCCCTACCGTTCGGCCGAAGAGGTGCGCTTGGGTTTGGGCGAGCGTTCGTTCACAGCGGCCGAGCGCGAGGCGATTGACCGCGGCAATGCCTTGCGCATCATGCCGGGCTTGAAAACCATTTAAGCCTCAGGCCACCAGCGCCCAACTGAGGGCGAACGACCCGTCCCGTGGGTCACGCGACCCAGGGTTTCAGGCCGCGAGGGTGATGGGCTTTGTCATGGGCGGATCGATGTGCGCAAAGTGCGGCATGACCTCCTTGGCGATCAAATCCAAGGTTTGCAGCGCATCTTCAGTGCGGTTGCCGCCAAAGTTGATTTGCATCGATGGCTCCACCACGCCAAACTGATCCAAGTTGGCTTGCACCTGCTCGATCATGTCTTGCGGGGTGCCCACATATGCGGCTTTGTTGTCGATGATTTTTTGGGGCGTCATGGCCAAAATGTTGGCCACCATTTTGTCGTAGCCAGGGTATTGGTCAGAGGTCTTACCCTCCCAAGACTGCACCGCCTCGGCAAAGGTTTCCAAGTAGCGCGTCATGATGCGCTCAAAACCTTCGCGGGCCTGGTCGCGCGAGCGTGAGATGCAGCAAAACTGTGACATTTGCACTTGTTCGGCGCCCGGTGCGTGGCCGGAATCCGCCCACATTTGGCGGTACATCTTGACGTATTCCTGCAAGGTGCCGGGCTTGCCCGCATAGGGCACGATCATGACGTTGAAGCCATTGCGCGCCGCATAGGTGAAGGATTCTTCAGACGAAATCGCCGCGATCCAGATGGGTGGGTGCGGTTGCTGAAAAGGCCTGGGCATGAGGTGCACGTCGTCGAGGTGCCAAAATTTTCCACGTGATTGGACGCGGTCTTGGGTCCACAGTTGCTTGATCATGCCAATGGCTTCTTCAAACCGCGCTCGGCTTTCTGCCATGGGCACACCAAACACCTCGAATTCCTTGGGCAAAAAAGCGCGACCAAAACCTGCGTCAAGCCGGCCCCGGCTCATGTTGTCGAGCATGCTCAAGTCGCCGGCCAAGTGCGCGGGGTGGTGAAACGCAGGGATGACTGCGCCGGTCATCACCCTGACGCGTTGGGTGCGCACGGCCAATGCAGACAAAAAGACGCTGGGGTTGGGCGAATGACCGCCGTAGTCGTAGAACGAGTGCTCGACCGTCTTCACGCTGTGAAAGCCCAAGCGGTCTGCGGCCTCGGCCAAGGTGATGCATTGCTGATAGTAGTCAGCCGTGCTGCTGTCGCTGGGGCGAAACGAAGGGAAAAAGTTGATGCCGAATTTCATGCCGTGCCCTTGTTGAAGGTGGTCTGAATGGGGATCGAACAGGTCATCGACCCACGAGGAAGCGTCATCTGTGATGCGGTTTTATATTAACCACAAGACGGTGCTTCAAGGAGAGATTGAGCGTTCTGGTTTACCCGGGTTACCGATGCAGGAAGCGCCGATAAACTGAAACGAGTTCACAAAATTTTCAATTCACCGATAGGAGACGACATGGCACTTTCACGACGCCAATGGGTGACACGCAGCGCAGTGGCCACCGGCATGGTGGCCTTTCCATCTCTGGTTTTGCCGCAGCAAAAGTTCGAAGTCAAGGTGGCCAATTTTGTGGGGCCGCAACACTTCCAGTCGCAGTGGCTGGTGAAGTGGGGCGAAGCCTTGGAGAAAAAGTCCAACGGCCGACTGAGCTTCAAGCACTTTCCCGGGGCGCAAATGGGGCCGACCCCCAAGCATTTCGACTTCGCCCGCGATGGCACGGCAGAGATGTCGTTTTTCTTGCATGGCTCAACGCCAGGGCGCTTTCAGCTGACCGAGATCGTGAACATGCCTTACTTGGTGGGCAGTGCCGAGATTGGCATCAAGGTGCTCAACGATCCCGAGTTGCGCGCCAAATATTTGGACGCAGAGCACCGTGGGACCAAGGTGTTGTTTTTGTTCACCCACCAACCCGGCAGCGTTCACACCACCAAAAAAGCCATCCGCACCCTGGACGACTTCAAAGGCCAGCGCCTGCGATTTTCCACCCCAGCGATTCGCGAGTTCATCGCCGCCCTGGGGGCGACGCCTGTGGGCGTGCCACCCACCGAAGTGGCGGAGCAACTGCAAAAAGGCACGCTGGACGGTGCCTTCACCGACTACGGCGGCGCTGGGATTGCCTGGAAGCTGGGGGGTATTTGCAAATTCACCACCGAAATGTATTGCTTTGTGTCGAGCTTTGCGGTGGTGGCCAACGAAGGCTGGTTTGCCAAATTGCCCCCGGATTTGCAGGCCATGATCACCGAATCCGTGACCGGCATTGAGCGTGAGATTGGACAAGGTTGGGATGCTTTGGATGTCCCCGGTAAAAAGGCCATGATGGATGGCGGCGGCGAGGGCATTCGCTTGGTCAAGGCCGAAGACGACAAGCTTCGAAAGATCGGCGCTGATATCACCGAGTCCAATTTAAAGGCGATGGAAGCCAAGGGCTTGCCCGCCCGTTCGGTTTACAGCTTGATGAAAGCCTTGGCTGAAAAGCATGCCAAAACGTCCAAAAACTTTTGGGCATAAAGCGTTTGCAACATTTCACATTTGAAGTCACAGGTCGGCGACAGGCATGAAGGCGCGAAGTGCGATTCAGCGGTGCTTGTTGGTGTTGGACAGCCTGGCGGTGCTCATGGTCCTGGTGATGATTTTGCTGACCATCGCTGACGTGACCATGCGCAAGTTCGTCGACAAACCCATGACGGGCGTGACCGAACTGGTGGAGTTGGCTTTGGGCGCGGCCTTTTTCTTTGCGCTGCCCGGTGTTTTTTGGCGTTGTGCGCACATCACCATGGACATCATTGATGACCATCGACCCCTGTGGCGACCCGCATTGCAACGCGTGGCGACGGTGTTCAATGCCCTCGTGTTGGTGGTCCTGGCTTGGCACATGTGGCAACCCATGTTGGATGTGATTTCTTTTGGCGACACCAGTGCCGATTTGCAGATCCCCAAAATTTGGTTCATGGCGCCGGCATGGGTGGGCATCCTTTTGTCATTGCTGGTGGTGACGCTGCAGTTGTGGCTGGGCACAGAACCGGCAGCGGCCAAGGACGATCATGGAGATTGAACTCATTGGCTTGCTGGCCGTGGCGGGCTTGTTGCTGCTGATGTTTTTGCGCGTGCCCATTGCCATGGCCTTGCTCATCAGTGGGACCTTGGGCTATGCCGCGTCGCAAGGTTGGGGCGTGGCCTTGCGCACCCTGGCTTCGGTGCCTTATGAACTCACCGGGGCCAATCCAGGCGTGGCGTATTCATTCACGGTGGTGCCTTTGTTCATCTTCATGGGCGCTGTGGCTTCGCGCGCCAACATGTCCAGCGAGTTGTTTGATGCGGCCAATGCGGTTTTCAGCGGTGTTCGAGGCGCTTTGGCGGCGGCGACCATTGGTTCTTGCGCTGCTTTCTCAGCCATTTGTGGTTCGTCCATCGCCACCGCGGCCACCTTCTCCAAAGTGGCCATTCCGCAAATGCGCCGCTATGGCTATGACATGGAACTGGCCACCGGGGCGGTGGCTTCGGCGGGCACCTTGGGCATTCTGATTCCACCGTCGCTGATTTTGGTGATTTACTCGCTGGTGGCCGAAGAGTCGATCGCCAAACTGTTTGCGGCCGCCATGATTCCGGGGATTGTGTTGGCCATCGCCTATGTGGTGGTCATCGCCATCTTGGCCAAGCTTTATCCCGAGAAGATGCCTTTGACCCCCAGCTTGCCCTGGGCCGCGCGCCTGAAGGCCTTGGTCGGCGTTTGGAAATTGGCCTTGTTGTTTGTGTTGGCCGTGGTCGGTATTTACTTGGGTTGGTTCAGCCCCACCGAGGCCGCGGCTGTGGCCTCGTTCACGGCCATGGTGATCGGCGTGGCAACAGGCACTTTGGGATGGCGCGGCATTTGGGAGGCGGGCGTGGAAACGGTGCAAACCTCAGCCATGTTGTTTTTCATTGTCATTGGCGCTTTTGTGTTCTCGCGTTTGATCGTCCTCACCCAGTTCCCGGTCTCTTTGGTCAACTTGGTTGAACGTTGGCAGCTGTCGCCTTGGATGGTGATCTTGGCCATCGTTGCCTTGTATTTGTTGTTGGGCACTTTTTTGGAGGAAGTCAGCACCTTGCTGATCACGGTGCCCGTTTTGTTGCCCTTGATCAAAAGCATTGGTTTTGACCCCATTTGGTTTGGCGTGTTTGTGACGGTCATGTCCACCGTGGGCCTGATTTCGCCGCCGGTCGGTTTGACGGTCTTTGTGGTTCAAAGTCAAAACCCAGAGGTGTCATTGCAAACCATTTTCAAAGGCGTGATGCCTTTTTTATATGCAGACATCTTGCTGCTGTTGGGTTTGGTGATGTACCCCCCACTGGCCACTTGGCTGCCGTCGGTGCTCTGAGCCGATCAGGCTTTTGCAACCTGTTTTTGCCATCCAGCGTGTCTCATCCGAACATCTAAATATCCAAGTCCCTATGCGAATGCCCATTGTTGACGCCCATCACCACCTGTGGCGCAAAGCCGATTTGCCCTGGCTCAACGGCCCCATGCTGCCGCGCATTTTTGGTGAGTACGAGGCGATTCGCCGAGATTATTTGATCGATGAATTTCGCCAAGACATGGCCCCGTGCGGTGTGGTCAAGTCGGTCTATGTGCAAACCAATTGGCCCGAAGCCGGGGCTTTGGACGAGGTGGCATGGGTTCAATCTGTGGCCAACCAGCACCACTTTCCCCACGCCATCGTGGGATACGCCAATCTGGCTGATCCTCAGGTGGGGCGCTTGCTGGATGCGCAAATGGCCCACCCCGGGTTTCGGGGGGTGCGCCAACAACTGCATTGGCATCAAAACCCGCTCTACCGTTTTGCGACGGCGCCAGATGCATTCATGGATCCGCAGTGGCAGCGCGGTTTGGCCCAAGTGCAAGAGCGTGGCTTAATTTTTGAATTGCAGGTGTTTCCCAGCCAGATGGCCGATGCCGTCAAGTTGGTGCGCCAATTTCCAAACCAAACCTTTGTGTTGTTGCATGCCGGCATGTTGGTGGACTTTGCCCCAGAAACCTTGCGCGCTTGGCGCACAGGCTTGCAACATTTGGCCGATTGCCCCAAGGTCTGTACCAAATTGTCGGCCCTGAGCACCTTTGCGCGCCGCTGCGATGTGGACATTTGGCAACCGACCGTTCAAGAAACTTTGTCATGGTTTGGTGCAGAGCGCTGCATGTTTGGCAGCAATTTCCCGGTCGAAAAGTTGTGGACGTCATATGCCCATTTGGTGGATGTGATGGATCAGTGCCTGAGGGATTGCCCGAGCGCCACCCAACAAGCGGTCTGGCATGACACGGCCACCCGTGTATACCGACTCGGGTAAGCCCCATGCCGGGTAAAAGGTAACGCTGTTATATTTTTCTTCCATGTCCTGGCATTGAACGATGTCCGCTTCAAAGCACCTGGATACTTGGAGAGTTTGATTTGAGCTCAACCGCCAGCGCCCGCATTGCCGCCGATGTGGGCGGAACTTTCACCGACATTGCCATCTTTGACGAGTCATCCGGTGGCATTCGCTTGGGCAAATGCTTGACCACCCCTGCCCATTTGATCGAGGGCATCCACCAGGGGGTGATGAAGTCTGGCTCTGGCTTTGATCAAGCGAATTTGTTTTTGCACGGCACCACCGTGGCCATCAACACCTTGTTGGAGCGCACCGGGGCCAAAACAGCTCTGGTCACCACCAAAGGCTTTCGCGACATGTACGAAATTGGGCGCATCAACCGCCCAGAGGCCTACAACCTGTTTTTTCGCAAGCATCGGCCATTGATCGATCGCGCATTGCGCTATGAGGTCGATGAGCGGCTGCTGGTCAGCGGCGATGTGTTCAAGCCATTGCTGGAGTCTGAAATGGCGGTGGTGGCCGACCAGATGGAAGCGCAAGGGGTTGAGGCGATTGCCATCATGTTCATGCACTCCTACCGCAACCCAGCGCATGAAGTGGCCGCCAAAGCTTATTTCAGCCAGCGCTTTCCGAAATTGTTTGTCTCAGCCTCGCACGAGTTGTCACAGGAATACCGCGAATACGAGCGCACCTCGACGATTGCCGCCAATGCCTATATTGGCCCCAGGGTGTCGTCGTATTTGACGGAAATTGTGGATCATCTGGAACAAAAGAAGTTTGGTGGTGGCTTCCTGATTGTTCAATCCACCGGGGGCTTGTACGACGCGGATGCGGCCGGACGCGAATGCATCCGCATGCTCGAGTCCGGGCCCGCAGCCGGGGTGATTGGGACCCGAGACCTGTGTCGCCGTGTGTGTTTGCAAGATGCCATTGCCTTTGACATGGGCGGCACCACGGCCAAGTCGGGGGTGATTTTGCGTGGCGATGTGATGATGACCACCACCTCCATGATCGGCGGGTACACCGAAGGTTTGCCGGTGCAAATCCCGATGATTGATATCCAAGAGGTCGGCACCGGTGGCGGCAGCATTGCCCGGTTGGCTGCTGGCCACTCCTTGCGCGTGGGGCCACAAAGTGCTGGCTCTGTGCCGGGCCCAGTTTGTTATGGGCTGGGTGGGACCGAACCCACGGTGACCGATGCCAATTTGATTTTGGGGCGCTTGTCAGCCACGCGTTTTTTGGGCGGAGACATGCGCCTCGACTTGGAAAGTGCCCAAAACGCATTGCGCCAGCACATTGCCGAACCCTTGGGCATGTCCTTGGAGGAGGCCGCAGAAGGCATCATCCGCATTGCCGCCTCGACCATGTCGTCGGTGGTCAAGCGGGTGACCACCGAACGGGGCTTGGATGCGCGTGACTTTCCCATGGTGGCGTTTGGTGGTGCGGGCCCTTTGCACGCGGTGCTGGTGGCGCGCGAATTGCAAATGCCCCAAGTGATCATTCCCAATGCCCCCGGTCATTTCTCTGCCTATGGCATGTTGGTGGCGGACTTGCGCCGAGACTACGTCAAAACCCGCTTTTTGCCCTTGGAGCAATTGGACTTCGATTTGGTGAACAAGCTGTGCAGCGAGATGGAGCATCAAGGTCAGGCTGAAATTCGCCAGGCAGCGGTCCGGGTGGGCGACATCCACATCGAGCGGGCGTTGGACATGCGCTATGTGGGCCAAGAGCATGCGGTGACGGTGGAAATCCCCACCCAGGTGTTTGAACAAGGCAACAAGGCAGAGATCAAGCGCTTGTTTGATGCGGTGCATTTGCAGCGCTATGGTTACAGCTCCGACGCGGAAAAAGCCGAAATCGTCAGCATTCGCACCTCTGTGGTGGGGCAAATGCCCAAGCCCGTGCTGGCCACCTTGCCCCCGGGCGGCACGCAGCCCAAAGATGCGGCAACCACCAGACCCATTTACTTCAGCGCCGAAGTCGGTTGGCAGGACGCGCCTGTCTACCAGCGCGAGCAGCTCCAAGCCGGTAACCGCATTGAAGGGCCTTGCCTGATCGAGGAATATGCATCCACCACGGTGGTGATGCCTGGGGACCGCGTGGAAGTGGATGGGTTGGGTAACTTGATCATTGAGGTGAATAACCATGGCTGAAACGCACAAAATTGATGCGGTGACCACAGAGATCATCCGCAATGGCATGGTGGCTGCGACCGAGGAGATGAAGTCCAACCTCATGCGAACCGCTTACAACATGATCATTTACGAGGCCCTGGATTTCACGGTGGGCATCTTTGATCGTGCAGGCAATACGGTGTCAATTGGCATTGGCTTGCCCATGTTCATTCGGGGCATGAGCAACACGGTCAAACGCATGATTGCCCATTTTGGCTACGATCAAATTGAGGACGGTGACGTTTTACTGACCAACGATGCCTACATCACCGGCAGCCACCTCAACCACATGACCTTTGTGGTGCCGGTGTTCTTCGAAGGTGAAATCGTGGGCTTTTCTGCGTGCATGGCGCATTGGCAAGACATCGGTGGCACGCTGGATGGCATGACCTTCGACATCTTCTCTGAAGGCCTGCAAATGCCGATCGTCAAGATTTACCGCAAGGGCGTGCCGAATGCGGAAATTTTCCAAATCATTGAGATCAATGTGCGCATCCCTGAGCGCGCGATGGGCGATCTGCGCGCCCAAATCGCGGCCGTCAAAACCGGTGAGCGTCGGGTGCTGGAGATGCTCACCAAATACGGAAAGTCCACGGTGGTGCAGGCGATTGAGCGCATCTTTGATCAAGGCGAAGCGGGCTCTCGTGCCCTGGTGGCCGCCATTCCCGATGGGGTTTACGAGGCCGAGTCGTTTTTGGACGATGACGGGGTTGACATGGGCAAGCGCATCGCCATCCGCGTGAAAGTCACGGTGGCTGGTGATGAAATGACCATTGACTTGTCGGGTGTGAGTGACCAGGTGCGCGGGTTTTACAACTCGGGCGAGTCAGCCGGCATTGCTTGTGCGCAAGTGGCTTTCAAATGCTTGATGGCGCCCAATGAGTTGCCCATCAACGATGGGTGTTTCCGTCCACTCAAGGTCATCTTGCCCGAGGGCAAGGTGGTCAACGCGCGCCGACCTGCCCCCATGCGGTGGTGGATGACCTTTCCCATGACGGTGGTCGATACCGTCTTTCGCGCCTTGGCGCCGGCCATTCCGGAGCGGGTCATTGCCGGCCACCATGCCGATCTGGTGATTGCCTCCATTCATGGTCGGCAACCGGCAGACAACCGACTGTTCCTGTATTTGGGCGGTCTGATTGGGGGCGGCTGGGGGGCCAAATTCAACGAAGACGGCATGAGTGCCACGATTGCCATCAACGATGGCGACACCCACAATGGCCCTTCCGAGCAGGTCGAGGCCAAATACCCTTTGCTGGTGGAGAAATACCAGTTGCGACCGGATTCGGGCGGGGCCGGCACCTTCCGTGGCGGCTTGGGCACCGAGCAAACCATCCGGGTCATGTCAGACATCATGTTCAACACGCAGATTGAACGGGTCGAGTGCCGTCCCTGGGGCTTGTTTGGCGGCCTGTCTGCCTTTGGCAACGAGGTGTGCATTCAACGCAAGGGCGAAGAAGAGGTGGTGTACAAAACCGGCAAAGTGTTTTCGCAAACCCTGCGCAGTGGGGACGCTTGGACCTTGCGCTCCGGCGGCGGCGGCGGCTATGGGACACCCACTGAGCGCCACACAAGCAGCGTGGAACACGATGTGCGCAATGGTTATGTGACGGGCGAGATGGCGCACAAGCTGTATGGGGTGGTGCTCGATGCCAAAACAGGCCGCGCCCAAGCCGCTGCGACCGCTGAGTTGCGCGACTACATGCGTGCCAACCATTTGCCCGTGGATCAGCCTTACACCAGCCAGGCCACTGACCCCGGTGGCACCGACCCCCAACTGTCGCGCCGCGTGCGCCAAAGTTCGCCCCACCAGGCTTTGTTTTCTTTCGAAGCGCGCGAGTTCCAAGCCGAGGTCCGGGCTGCCGGTTTGTTGGTCGATCGTTGTTGCAGTTGATGGACAAACCCCGCGTTCAGCGACTGCGCACCCGGCATTTGGAGCCGTTTGCGACCGATGCCGATGGTGGCAAATTGCCTGGCGGCGTTTTGTCGCTGCGACGTGGTTTGCGGCTGCTGGAGTTGCTGGGCGAAGGCGAGGGCGGCTGGAGCTTGGCAGATTTGGCCCGCCAGCTCGACGTGAACAAAGCCATTGCGCTGCGCTTGCTCGATGAGTTGCGGCATGCCGCTTATGTGTACCGCGATGACACCTCAGAGACCTATCACCTGACCTATAAATTGAGCAATTTGGGCTTGCGCAAGCTGTCGCAAACCCGGGTGCTGGACCAAACCAATGGTGTCTTGCGCGAGTTGGCCAATGAAACCGGTGAATTGGTGCGTTTGGCTGTGGTGGAGCCTGAACAACGGTTGACATGGGTGTTGGCCTTCACTGGCGCGCGCCGAAGCTTGCACATCGACCCCAACTACCGGCTCAGCATTGGCTACAACACCCATGCGGCTGGTAAAGCGTGGTTGGCGCAATTGCCAATCGATCAGGTGTGGCCCATTTTGTTGCGCGAGGGCTTGGAGCCCTTGACACCACACACCAAGACCGATCGCCTGGCCATTGAGGCCGATTTGAAGCAATGCCAAATGCGCGGTTTTGCCACCAGCGATGAAGAAAATGAGTTGGGGGTGCGAGCCATTGCAGCCCCCATTTCGATCGTGAAACTCACGGGTGAGCGCCATTGTGTGGGGGTGGTCAGCGTGGCTGCGCCCACCTCCCGCATGACCCAACCAGAGCTGGAAGGCCATGCCCCCTTGCTCAAGGCCACGGTGGCCCGTTTGGGCGACATATGGCCCATGGACGACAAGTCCCAATCCATTCCGCCGATTTACATGAACGCTCATTGACCGCATTTCCCCGCAAGCCCAGAACCTTTAACCCAGGAGACCGCCATGAAAAAAACCTTCCTCAACCCACTGGCCGCGGCCATTGCCCTCAGCGCTGCGGCGTTGTGCTCGGGCGGTGCACAAGCGCAATCGGGCAACCCCATCAAAATCGGTTTTGTCACCGAATTGACCGGCCCTTGGACCTTTTTCGGCACCAGCTGCGTGGCTGGTTTGAAGATGGCCACCGATGAAATCAACAAAGCTGGTGGTGTGCTCAAGCGTCCCTTGGAGTTCATCGTCACCGATAACCAAACCAATGCTTCCCAAGCCCTGGCGGCCTCGCGCAACTTGGATGTGAATGACAAGGTGCTGGCCTTGAGTGGACCGACCAACTCAGATGTGGCCTTGGCCATGTATGGTTATGCCGAGCAGCAAAAATTGCCCTTCTTGGTGCCGGTGGCCGCTTTTCCCCAATTGACCAAGCCGGGTACCAAATACACCTTCCGCATTGAGCCCGACGCTGCGGGTTGGGGTTATGCGATGGCCAAATACATTGAACAAGTCAAGCCAGGTGCCAAAGTGGCTTTGATGCATTCAGACGCGGCCTTGATGCGCGCCATCATGGCGGGTTTCAGGTACCAAGCACCACGCTCCAAGCTCAGCATCGTCTCGGATATTTTGTTTCCCCAAGGCTCCAGTGACGCCACCGTGCAAGCGGCCCAAGTGCGTGCGGCCAACCCCGACTACGTCATCGTCAGTGGTGCAGGCGCTTTTGACAATGTTTTGACCAACCAACTGCTGGATTTGGGCATCAAGCCGCAACAAATCATCCACCCCTATGGCATCACCACCCAGGTTTTTGGCTGGGGCTCCCGAAGTGTCGGCTCCATTTACGGAACCTTTTTCGACCATGGCACCGATGGTTTGACCAAAGAGGGCAAAGACTTCATCAGCCGCTTTGATGCCGCCAACAGTCGCCCACCCTCCTACGTGGAAAACTACTGCTATGTCACACCTTATATCTTCAAGGAGGCCATCGAAAAAGCCGGCACCGCCGACGACCGCGAGAAGTTTCGCAGTGCCTTGTCCGCCTTGAAGACCAAGGAAAACACCAGTGGTGTGCCGATTGAGTTCGACAAAAACGGTGCGCGCAAGGAGTACATGTATTTCATGGAAATTCAATCTGTGAATGGCAAGCGCACCTACCAATCGAAGCAGCGCTATTACATCGAATGGGATCCCGAAGTGATCCCCGTCTATGACTTGGTGAAGTAACAATCTGAGCAGGTTCACCGCACCCCTGCGGTGGGCCTGCCATGGATGGACCACAAGGACACGAGATGACCGATGCGCAACTGCTGATACTGCTCTCGACGCTGTCGACAGGGCTGATCCTGGGGGCTATTTTTTCGTTGGTCGCAGCGGGTGTGACCATTGTTTACGGCTGTGTCTGGTTGCCCAATGCCAGCAACGGTCAATTCTTTTTACTGGCCGCTTTGGTGGCTTGGACCTTCACGGCCTCCCTGGGTTGGAGCAGTTGGCTGGCGGCCATCGCGGTGATTGTTTTGGGGATTGGTTTGTCGTATTTGCTGGAGTGGATTTTGATCCGCCGCCTCTATGACACACCCAACCGAAATGTGGCTTATTTTGTGGTGACTTTGGGCATGACGCAGATCATGACGGGCATCTTTTCCATGACCTATGCCAAATGGAGCGATCAATTCAGCCTGCCCCCTGTGGTGGACGGCATTTCCATGTTGGGGCCGTTTCCGTTGTCCAACAATCGCTTGCTGGTGATGGTGGTCAGCTTATTGGTTTTGGTGGCCTTGTTCGCTTTGCTGCGCTATCACCCATATGGACGTGCCTTGCGGGCTGTGTTTCAAAACCGTGAGGCGGCAGCGCTCAGGGGTGTGGACGTCCGTTCCATTTACCGATTGTCGTTTGTGTTGGGCTCGAGTATTATTTTTCTCGGCGGCATCTTGTTTGCTTTGGCGTACAGCTTTGATTTGACGGTGGCTTGGACCATGTCCATCACAGCGTTTGCCATCATGATCATTGGCGGCCCAGGCTCGGTCATCGGGGCCTTGGTGGTTGGAATGACGTTTGGTTTTACCCAAGCCATTGTCAGTATTTTTGCCAGTCCCACCGCAGCGACCTTTTCGTACTTGGGCGCCATGCTGGTGATCCTTTTGTTTCGTCCCAGTGGGTTGTTCAAACGATGAAGTCGCATTCCAAAACCGTCGCGGGCGTATTCGTGCTCATGGCGCTGTTGCTGCCATTGGCAGCATCCGGCAATAAATTTTTCGCCTTTGTGCTGGGCATGACCTTCATCAGTTTGTTGTGGGCCACTGGCATGAACTTGATGTACGGCTATGTCGGTCTGATGCCCTTGATGTTTGCCGGCGTGGCTGGGGTGGCAGGTTATGCCATGGTTCATTTCACCCGCACTTGGGGGTGGTCGTTTTGGCTGGCCATGCCGGTGGCTTCCCTGCTGGCGGCGGCCGTGGGGGTGGCGTTGGGCTTGCCCTCGCTGCGGCTCAAAGGTTTTTATTTCACCTTGTGCTCATTGGTGATCCAGACGGTTTTGACCTTGGCGTTTATATTTTTCCCCACTTATACCAATGGCGACACGGGCATCAACCAAGTGGCTCCGCCGGACTGGTTTGGGGGCGAACTCAAAGGGGAGGGCTTGGACATGGCCGTGGCCATGATCGCGATCGCAGGGGTGCTTTTTTGTGCTTGGTTGGTCAAAACCCCACTGGGGCAAAGATTTGTCGCCATTCGAGAAGACGATGTGCTCGCCGAAGGCCTGGGCATCCAGGTGGTGCGTTGCAAAATCATCGCTTTTTTCATCGTGTCCTTGTATGCGGGCATTGGGGGGTGCTTCTATGCGGCCTACGTGGGGTTCATCTCGCCCCGTGCCTACGATGTGTTGGTGTCCATGAACATCTGGTTGTTTGTGGCTTTTGGCGGCAGAGCCACGATTGCCGGACCGATCATCGGCACCGCGATTTTGGCGCCCATTCCTTTTTTGCTGCAAGACTTGCAAGCGTTCAAAGACATCTTGTCGGGCGTGCTCATCATTGTGGTGACCCTGTTGATGCCTGGTGGCATTTATGGTGCTTTTGTGGCCTGGCGATCCAGCCAAGCCCACGTGGCCAGCGATGGTGACAAGGTGCAGGAGCAACGTGTATGAAACTGCTTGACGTCAATGGATTGTCCAAAAGCTTTGGGGGTGTCGCGGCATTGCGTCAGGTCGAAGGGCACTCTGTGGCTGGCGAGACCCTGGGCATGATTGGGCCCAATGGATCGGGCAAAACCACCTTTGTCAATATCGTCAGTGGTCATGTTCGACCCGATGCGGGCATCCTCACGTTTGACGGCATTGACATCACGGGGAAAAATCCACACCAGCTCGCGGCGATTGGTTTGTGCCGAACTTATCAGGCTGTGCGTGTTTTTTCATCACTGACGACCCAGCAAAACATCGATAGCGCCCGACTGTTGCTGAGCCACAGAGGCTTGGACCAGGCGGAACTCAATGAATTGCTGGATTGGCTTCAGCTTGACCACGTTTTGAACAAGGGGGCTGGCAGCCTGACCTTGTTTGAGCAGCGCCGATTGGAGTTGCTGATGCGCTTGGTGCTCAAACCCAAGCTCATCATGCTGGATGAGCCGGTGGGTGGCTTGGCCGTCACCGAGGTGATTGAGATGATCCAATTGCTCAAACAACTGAAAGCGCGTTGCTCCATTTTTGTGATTGAGCACACCATGCGGGTGATCAAAGAGTTGGCCGATCGGGTGATGGTTTTGATCGCTGGCGAGAAAGTGGCCGATGGCCCACCCTTGGAGATTTTGAAGAACAAACGTGTGGTGGACGAATACCTGGGGGCCCAGCATGCTTGAGGTCAAAGATTTGGTGATCAGGTACGGCCCATTCTTGGCTTGTGATCGCATCAGCTTGGAGGTCAAAACCGGTGAAATTGTGGGCGTCATTGGCCCCAATGGGGCCGGTAAAAGTTCGGTCGTTCGGGCGATTGCGGGCTTGGTCAAGCCCGCCTCTGGCCAGGTGAGCTTTTTGGGGCAATCCACCTTGGATGCGCCTGTGCACGAATTGATTCGACGGGGTTTGTCCTTGGTGCCCGAAGGCCGCGGGCTGTTTCCCCAAATGTCTGTCGAGGAAAACCTGTTGATGGGCGGGTATGCGCTGACCAACAAGTCACGCCGCAAGCAGTTGATGGACAACTGCTACGAATTGTTTCCCATCCTCAAAGAGCGTCGAAATCAATATGCGGGCACCTTGTCCGGCGGGCAGCAGCAAATGGTGGCGGTTTCGGTGGGCTTGATGGGTGACCCCAAGTTGTGCATTTTTGACGAGCCTTCACTGGGCTTGGCACCGATCGTGATCCAGCAAATTGGCGAGACCTTGCAAAAAATGAGGGATTTAAACCTCACGGTTTTGTTGATTGAACAAAATGCCATGTTGGCCAGCCATGTGGCCGATCGGATTTACATCATGTCGGCGGGGCGCGTGCAGTTTCATGACACACCCGCACATTTGATGCAAAACCCGGAGGTCATTGAAAAATTCCTCAGCGCATGAGGGGCCTGCATTGGGGTGGGCAGCCGTGCTGAACCACCCGCTCAGCTGAAGGCCAGACAGGTCTGGCGCGCCAATTCAGATGGCGGCGAGCTTTTGCGCCACTTCGCGCTTGCGCATTTTCCGCACGGCAGAAATGGCCATGAGTTGACTGGCCCGGGGCTTGGCTTTGCCTTGTTCCCATTTGTAAATGGACTGACCACTGACCCCGATCAGCGCGCCCATTTCGTTGGCGGTTAAATTCAGTTTTTTGCGCAGTGCGGCAAATCCGTCGACCCTGAAGCGAAGATTTTCTTTGGGGCTTGCCGCTTCCACGGCTTGTGTTTTGGGGATTTGTTTGAGCAGCTTCTTGGTGAGGTTTTCCAGCTCGCTCAACCGCCTTTTCAGGGCGGCGATATCCGAGCGAAATTGAGCGCTGGTTTTTTTCAGCGCCAATGTTTCTGCGCGCGTTTCTTTTTTTGCGATGCGTCCAATTTCAGACTTCAATTGCGTGGCAAACGTGCTCATGGATAGCGTCCCCCTATAAAAAGTTTATCTTACCCAAATTGTGGATCCGAATCTTGATCGATCAAATGGCACAAAGTGGATGTCACGAACAACCATCGGTGTGATCCCCAGAATGCCCATGCATTTTTAAATCATTTTCACCAAGGATATGCTTTCCCCAGCCATGAACTTGGCCCTTGAATCTCCCCCATCGACATCCTTGGCGGAAGTCGTTTTGAAATTCATTCAATACAATCATTTTGAAATATGGCTGGTGATCGCTGCGATTTTCACCTTTGATATTTGGCAGTTTTAATCGATGTCGGTCTTGCGATATTCTCCCGCCCAAATGAAACGCAGTGATGTTTTGATTGCCATATAATATCCGTTGGTATCTCGTTATCAGATGAGATAATTTTCAATTTAATATTACTTGGGAGCATATTCCACATGGCTACTTCTGTCGCATCACAACTCGCCAAATTGCGCAAAGAGCGCGAGGCCATTGAAAAACGTGAAAAAGCCTTGCAAGCGCGCACCCATACCCGCGCCATTGAGAAAATCCTGGCCATTGCCAAAGATGCTGGCTTGACCGCATCGGATATCACCTCGGCCATGGGCGGCGGTAAAAAGAAATCGGTCAAAACCAAAGTGGTTGGTGCTGCCAAGAAATCTGGCCCGCGTGGAAAAGTGGCGCCCAAATACAAAAACCCTGCGGATCCGGCCCAAACATGGACTGGCCGCGGTAAATCTCCGGTGTGGGTTCAGGCATTGAAAAATGCTGGCACCTTGGATTCGGCTTTGATTTAAACACCTGCTGTCCTCACGATCAGGCTGATGTCGCCCCTGGCGGCATCAGCCTTTTTTCATGGCCAAGGTTGACGCAAAAAGCTGGCACCCCAGGCAGGGTCTTATTGGGCGTTGGGCATGCGCACGGTCACTTGGTCAAGGCATTGACTTTGCGCTGATGCCAGAGGGTTGCGCCTTCATCGCCGCGATCGCGCAGGCATTCCTTTTCCAATGACCACTGGGTGGGGTTTTGCCAGCGCTTACCCATTGCCCACACGTCATCGCAAAAGTGCGTTTTGGCGATGGTTTCAGTGGCAGTGACATGTCGTGGGGCATTTAAAGCGATGAATTGATCGCTGGCAAATGTTTTCAAGATGGGGTGCTGGAATTCGCGCGCCGTGGGGATGGACGGTTCGGGCGCTGGGGTGGCAGCGATCCATGTGGGGCGGTTTTTCCAAGCCAAGTGGCTGACCCACCCGGTTTCAGCGAGCATCCAAGCGAACCCAAATGCCAACGCACAGGTCATCGTGATGGCCCCCGTTTTGATCCCGCGATTGGTCATGCCATTCCATGGGCGCCAAGCCGTTGATGGCATGCCAGATGCGAATACCATGCACCAAAGCCAGATGTGTGCGGTTGAGGCGTGAAAAGGAAACTCGGTGAATTGGTGCAGGCTGATTGGTAACAAACATGCCAGCCATGCCAAACTGTTCCAAGCCTGCTGGCGACATACCCAAACGATCAAGAAAATCCAAGGTCCGACCACCGATAAAACACCCAAAGCGCCAGTTTCAACAGCCCACAACAAAACCTCGTTGTGCGGGTGGCCCAGATTGGGGGTGTAGTGCAGGTTTCTGCCTGCTTCAATCAGCTGAACAAAGACCGGGACGATCTTTTCTGAAAATGTCCCCAATCCATGCCCCCACCAAGGTGATTGCCACCACAAATCGAAGCTGGCTTGAATAAAGCTGAGCCGATAGGTGGTGGAACTGCCCTGGGCCACGTCACGCAATCGATCGACAACATCCCCCAGCCAAGACGCCAGCAACGCAGCCAGCAGCAAGCTGATGAGGCACCACCACCCAAAACGTTTGTTTTGGGGGCTGAACCTGTGGACCCAAACGCCCAGCAGCAGCATCGAGATGGCCAGTCCCAACATGCCAACCCGAGAGCCTGACTTGAACACGATAAAAATGTGCAGCGCGCTCAGGCACAGCATGGTCATGGCGCGCCATCCCTGGATGGGTGCTGGGTGTCGCAGTTGTTGCCAAAGGGCAAAAACGAGGGAAGTGGCCAAGAAACTGGCCAGCAGGTTGGGCTGCTGAAACCCCCCTTGGGTGGCACGCAAAGGCAAGGGCAATGAAAACCACCCGTCGTTCCACGCCAAATAAGGGGGGCTCCACAAGGTGAGCAAGCACAGCAGGCTGGTACCCCCGAGCAACAGCTGGCTGATGGAAGTCCATTGCCAGCGGGACAAGTCCAACTGCGCCAAGCCGATGGTGAAACAGGCCATCAAAGCCAGGGCAAAACCAGCCAACCAGGGGTAATGGGAAAAACTTCCGATGGACACCCAAGAAGCGTGAAGCGCCAACATGAGCGGCGGGATGAGCACAACGCCCCACACAGGCTGCCAGCGGATGCGACAACTGGCAAGCACGTGTGCCCAGCAAGAAGCGCAGGCCAGACACATCATGGCAGCGACAAAAAAATTCCGAGGAATCAAATTGTTGCCCAAATTGGGCAAATTCCATTGCAGCACACACCCGGAAACCATGGCCGTGATGGCCAGCAGGCGCAAATGCGCGGCCGCCCCCATCGGGCTCAGCGCAATTGCAAATTGCGCCGCAACACCACAGGCTTACCGCCCAGGCTGCGCTTGCACATCCAATGGGCCAAAGCCGAGTCCAAATGGTCGGCATGGGAAGGAAACCATCTGATCAATTCATCAATGAGGCTTCTGCCATAGGCGTACTGCCCCTCGTTGACCAGTGCCAGCACCTCTTGGATCGATTTCATGACGGCGGCATGTTCATCGATGTGGCAATCCCTCGGGGGAAATTCGGTGTCCACCATGAGCTTGTTCTCCAAGTCAAAGTGGGCCTGGGCATGTTGTGCAAAAAGCGATAAAAGATGTGGCAAGTCTTGATCTGGGGCGGTGTCCATTTGCCGGACCAAATCAACAAACTCTTCATGCGTTTCATCGATGGGGCGGTAACCCAAAATGAATTTATCGCTCCAAATGAATGCTTCCTCGGTGGTGGTTTCAGATGTCATGGTCGATGCGATGGGTTCTGCTGACAGAGATGGGGAGTGGGGTTCCGTAGACCCTAAAAAGGCTTTCTGTGGCCCAAGGCCAAGGAAATTTGCTGCGCGGTCGCTTGGAGTTTGGGGCGCCACTCATCGCTCATGCGATCGCTGGGGGCAGAGATGGACAAGCCAGCGACCAACTTGGATTGGTCATCGTAGATGCCTGCCGCCAAACAGCGCACACCCAACTCCAATTCCTCATTGTCGTGCGCAACGCCATATTGCCGAACTTTGGACAGCTCTCTCTCCAGAATATTGATTTGAGTGATGCTGTTGCGGGTTTGGCCGTTCAATCCGGTTCTGGTGGCATAGGCACGCACCTTTTGGGTGTCATCCACCGATAAAAAAAGTTTGCCCACGGACGTCAAATGCAAGGGGGCCCTGCCACCAATGGCGCGAACGACTTGCATGCCAGATCGCTCACTGAAGGCCCGCTCGATGTAAATGATCTCGTCACCTTGGCGCACACTGAGGTTGATGGGTTGTTGAATCAGGCGGTGGAGTTCTCGCATGGGCATCAAGGCGGCATCGCGCACATTCAGTCGCCCTTTGACCAAGTTGCCCAGCTCCAACAGTCGCATGCCGAGTCGATAGCTGCCTGGCTCGGGGCGATCGACAAAACGCCCGCAGGCCAAGTCATTCAAAATTCGATGGGCGGTCGATGGGTGCAAGCCACTTTTTTCACTGATTTCTTTGAGTGAAACAGCCTCTTCTCGCGAGGACAGGACGTCAATCAGGGTAAATATTCTTTCAATGACCTGAATGGAGGGCGTGGCCGCCTGGTTGGCATCAACTTTTCGCATTGTGCAATTTTAACGGATGATCAATCTGGGGTTTGCCAATGACCATCCACCAAAACTTGGTGGGGTTTGAAATGCGCCTTGTAATTCATCTTGGGGCTGTTTTGAATCCAATAGCCCAAATAAACGTATGGCAAACCCAAGGTTTTGGCTTGCTCGACTTGCCACATCACCCCGTAAGTGCCGTAGTCGGCATGCGTTTCAGGCTCATAAAAGGTGTAAACCGCTGAAATGCCATCATTGAGGACATCCAAGATGGACACCATTTTGAGCACCCCTGGGGAGCCATCGTCGGTAGGCAGCCTGAACTCCACCAAGCGAGAGTTCACCCGGCTTTGTAAAAGGAACTGGGTGTACTGATCGATGCTGTCTTGATCCATGCCGCCGCCAGCATGGCGCCCTGTTTGGTAGCGCAGGTACAGGTGGTAATGGTCATCTTGGTAAGCCAAATTGGCAATGCGAGGGATCAAGCTTTGGTGTTGTTTGTAGGCCCTGCGTTGGCTTCGATTGGGTTTGAAGTCATCGATGGGGATGCGCAAGGGGATGCAGGCGCGGCACCCATCGCAATAAGGCCGATAAGTGAACAGACCGCTGCGGCGAAACCCTCGGGCGACCAGTTCGGAATAAATGTCGTTGTGGATCAGATGGCTGGGTGTGGCCACCTGCGAGCGCGCTTGAAGGTGTGGCAAGTAGCTGCAAGGGTAAGGCGCCGTTGCATAAAACTGCAAGGCCTGAAGCGGTAAATCCTTGAGGTGGGTCACGTCAGTGGTTGTGTGAAGGGCAGGATGTGATTCCAGTATACGGGTAAGAATTCCCAAGGGGGCGGCGGTTCCTGCGTCAAAACCGTCAACTCTTTCACAAACAACTGCCGGGCAATGGGGCGCGCACCCATGAACTTCAGATGCGGGGTTTGTTGTTGGCAGTCGATGGATGGGATGCCTTGCTGTCGACACATGCAAATCAGCGCTGAAAGGGCAATTTTGGAGGCGTCACTTTGCAGCGAAAACATGGATTCTCCGAACACGGCTTTGCCAATGGCCACACAGTACAAACCGCCCACCAAATGGCCATCCAGCCAGCACTCCACGCTGTGCGCCTGACCCAGCTGGTGCAAATCACGGTAAGCCATCATCATTTCGGGCTGTATCCAGGTCCCACTTTGACCGGGCCTTTTCGATTGGGCGCAAAGCCTCACCACGTCATCGAAGTGTTGGTCAACCTGGATCTCCAGTTGGCCTTGAGAAATCAATTTGACCAACGTCTTTTTGAACGATCGGTGCAGCTTGAATTCGTCTGCGCGCAAGACCATTCGGGGGTCAGTGCTCCACCAGAGCACGGGTTGGCCTTGGCTGTACCAGGGGAAAATGCCTTTTTGATAAGCTTCAGTGAGCCGCTCAGCCGACAAATCTCGACCGGCCGCGACCAAACCGGGATAAGCAGAATCTTGACCCCATGCCGACTCAGGCCCGGGCAAGGGATCACCGGACCTGATGATGGGGATGGAGGAGGTGTGTATTGACAATTTACAGATACAATTGTATTAATTTAAATTAATTTAATGACTTCAAAATGACAAATGTCACTTCGCCTTTCATCGGTCTTTTGAAATGGATGTCCGCCCAAGTGATTGTCGCCCACCACATGTCGGTCTATGGGCCCTTGGCCCAAAAGGGCCACGTTCAAATGCCGCAGCTGTTCAAATTTTTAACAGACTGTGGCGCTTGGGCGGTCTCGGTGTTTCTGGTTACCGCTGGTTTTTTAGCGGCCAAAACACAGGATGAAAAAATGGTTGGCTTTCCATACCTCCGTCGCGCCATGACCGATCGATACCTGCGTTTGGCCCCGGTGTATTTGGCGGGCCTGGTTTTGTCAACGGGGGTGGCGATTTTCCTTCGCCCATGGGTGAGCCCCGATATGTTGCCGAATCATCTGGATGCGCCAGTTTGGATGGCCAACGCTTTTTTTCTGCAAGATATTCTGGGGCTAGAGGCCTTGTCCGCCGGCGTTTGGTATGTGGCCATTGATTTGCAGTTGTATGCTTTTTTTCTCTGCTTGAGCGCATGGCCTGTTTGGATGGGACAGCGAAACAGCCTGGTGGATCCGCGATGGTCATGGGCTGCTGTGGGCCTGTGGTCGTTGGCTTATTTCAATTTGCATCCCGAATGGAATGTGTGGGCCATTTATTTTGCCGGGACATATGCGTTGGGGGCCCTGGCTTACCGCTCTCAGCAGGCGCTGAAAAGTGGTCATGGCCTCTTTTATCTTTATATCGCTGGCAGTCTGATTTGTGGATGGGTTGAACCCCGGCCCCGGTTGTTTGTGGCCATTTTGACCGCCGCATTGCTGCATGGCAGCCAATACATTTCCATTTCAAGCCACATTGGGACCCAAGCCGCCAGAAAAATGGGCGATTGTGCCTATGGCATTTTCATGTCTCACTTTGCCCTGTTGATGCTGATGAGCTGTTTATATCCGGCCTTAGAGGGCTCGGGTTTCCCTTTCATGGGTTGGTTGCTGGCGATGTTTGTCGCCTGCAATGTGCTGGGCTGGCTCATTTGGCGCTATATTGACCAACCTGTAAAGCGCATGTTTTTTCAGCGTGACAGCGCATAACTTTTCCGAGTTAAATCAAAAAAACCTTTTCAAATGTCCTCATGAAAAATGGAATTTTGATCCAAGCGGCAAATGCCTTGGACCATGAAGCGCAGGATGAATTCCTGCGGTGGGTTCATGCATCACCCTGGGGTGATTGCTTGGAGGTCCATGCCCCAGCCGGCGCCGGTGCTCACCAGGCCCACTATCAATTGAGCAGCCAAGGCCGGGCATGGTTCACACCGCAGGACAACACGCTCCAGATCAGAGACAGCGTTCATCTCAAAAATGCAGATCCAGAGCAAGCCTTGATGCATGAAATATTGTTGGGTTTGCTGAGCAGTCCTTACCCCCAATCATTTCCAAGCCACGAAGAGCTGTTGAGCCACATTCGTGTCAGAAAATTCATCGCCCAAGCCGCTCAATTCACTTCTTTGAAATTTGATACCCGTGCCGTTGATCGGCCCATGTCCCATTGGACGTATGACGAAGAATTGGGCTTTACCCTCAAACCAGATCGGTCATTGATTGAAGCCTTGCGGTTGGCGACCCAGCCGGTGTTTTCAGGCAGTGAATTTTCCTTTTCGTGCTACCGAGCCAGCGAGTATGTGATTTTGTTGGGCATTGCGCAGGAGGCCCAAATCAGTAACCCAGTACTGCATGCAAACTTGCAGCGTCAGTGGCAAATCAAGGCCATTGCGTCAGGGGCATTTCACGACACGTTTTTGGTCGAACACGGCAGTTTGGATGCCCCTGTCCCGATGCTGCATTACATTCCGGGCGACCGTGTCTGGTTTCGCAATCCGGACCCCCGATCCAGCAACGTCTCTGGCTACGAGGGTTCTTGGGTGATCTACATGGGCGCCGGTTTGTTCAGTAATTTTTGGGACTGCGCAGCGCCGTTCACGCTGGATAAAAAATGTGTGGAAGTGTTTCACTGGCGTGATGGGGCTTATGTCGATGATGCAGGTGTGTGGTGCATGGATGAGAACATGGTGGCCAAACATGTGAGCCAGACCATGGCCGACCCGCATCAAATGGAGCCCATATTGCAGGAAATGAAAAAATACCGAGAGCCTTCAGGTGTGTACGAAAACGGCGGTTGCATCGATGCGAGCCGCGAGGTACCACGGTTTTTGCGGCCACCAACCTGTGACATTGTGCTGCGCGACATTTAATTCAAAAGGTGGGACATGGCAGAAGATTTTTCGACGAAAGAACCCCTCTTGTGGGTGGATCAGCCCAAACCCGGCATCGTGCGAATTTGCATGAATCGCCCGGAGTCGTTCAATGCGTTGTCGAGCGAAATGATGGCGGCCTTGCACCATCAACTTGAACAGTGCAGGCGCGATGCCTCTTGCCGGGTGATCGTTTTGTCATCCAAGGGGAAGGCGTTTTCAGCCGGTCACGACTTGAAGGAAATGCGCAGCCAACCCAGCCACGATTTTTATGAAAAACTATTTGCTCAATGCTCGCGTTTGATGCTGAGCCTGCAAAGCTTGCCTCAACCGGTGGTGGCCCAGGTGGATGGCATTGCCACCGCGGCTGGTTGTCAGTTGGTGGCCATGTGTGACTTGGCGGTGGCCAGCCAATCCTCGCGGTTCGCTGTGTCTGGGATTCACCATGGTTTATTTTGCGCCACGCCCAGTGTGGGCTTGACCCGAAATGTCCCCAGAAAATGGGCCATGGAAATGCTGTTGACTGGCGACTTCATTACTGCCGATCAAGCGCTTGAGCGAGGACTGATCAACCGCAGCGTCACGGCCGATGCCTTGCAAGATGTGGTCATTGAACTCTGCATGAAAATCATTGAAAAGCCCTCTGTGGCCATTGAAATGGGCAAAGCCTTGTTTTACCAGCAATCGGAGATGGGCATCGCTGCCGCCTACCAATTGGCTGGGCAAGTGATGGCCTGCAACATGATGGATCCTGCTGCCCAAGAAGGTTTTCAAGCTTTCTTGGAAAAACGCTCACCCGCTTGGAAAACTGGCCTTTGAATGGGCCTGATGGAGGCCACGGTATCGATAACCTGAAAGCACATGCCTTGAGTGATTTTGTTTATAACGCTTGGTACGTGGCTTGTTTGTCGCGCGACTTGTCGCGTGAATTGAAAGCCATGACTTTTCTGGCTCAGCCCGTGGTGCTTTACCGAGACGGGCAGGGTCTGCCCGTGGCGTTAGAGGACGCTTGTCCCCACCGAAAGCTACCCTTGTCCATGGGGCGCTTAAAGGGCGACCATGTGGAGTGCGGTTACCACGGCTTGACTTTTGATCGCCGGGGACTTTGCGTCGATGCGCCCACACAAGGGCGCATCCCGGCGTTTGCGTGTGTGAAAAGTTACCCTGTGGCTGAAAAATGGGGGTTGATTTGGATTTGGATGGGGCCCGAACATTTGGCGCGTGAAGATGAGATTCCGCAGATCGAACATTTCGATGACCCTGCTTGGCACATCACTGCTGGGGATTCATTCATGTGCCAGTGCCACTATCTTTGGCTGGTGGATAACTTGTTGGATCCATCGCACGTCGCTTGGGTTCATCCATCATCATTTGCTGGCGCGGGAACCGGCGACACCGCGTTGAAGATCGACAGTGACGAGCATTCGGTGGTTTGCAGCCGTTGGATCGAAAACCAGGCTCCGCCTCCTTTTTATGCGGCCTTGGTGAAATTTTCGGGTCATGCTGACCGCTTGCAACATTACGAAGTGCGTTATCCCAGTTGGGCCATCAATAAAACCGTTTTCACACCGGCTGGCCTGGGAGGAGAAGGTTTTAATCCACAAGATGCCCAGACCTACATCATGGTGTCCCATCACTTTTTAACACCTGTGGATGCGGACCACACCCTGTATTTTTGGTTGCAACATCGCAACACCGACCCGCACAATCAAGACATCACAGCGCGCAATGCCGAGGGCGCCAAGAAAGCTTTTTTAGAGGACAAAAACGTTTTGGAAGCGGTTCATCGGGGCATGAAAAAAAACACCGGTCGAGTCGCCACGATGGGATTGGATGCCGCAGCGATCAGGTTTCGGCAAGGGCTGCAAAAAATCATCGAGATGGAAAGCTAAGCTTCACGAACTTTCCGTCGGCTTTTCTTTGTAATACCCAATCACGTCACCTTGCGTGGTGACACCCAGCCCATTGAGCAAGCGGTTTGAATAATTGAAATAAGCACAAACCTGATTCACTTCCAATATTTCACCATCATCACAACCGGCTTGATGTAAATGTTCTATGTCACTTTGAACCATGTTTCCCACAGAAACGGTGAGCTTGTGGGCATATTGAACCAAGGCGAGTTCTTTCCCTTCAAAGACCTCTGACCATTTCTCTGTGCGCAGAGCATTCCATATGTTTTGGGCCCTGTCTTCATCGCCGATCAGGCGGCGTGCATTGGCAAAATGGTGCGTTAAGCTGTAATCGCAGTGATTGGCCATGCTGACGCACGAGGCGATCACTTCCAAAAACCAAAATGGCAAGGTGTTTTCGGGGTTGTGCAAAACGTTTTTGTACAACACCAAGTGGCCTTCCATGGTGTGTGGGCGAAGGCTGTGGGCTTTCATGACGTTGTCAACCGTGCCATGCGGGGTGGTCACCCGTTGATACATTTCTTTCAACTTGCCCGTGGCTTCTTCCAACGGGATCATTCGAATCCAAGCGCTCATGGCATTCCTTTCATTTGGATATTTGCGACGCCAGCCATTCTTGCGTGGCTTGTTTCCACGGTGCCAAGGCTTTGGCCACTGCGGGGTGCTGGTGGCCTGATTGCCACCAATCGATCCACGAGGTGGGGAAGGGGTCTTCTACACCACAAGCACTGAGCAATTGAGCGGCCAAGGGAATGTTGACCATGAATCCGCAATCGGCCAAAGTGATTTGTTGGGTGGATGAAGCGACAAAGGCCATCGACCAATGGCGCATTTGTCCGATGCGGTGCACAAGCTCGGATCGAATGTGCTGCACTTCTGGGGGCTGCCTTTTCGACGCTGGAACATGCGCGAAAAGCCTTCTGACCAAGGGCTCAAAGTACAAATCATGGAACCTGGCGCGAAAACGAAACTGCGCTCTTTTCAACGGATCCTGTGGCCACATGGGTGGTTCGGGGTAGCGGTCTTCCAAGTACTCCAAAATCACTTCCGACTCGCTGATCAACTGACCATCCACTTGAAGTGCCGGGATCGTCCCCATGGGGGCAATGGCTCGATAGCTCTCAGAGCGGTAACCACCAGGCGGTTGGATCTCTTGAAATGGCAGGTCCTTGACGCACAAGGCAATGCGCACTTTGGCGCTGTAGCTTGACAAGGGGGTGGCGTAGAAAATCACGCTGCCAGTTCTTTCAGCAACCCCTGATATTCTTGGCTGGCAGCCAAAGCCGCTGCTTCGAGCAAGGCTTGTCCGTGTGCCGAATGGGACAAAGCCGAATGGGAGCCGACACGACCATCGGGGAACAGGGCCCTGTGGTGCTTGGCGTCTGCATGTTGATCGCCAGCATGGGCGCGCAAGAAATCAGCATTCAACGCGGGTGCGGCTGGCAAGGCATCGACAGGACAATGGTCTGGATGGGTGAACCGGGTGATGGATATCTCTGAGGGCGTGGCGTGCATGCCTTCTCCTGCACCATACCAAGATTGGCGCATGGCATTCACGGTGGGGAAATCCCACCAACTGCGAACATTGAAGAAAAGTGGGGGTGCAGCTGGATGGGCCAGGCTCCTCATCCATTGAACTTCTTGGATCGCACTCAAGGTGGGTGCCAAATTGCCACCGTGACCATTGAGGAAATAAAAGGCGCGGAAGCCTTGGTGCGCGAGTGATTGAATGCAGTCCATGACCAGTGCCATCCAGGTGCTGGGCCGCAGGCACATGGTGCCCGGAAAGTCCAAGTTAAAAGCGGCCGGTCCCAAGCTCAAAGTCGGCCCAATCAAGACGTCGCAGTGCGATGGCATGGCCCAGGCAATTGACTCGCTGGTGATCGCGTCGGTGCCGATCAAACCCGTGGGACCATGTTGCTCGGTCGAGCCCATGGGCAAAACAATGCCTTGTGATCGCTTCAAGTAAGCCTCAATCTGGGGCCATGTGCTGAGCTGCAATTTCATGGGCTTATCCCTGTCGCGCCAGTTTGGCTTCTAATTTTCTAACCATCCAGGAGATCAAGACAATCAAGATGAGGTATTCCACCACCAAAAAGCTGTAGATTTCCAAAGGGCGATATTCGTTGACATTGAGTTCATTGGCGCGTCGGGTTAATTCAGGCAAGCCGATCACAGAAATCAATGATGACATTTTCACCACGTAAATAAACTGGTTGCCCAGTGCCGGCAGGATGACTTTGATGGCCTGAGGCGCAACGATGAAGCGCATTTGTTGCATCCAGGATAAACCCAGGCTTTTGGAAGCCTCGATTTGCCCCTTGGGGACGGATTGAATTCCCGCTCTGAACACCTCGGCTTCGAAGGCACTGTCGCTCAGCGCGAGCGATAAAACGCCCGCCACGAAAACACCCAGTTGCAAGCCCAAAACAACAGGCAAGCCGTAAAAAACCCAAAGCAAAAGTACCAACAAGGGTATGGCTCGAAAAATTTCCACATAAAAACGAGCCACCGCCTGCAACTGTGGGCGCTTCGACAGGGCAGCCAGCGCCATCAGCGCACCCATCACGACCGACAAAAGAATGGCGCAAATGGAAACCAGCAAAGTGGCTGTGAGACCACCTGCCAAAAATTCAATGTTCGAAGCGCCCTTTTCTTGAAAGGGGTTGAAAATATACCAACCCCAGTGGTAGGAACTGCTGTTGGCTGCGCAGCCGGTCAATGAAAAAACAAGCAGCAGCGCCCCGAGGGACCGGCTTACTTTTTCGATGACAGCCACTTGGCCTCAAGCGTGGTGAAGAAACCTTCCGCTTCCTTCAGGGCAATCCAATTGTTCAAAAAAGTCAGCCAAACCGCATCGCCCTGGACCACTGGGTATGCAAAGGGGCGTTTGTTCTTCATGTCAGCAGATGTCCCCACCACTTGCAAATCCGGGTAAGTCTTGATCAGGGTGGCGGCCTCAACGTTACTGGTGATGGTCACTTGCGCACGGTTGGCCAAAACTTCTTGGTAACCCGTGGCGGGCTTTTCAACACTGCGAACTTTGGCCTTGGGGAAGGCCGATTTGGCTTGTTGCTCAAAGACGGTGCCCATCAACACTGCCACATTGACGTTGCTGTTGTTGATGCTTTCCCAAGTCGGGAATTTTTTGGCATCTTTCTTGTTGATCAAAGGAACCGTTCCCGCATACACATAAGGGCTGGTGAAGGCCACTGTTTTGGCCCGCGCCATGTTCAAAGAGGAGCCACCAGCAAAAATATCGTAACGATCCGAAACAATGCCATTGACCAGTGTCGCCCACTCGGTGGTGACAAATTCAACTTTGACGCCCATGTCTGTGGCCAATTGGTTCATGGCATCAATGTCATAACCGACCAAGGTATTGGCGTTGGTGTCTTTGAAGGACATGGGGTTGAAATCCCCGGTGGTCCCGACCCTGAGGGTTCCGCGCTCCAGGATTTGGGTGAGTTTTGATTTGGTTTGCGCCATCAGGGGCCCCGCAAAACCAACGCATGTCAAAGCGGCAATCGAAATGTATTTGAAAAATGTTCTTTTCATGTGGTGATCCTGAAATGAGGTGAGGGTGCCTAAAGAAGGGTATGTTGCCATAATTTCGCGCATCGGCCCAACACCCCTCAACCGGCCGATCCAATGCGGCAAATGACCGTGCCTGGATCATTGGGTGGTATGTCATGGCTGTTTTTGGCGTGTGCCACGTCCATGTCACGCGGCAGTTGAACGGCATTTTTCACAGCCAATACCTCGGCCATGATGCTGACAGCGATTTCTGCAGGCGTTTTGCTGCCAATGTAGATCCCAATGGGGCCGCGCAGGCGTTGCAATTGCGCGTCAGTGAGCCCCATGTGCTCTTGCATTCTTTGGTGCCGTGCCGAATTGTTTCGGCGCGAACCGATGGCACCGATGTAAAAAGCATCTGATTCCAAGGCTTCCAACAGCGCCAAGTCGTCAAGTTTGGGGTCGTGGGTCAACGCAATCACACAACTGCGACGGTCGGGGTGGAAACTCAAAACCACATCATCCGGCATTTCTTTGGTGAGGGTCACGCCTGATACCGACCAAGCTCCGCTGTATTCATTTCTGGGATCACACACGGTCACGGCAAATCCATTGAACAAGGCCATGGTTGCCAAATATTCGGTCAATTGTCCGGCTCCAATCAACAGCATTCTGTACTCTGGCCCAAAGGTGTTGATCAGTTTCTCACTGTCCAACAACAAATCGCTGGGTTGAGGTGAAGATTGGATTTCAACCCGCCCGGACGCCAAGTAGGTGATGCGTTGCATCAATTGCCCGTTCTCCAAGGCCTGAACCAAGTCGTTCAACAATTGCGCATCGGGGTCAAATTCCAGCAGCAGCTCCAGCGTCCCGCCACAGGGCAGGCCAAATCGGTGCGCCTCATCGGCGGAAATGCCGTACTTGATATTTTGAGGTGGGCCTGAAGGAATTTGTGGGGTGTCTGAGCCGGCCGAACCCTTTTGCGCATAGGCCTGGGTGAAACGATAAATCAAATCATCTTCAATGCAGCCGCCTGAGACAGAACCGACCACCGAGCCGTTGTCGCACAAGGCCATGATGGACCCCACCGGCCGGGGTGATGATCCCCAGGTGCGAACCACCGTGGCCAACAAAGCGCGGTGGCCTTGTGTTCGCCAATCGCGCAAACTGCGCAGCACCATCACATCCAAATTTTCCATGCCAGTGATCTTTCGCTGTTGTGTCTGAGATCAAGATCGCATCCATGACCAAATCAGGGCGCCCACCAAAACAGCGCCCGCCAGCCAAAGCCAACGGGGTGCCGGCTTTTCCGTGGCGGCTGTCGTCGTTTCCGCGGCTGAATCACTGGAGGCTTGCGTTTCATTTCGCTTCTGCAATTCTTCTTCAAACCGTTTGAAAAAATCTTCGGCCAGTGATTTGGCGGCACCATCGATCAAGCGTTGACCCAATTGCGCGATTTTTCCGCCAACCTTTGAATGAACGGTGTAGTTCAATTCGCAGCCTTGCGCATGGGGGGTGAGGGTGACCTTGGACTCACCTTTGCCAAAGCCGGCTACCCCACCTTGCGCCTCGAATTGCAATGCATAAGAGTGGGGCGGTTGGATGTCCATCAACTTCACCGTGCCACTGAATTTTGCGGCGACAGGGCCGATGCGCAGAGCGACACCCACGTTGTACTGGTTCTCTTGTGTCAATTCAAACTTTTCACACCCTGGTATGCAGGCTTTGAGAATGTCTGCATTGTTCAAGGCCGCCCAGGCTTGATCTTGGGTGGCGGCGAGTTGGCGATTGCCTTGCATGTCCATGGTTGATATCCAATCTGTCAAGTTTTCATTAAACGAATGATGGCATGGGCCAAATCTTGTAATCGGGCCATGTTGTGAATGGCCACCATGCCATCGGCGTACCGATGCAGGACCTGTGCGCCACTGGCGATGGGGGCGTATCCATCGAAACGAAGCAAGGGGTTGAGCCAGAGCAATTGGCGTGAATGCCTTTTCAGCCAAGACAACTCATTCGACAAGTCGGTGGTTGATCCCGTGTCCAAGCCATCGCTGATCAGCAGCACGACCGTTCTCCTTCCAGTCAATTGTCGCTGATGGTGTGTTCTGAGCTGAGCCAATGACAGACCCAGTCGCGTGCCACCAGCAAAATCAGCAATTTTTTCACTCACGGCCAACAGCATGTCATCGGTATCTGCCATGCGAAATGGGCCACTCAAATCCGTCAATTCGGTTCCAAATGCGTACACACTGCGTGGCACTTGACGGGTGGATTGGTGCAAAAAAGCCATCATCAAGCGTGCATAGCGTTCCATCGAGCCCGAAACGTCGATCAAAATTAACAGCGGCAAAGGTTGTTGGCGGCGCTGTAGATGCGGCAAACGGACCAGCTCGCCGCCTTGGCGCGCAGCATCGCGCATGGCCCGCGCCCAATCCAATCGATGCCCGACAGGGCCCGCTTGGGTGCGTCGGCCCTGAATGTGTGGCAAGGCGAAAGGTATGGATCTGGCAAGTTGCTCGACCAAGCGAAACTCACTGGCGTTCAAACTTTGGAAATCCGCATGGTGCAAGCGTGTGGCTTGGCTGGCACTCATGGCCGCGTCTAATTCAACTTCATCGTCCTTTGCGGGGGGGCGGTTTTTGGCCGTTGCCACCGCTCGCAAGGCCTCTTGAACCCTGGCGCGTCTGGGGACTGTCTCTTTGGCAGACTCTTGGGCTTGGGGCAGCATTTGCGCGAGCAGTTTGTGGGCCAATTCGGGATTTCGAAAAAAAGCCTCAAACATTTGCGCAAATACGGTTCGGTCTTGCGCTTGGCCAACGAAAACGCATTCCAGCGCTGCAGCCAAGTCATCTTTGCGGTCCACGCCAACAACCATGGCCGCCGTTTGCGCCAATGCAATTCGCGCGCTGTCCACAGGCACGCCAGCACGTCGCAGCGCCCGTCCAAAAGCGGCAATGTTTTCAGCCAATTTACCTGTTCTGGCATCACCGAGTTGCATGGCACTGCACCGTTGATCTGTTAGCTGGCAGCTTCGGGGGCCAATAAATCAGTGATGATGGGTTGCAATGCCGCGATGTCTTCTCGTTGTTTGAACAAAATGCCAGCGGTGTCATGTATCACTTCGGGATCCAGTTGCAAGGTGTCCAAGGCCACCAAAGCCTTGGCCCATTCAATGCTCTCAGCGATGCCTGGGCCTCTTTGAAAGGCATTCGCAAAAGCTGGGCTGCGCAGGCGCGATACAAACTGCGCCACTTGCTGGGCAAGCGTGTGGCTGGCTTGCGGGACCTTGGCGCGCAATATAGCCAATTCTTGCTCTCTTTCCGGGTAATCCATCCAGTGATAAAGGCAGCGTCTTTTCACGGCGTCGTGCAAGTCGCGCGTGCGGTTGCTGGTCAGAATGGTGACTGGGTTGCTGTGGGCTGAGATCGTGCCCAATTCCGGAATCGTCACCTGATATTCACCCAAATACTCCAGCAAAAAAGCTTCAAAGGGTTCATCGGCGCGGTCAATTTCATCGATCAGCAAAACGGCCCCAGGCGCGGGGGTTTGAAGTGCCTGCAACAAAGGCCGGCGGATCAAGTATTTGGATTGATACAGCTCTTGCTCAATCTCATCCACATGGGTGCGATCTTGGGCCGCCCGCATGTGCAGCAACTGGGCTGCATGATTCCATTCATAAAGCGCCTCGCGTTGTTCCATGCCGTCATAGCATTGAAGACGCAACAATGGCCGATGCAAAACTTGCGACAAGGCCTTGGCCAGTTCCGTTTTGCCAACCCCTGGCTCCCCCTCCAAGAGCAAGGGGCGTTGCAATCGCAGGCTTAAAAAAACCGAGGTGGCCAGACGGCGGTGGGCTTGGTATCCCACGCCAGCCAAGGCCTGGATGACATCCTCAATGGAATCAAGCGCGGGGACAGCTGTCATCCGATCGCCTGTTGTACCGCACGCTGTGTTTGTACTTTGATCAGATTGGCACGATACGCGGCAGAGGCATGCAGGTCACTGTTGAGGTCGGCGGCATCAATGGTGATGTTTTGAACCGCACCTGGTGTGAATGATTGGGTCAAAGCCGCTTCCAAGCCGGCATGGCGGAAAACGCCATTGCTGGCGCCTGTGATGGCCACCCGAGCGCCGTTGCTGGTGTCCGCCACAAAGACGCCGACGAGGGCAAATCGTGATGCCGGTTGCTTGAATTTGGCGTAGGCCGCTCTTTTGGGAATGGGGAATGCAATGGCAGTGATGAGTTCACCGGGCTTCAAAGCGGTGGCATACATGCCTTGGAAGAAGTCCGCGGCTTTGATCGTGCGTTGGTTGGTGTGGATGATCGCGTCCAATGCCAACAACGCACTCGGATAGCAAGCTGCAGGGTCGTTGTTGGCCACTGATCCGCCGATGGTTCCCATGGCGCGAACTTGCCTGTCGCCGATGCCCCCTGCCAATGCGGCGAGGGCGGGAATATGTGTTTTCACATCTGCATGGTTTTCCACCGCTTGGTGGGTGCACATGGCGCCAATGACCAAGGTGTTACCATCTTTTTTGATGCCTTGAAGGTCTTTGATTTGTGACAAGTCGACCAATTTTTCAGGCTGCATGAGTCGCTGCTTCATGGCCGCCAGCATGGTCTGACCACCGGCGAGGGCTTGGGCCCCATTGGCCACTTGCTGGCTCGCCTCTTGGATGGTGGCTGGGCGTTCGTAGGTAAATGCGTACATGTTGGTTCCTTTTGTCTTAATTCTTAATGATTGACGGCTTGAATGGCTTCCCAGACGCGATGCGGGGTCGCTGGCATGTCGAGGTTTTTCACGCCCAAGGGTGCCAAGGCATCTAAAACAGCATTCATGATGGCCGGTGGAGAGCCAATGGCACCCGCTTCACCGCAGCCTTTGGTCCCGAGGGGGTTGTGGCTGCACGGAGTGCACACGTGTCCCAGTTTGAAGGTCGGAAAGTCATCCGCCCGCGGCATGGTGTAGTCCATGAAGGAACCCGTCAGCAGTTGTCCGGTCTCTTTGTCGTAAACGCAATTTTCCATTAAGGCCTGACCAATGCCTTGGACCAAACCGCCATGAACTTGGCCTTCAACAATCATGGGGTTGATGATGGTGCCGAAATCGTCAACGGCAGTGAAGCGATCGAGTTTCACCACGCCCGTTGATGCATCGACTTCAACTTCTGCAATGTAGGTGCCAGCAGGGAATGTGAAGTTGGTGGGGTCATAGAAGGCCGTTTCATTCAAACCCGGCTCAAGCTTGTCCAGCGGATAGTTGTGTGGAACGTAGGCAGTCAAGGCGACCTGTCCAAAGGTGATTTTTTTATCCGTGCCTTTGACATTGAACTCGCCATTGGCAAACTCAATGTCGGCATCAGATGCTTCCATCAAATGGGCGGCAATCTTTTTCGCTTTGGCTTCAATCTTGTCAAGGGCGCGCATGATGGCGGCGCCACCGACCGATATGGAACGCGATCCATAAGTGCCCATGCCGAACGGAACCCTGCCCGTGTCGCCATGGACAATGTCCACGGCTTCCACCGCGATCCCCAACCTGGCTGCCACCACTTGGGCAAACGTGGTTTCATGGCCCTGACCATGGCTGTGCGATCCAGTGAATACGGTGACACTGCCCGTGGGGTGCACGCGAACCTCTCCGCACTCGAAAAGCCCAGCACGGGCACCCAGGGCGCCAGCGATATTGGACGGCGCGATGCCACAGGCCTCAATGTAACTGGAGTAGCCAATGCCGCGCAACTTTCCGTTGGATTGGCTGTGGGCTTTGCGTTGGGCATAGCCTGCCACATCGGCCAGCTTTTGTGCCTCGTTCATGCAGGCGTGATAGTCGCCCACATCGTATTGCAGCGCCACCGGCGTTTGATAGGGGAACTGGGTGATGAAATTGCGTTTGCGAATTTCATCTTGCGTCATGCCCATTTCCCAAGCAGCGCGGCTGACCAGTCGCTCCAACAAATAGGTGGCTTCTGGCCGACCAGCGCCACGGTAGGCATCCACTGGCGCGGTGTTGGTGAACCAGGCATCGACTTCAACATAAACCTGTGGTGTGGTGTATTGCCCGGCCAACAAGGTGGCGTACAAAATGGTGGGCACCGCGGTTGAAAAAGTGGACAGGTAAGCACCCAAGTTGGCATGGGTGTGAACGCGCATGGCCAAAAATTTGCCGTCCTTGTCCATGGCCATTTCAGCGTGGCTGGCATGGTCACGGCCATGGGCATCGCTCAGGAAGGCTTCGGACCGATCACAGGTCCATTTGATGTTTCGATTGAGTTTTTTGGACGCCCAAGTCAAGCAGACATCTTCGGCGTACAAATAAATTTTGGAACCAAAACCACCGCCCACATCCGGCGCGATCACCCGAACTTTGTGTTCAGGCAAGCCCATGACGAAAGCCGTCATCAACAGGCGCTCCACATGGGGATTTTGGTTGGAGACCCACAGGGTGTACTCGTCATTGGCGCGGCTATAAGACCCAATGGCAGCCCGTGGCTCCATCGCGTTGGGTACCAATCGGTTGTTGACCAAATCAAGTTGGGTCACGTGGGCTGCATTGGCAAAGGCAGCGTCAACTTGTGATTTGTCACCAATGGCCCATTTGTAGCAGTGGTTGTCTGGGGCCGCATCATGCAAGGCAACTGCGCTGCCGGCATCGCGCACGTCGACCACGGCTGATAAAACATCGTATTCAACCGCCACGAGTTCCGCGGCATTTTTGGCCTCTTCCAAGGTTTCGGCCACCACCATGACCACATGGTCGCCCACGTAGCGCACTTTGTCATGGGCCAAGATGGGGTGGGGTGGTTCCTTCATGGGTTGGCCATTGGTATCGGTGATCAACCAACCGCAGGGCAAGCCGTTGATTTTGGCGTCGACCACGTCTTGGCCGTCGAGCACCCCAATCACGCCAGGTGCAGCCAGAGCTGCCTTTTTATCAACGCTTTTGATCTTGGCGTGTGCATGCGGCGAGCGCACAAAGACAGCATGCGAGGTGTTGGCCAATTCAATGTCATCTGTGTATTGACCGGCACCGGTTAAAAAACGGTAGTCCTCTTTGCGCAAAAAGGACTCTCCGATGTGAGGAAGCTTTGCGAAATCTGATGCACCCATGGCTGTCTCCTGTGTTTTTTTGATCTCAAGACTTCATGGCCGCAGCACCTTGCTGAACGGCCTTGACAATATTCTGATATCCGGTGCAGCGGCACAAATTGCCCTCCAATTGCTCGCGAATCACTTGCTCATTCGCTTGCGGATGGCGTTTGCACAGGTCAATCGCACTCATGACCATGCCGGGTGTGCAAAAACCACATTGCAGGCCATGGCAGTCTTTGAAGGCCGATTGCATGGGGTGCATGGTTCCATCTGCATCGGCCAGACCTTCAATGGTGGTGACTTGGGCCCCCTGGGCTTGCGCCAACAAGACGTTGCAGGATTTCACCGCATTGCCGTTCATGATCACCGTGCACGCACCACATTGAGCTGTGTCGCAGCCCACGTGGGTTCCAGTCAGTTTTAAGTTTTCGCGAATGGCCTGAACCAATAAAAGGTTGGGGGCCGCGTCGATGTTTCGCGCCCTTCCGTTAACGGTGATTTCGACCTTCATGGCTGTCTCCTTAGGGGAAAATAAAAAAAGGGTTGGGTGGTGAATTATCGTGAAATCAGTAGACCACTGAATAACGGAGCGGGTTTTAGTGAAAACCCTGAATTGGATGGCAGGGCGTGTGCATGCTTGATGGTTGGGGTGATGGGTTGCGGCATTGAACTTGGTTTTTTTGACCGCCATGAATGGCTGCAAAAGAAGGGGTAGACTTCCGATCAACGTCTGCGATTGGCAGATCATCATCCTGGGGAGTTCAACATGGCAAAAGGTCAGCAAAAGTCCAATAAAGAGAGTAAAAAGCCGAAAAAGGATACCTCGGCACCCAAGGCCCTGACGGGTGAGCCCATGCGGGCTGCGGTGACCACCGTGGTCATTCCTCGCGGTAAAGAAAAGAACAAGTGACCGTTTTCAGGAGATCTCCATGAAGAGACGCGATTGGATTCAAACTTCGGCTGGCGCCCTGGGGGGTGCCGTGTTGACCGGTTGCGCCACGGTCAGTGCCCAGCAACCTGCACAGACGCCTTTTCCCTTGCAGGTTCCTGTGGTCCCCATTGCGGAGTCAACCCAAGTATTTCCAATCCATCGGATTTATTGCATTGGTCGCAACTATGCCGCCCATGCCCGAGAGATGGGCTCTGATCCCACGCGCGAGCCGCCATTTTTTTTCCAAAAACCCAATGATGCGATCCAATATGCGGCGCTGGGAGAAACCATTGATCACCCATACCCGAGCCTGACCAAAAATTATCACTACGAGGTTGAATTGGTCGCCGCCTTGAAAAGTGGTGGAAGGGATATTCCTGCATCCAAAGCGCTGGAGCATGTATTTGGATACGCCTTGGGACTGGACATGACCCGTCGCGACTTACAGCGTTTCATGGGTGATCAAAAGAAACCGTGGGAAATCGGTAAAAGCTTTGACTTTTCGGCGCCGATGGGTCCCATCCACCGGGTTGAAAAAACGGGTCACTTCACCCAAGGAAAAATCAGCTTGGCTGTGAATGGGGTGGTCAAACAAAATGCTGACTTGTCCTTCATGATATGGAGCGTGGCAGAGCAAATCGCTAAATTGTCCGAGGCCTTTGAGCTCAAGGCCGGCGATTTGATTTTCAGTGGCGCGCCAGAGAATGTGGGCCCTGTGGTGCGGGGTGATGTCATGTTGTGCAAGATTCAAGGCCTGCCTGATTTATCGGTTCGAGTGGTTTGATGAAATACATTTCACATGGTTTGGGTGGGGGGCCAGAAGTTTTGGTGTTGGGACACACCGATCTGCCGAATTTGAAACCAGGTGAGGTGTTGATCAAGGTCGCTTATGCTGGCGTCAATCGGCCGGATTGCTCTCAGCGCAGCGGTCGATATCCGCCACCAAAAGGCGCTTCGCCCATCATGGGATTGGAAGTTTCGGGCCACATCGAAACCTTGGGTGAGGGCGTTGAGGGATGGTCTGTTGGAGACCCTGTCTGTGCGTTGTGCAATGGCGGCGGATATGCGGAATATGTGGCGGTTCCAGCGTCTCAAATATTGCCCATCCCCCAGGGGATGGACTTTCTCCAAGCCGCCGCTTTGCCTGAAAACTACTTCACAGTTTGGGTGAACCTGTTTCAGCGAGGGCATCTAAAGGCCGGTGAAACGCTCTTGGTTCACGGCGGCTCTTCTGGCATTGGCTTGACCGCCATACAACTGGCCAAAGCGTTTGGTGCGACGGTTTTCTGCACGGCGGGAAATGAGGAAAAAAACGTGGCTTGTTTGAAAGCCGGTGCAGACGCTGCGATCAATTACAAAACCCATGATTTCGTGAAGGAAGCCCTCGTCTTGACCCAGGGCCGAGGGGTGGACATGATTTTGGACATGGTCGGTGGTGACTATGTTGATCGCAACCTCAAGGCCTTGGCGGTGGAAGGTCGACTGATTCAAATTGCGTTTTTGCAGGGGGCCAAGGTTCAATTGGACCTCACCACATTGATGGTCAAGCGCATTGCGTATACCGGTTCTACCCTCAGGCCGCGCTCAATGGAAGACAAGGCCCAAATTGCACAGGAGTTGAAAGATCGTGTTTGGCCCTTATTGGGTCAGGGGACCGCGTTGCCAGTCATTCACCGTGTTTTTGATTTGAGCGATGCGTCAGAGGCCCATGCCTTAATGGAGTCTTCAGCCCACATCGGTAAGATCATGTTGCTGGTGCATGGTCATGCAAATGGCTCATCAGTTTGATGAGTGGATCGCCCTCTGCTTATGGAAAAGTGTTGCTGACCTGACAAAAATTAACCCCAAGTTTGCATACGACCCACCAATGCGCCTTACAATGTTTACAGTTTGAACTTTTTACCACCCTTGAATTAAACAATTTTCGAGTCTTGACTGACTTTTTTGACCAGAAAGATGAACATGTCGAATGCACTGTTAGATAACCAAAGCATTACCATTGGTCAAGGTGTGACCTTCAAAGGTTCGCTGAATGTTCCCAGCAAAGCCGTGATCAACGGCACAGTGGATGGCGATTTAACGGCAGATGAGTTAGAGATCGGCCCAACGGGAAAGATCACTGGTTTGATCACCGCTCGCAAAATAGATGTGCAAGGTGAACTTCACCAGGTGATCACTTGCAAAGACCATTTGATGATTCGATCGACCGGCAAAGTCAGTGGTGCCATCGAGTATTCGGAAATTGAAATCGAACGCGGCGGTCAATTCCGCGGTGAGATGAAACAAGTTGGCATTAAAACTTTCGGATAAGTGTGTGCGTGGCGACATTTCAGATCGCCTATATTCCGATGGGTCACTCTGCAAAATGAAAAAACCAGCCCACAACTGATAGGATTGAGCTTTTATCGCAAGAGGTATTGATGGAATCTGCCAATCCAGAAGAACTATTGGAAACACATTCGGATCCGTTCAAGTCTCGCTGTGCTTTACTGGTGTCGTTGCTGGCCATGGTTTTGGCCTTGGCCAGTCTGGGTGGCAGCAACGCCTCCAAAGAGGCAACCATGCACAATATTTTGGCGGCCAATGCCTACGCCTTTTACCAAGCTAAAAATATTCGACAAACCAGTTACAAATTGGCTGCAGATGACTTCCAAGTTATTTTGTCGCAAGAAAAGCTAAGTTCTGCCACCCGTGACCTCGTCGAAGGCAAATTGCAGTCCTACAAAAAGAACATCGAAAGGTATGAGTCCGAGCCCGATACCAAAGAGGGCAAAAAAGAATTGATGCAGCAAGCCAAAGAACACGAGCATGAGCGTGACCTGGCGCTTCGCCGCGATCCTTGGTTCGATTATGCAGAGGCGTTGCTGCAAATTTCCATTGTTCTGACGTCAGTGGCGCTGATCACGGGTGTGGGTTTGTTGCTCGGCGCTTCATTGACTTTGGGGGCCTTGGGTGTTTTCTGCACACTCAACGGATACCTTCTCTTCATCTGATTTTTATATAATTTTTAATTGAGTTGTTGACATGGCCACTTCTGCAAATGATTTACCAAGTTTGACCATTGGTTCTGGTGTGACGGCGAAAGGTGTGCTTCATGTTCCGGGAAAGGCCACGGTCTACGGCACCATCGAAGGCGAATTGACAGCCGATGAAGTCTTGGTTGGCTCTACCGGTAAAGTCAACGGCAAACTCAAAGCCAGGCGGGTGGATGTCTTGGGCCAGTTGGGTGAGACCATCGACTGTCAGGAGTCCTTGGTGATTCGTCAAACTGGCAAGGTCTCTGGCAAGTTGGATTATTCGGAAATCGAAATAGAAAAGGGTGGCGAATTCGTTGGCCAATTGAACAAACGAAATTGAGACCGTGCATCGTTTGCTGACATGGCCAATGCCAGCGTTATTGACCTGGTCTGGCACTTGGATGATTTACACGCTGCTCAGCGGCTTTTCCCTGCATCCGCCCTGGCCCTGGTTGGCCGCCACTTCCGCCGGTCTGATGGGCAGCATTTTGGGCCGCACTCGCATGCGTCAAGTGGTGTTGGCCTTGGGCTTTCCCCTGTCTTGGTGGATCTCCTCATCAGCGCCCATGCCTGCTTGGGCCTGGTTGCTGCCGCTGTTTTTTGTTTTGCTGATTTACCCCGTGCATTCTTGGCGTGATGCGCCGTTGTTTCCCACACCACTGAACGCCTTGAGGCGATTGCCTGACCAAGCGCCTTTGAAAGAGGGCGCAGTCATCTTGGACGCCGGCTGTGGGTTGGGGGATGGTTTGAGGGCCTTGCGCTTGGCGTACCCGAAAGCGAATTTTTGGGGCATTGACGCCAGTTGGCCATTGCGGTGGCTTTGTGCCATTCGCTGCCCTTGGGCCCGAATATGGTTTGCCGATATTTGGAAAGCTTCATGGACCGATTGCGATATGGTCTATTTGTTTCAAAGACCCGAAACCATGGCGCGCGCAGCCATCAAGGCCTCACAAGAACTCAAAAGTGGCGCATGGATGGTCAGCTTAGAGTTTGAGGCCAAGGATCTGATACCCACGGCTGTGGGACAGGCCAGCGAAAACCGACCCATTTGGCTTTATCGGCAACCTTTTCAGTGGGTTCATCAGAGAAGCACGCCCACCTGATTGATCGGGTGGATCACAACCCTAATGGATGTTGACGGTTGTCAATGGGATGGCGTGGATGGGTCCGGTGCTGGGTGGTGCATCAAGCGATCAGTCCAAGCGATGGCCAGTGCGCTCAGCAAAAATGTGAGGTGAATGAGTGTTTGCCACAGCAGAACCTTATCGCTGTAGTTTTCCGCATTGATAAACGACTTCAGCAAATGGATGGATGAGATGCCGATGATGGCCGTGCTCAACTTGACCTTCAGCACAGAGGCGTTGACATGGCTGAGCCACTCTGGTTGATCTGGGTGATCCTCAAGGTACATTCTCGACACAAAGGTCTCATACCCACCCACGATCACCATGATCAATAAGTTGGAAATCATGACCACGTCAATCAATCCGAGCACCACCAACATGATCAAGGTTTCATTCAGTCCATCCAATGGCGCATCAGTTTTGTAACCAATGCTGCTGACCAAAGCTTGTACGGCTGTTTTGCTGCCAAAAGCGGCCTCCATCAAGTGGACCAGCTCAATCCAAAAGTGGTAGACGTAAACGCATTGGGCCAAAACCAATCCCAGGTACAAAGGCAATTGAAGCCAGCGGCTGGCAAAAATAAAATTGGCCAAGGGGCCCGTGCGTTGATGGGGGGATGGGTTGTTTGGCATGGCTTGGGAATCGAATGGGGGCTGAGATGCTATTGTCTTGCACTTTGATCCAAGGTCACCCAGGCATGGTGTGCAAGCATGGGTCAAATGGCCGTCGACTTTTCACGTCGAAAACCGCTCAGGAACATCTAGATGCTATACGATAAAAATGACGCTCAACTGGTTTTGGTTTCTTGCCAAAAAAACCTGTGTGCCCAAAGCACAGACCCCCAAGAATTTACCGCACAAGTTCAAAAGCTGGCCAGCGTCGCACAAATTTTTCGGATCCCGATATGGTCGGTGATTCACATGCCGCATCTTTGGGGCGAGCCGATGGAGGCATGTGAACCTTTCTGTGCTCGACCCATGGAGAGCGCATGGTTCAGTGCCTCAGACATCTTGGCGCCACATCTCAACCCGGTGCGGAGTCAACCCGCGGGCAACGCCCGCAGCATGCCCAAGCACCTTCAAAAAGCGGCGGAAAACTCAGAACCCCAAAGACCCGTGATTGTTTTAGCGGGTTGTGAAGCGCATGTGGGCGTCGTTCAAACCGCCTTGGATTTGATGGAGATGGGCTATGAACCGATGGCGGTTGTCGATGCGTGCACCTCTACCCACCCCAGAGACCGAGATGCTGCTTTTGATCGATTGGCAGCTGCGGGAGTGGAGTTGACAACGGTCGACATGTTGTGCATGGAATGGTTGCGCTCCAGCGCCGCTCCAGAGCGCATGGCTGTGATGAAGGCACTGAACCCGTCTTAACGCGCGTGGTTGGTGCGCTGCATTTGCGTCAGCTGAATGAAAGTGGTGAGTGTCCATAATCTGGCATGACAAAAAGTGGAGATATGCCCGTGGAAAATTACGCCCATTTTTACCAAAAATCATTGAGCCAACCTGAGGAATTTTGGCGTCAGCAAAGCCTGCTGATTGATTGGAAAACAGCACCGAAAGAGATTCTCAATTATCAAAATCCTCCGTTCGCGCAATGGTTTGCGGGTGGTACGACCAACCTTTGTCACAACGCAGTGGATCGCCACTTGCCTGCGCAGGCAAACGCACCGGCTTTGATCTTTGTGTCGACCGAGACAGAGGTCGAAAAGGTCTACAGCTTCGAACAATTGAGCGAAGAAGTTCAGAGAATGGCCGCCATCATGCAAAGCTTGGGCGTGCGCAAGGGGGACAGGGTTTTGATCTACATGCCGATGATCGCTGAAGCCGCCTTTGCCATGCTCGCGTGTGCACGCATTGGCGCCATACACACCGTGGTTTTTGGTGGTTTTGCTTCGCATGCGTTGGCCAATCGGATTGATGATGCCACGCCACGCTTGATCATCAGTGCAGATGCGGGGTCACGTGGTGGCAAGTTGGTTCCATACAAGCCCTTGTTGGACGAGGCCATTTCTTTGAGCCACCATCAACCCGAAGCCGTTTTGATGGTCAATCGGGGGCTGGTCACTTACAGTGTCCATCCGGCGCGTGACCATGATTACCAAGGTTTGCGGCAAATCCACTTGCAGGCAAAAATCGATTGCGTCTGGGTGGACAGCACGCACCCCAGCTATACCCTCTACACCTCGGGTACTACCGGAAAACCCAAGGGGGTTCAGCGTGACACGGGCGGGTATGCGGTGGCGCTGGCGGCCAGCATGAAGCATATTTTCAATGCCAAAGCGGGAGAAACTTATTTTTCGACCAGTGACATTGGCTGGGTGGTTGGGCACAGTTACATCATTTATGGGCCCTTGATGGCCGGCATGGCGACTGTCATGTACGAGGGGTTGCCCATTCGACCAGATGGTGGCATTTGGTGGAAATTGGTTGAAAAATACAAAGTCAACATCATGTCCAGTGCGCCGACCGCGGTGCGCGTGTTAAAAAAACAAGACCCTGCTTTCTTGTCCCAATATGACCTGTCCAGTTTGCGTGCGCTTTATTTGGCGGGCGAACCCTTGGATGAACCAACCGCCCAGTGGATTTCAACCAGTTTGGGCAAACCCATCATTGACAATTACTGGCAAACCGAAACGGGTTGGCCCATTCTCACGGTGCCGCATGGTGTCGAAAAGTTGCCCACCAAGTTTGGCAGCCCAGGTGTGCCCATGTATGGCTACAACATCAAACTGTTTGATGAAAACACCGGGCAAGAACTGCATGGCGCCGGTCAAAAGGGCGTTGTTGCCATTGAGGGCCCATTGCCACCGGGGTGCATGCAAACCGTGTGGCAAGACGATGAGCGCTTTGTCAAAACCTATTGGACCCATGTGCCTGGAAAACAGGTCTACTCCACCTTCGATTGGGGGATTCGAGATGAGGACGGCTACTATTTCATTTTGGGAAGAACCGACGATGTGATCAATGTTGCCGGCCATCGATTGGGCACCCGGGAAATTGAGGAAAGCATTTCCAGTCACCCGAATGTGTCTGAAGTGGCTGTAGTGGGGGTGGCTGATTCCCTGAAAGGGCAAGTGGCCATGGGATTTGTCATTCCGAAAAACGCAGATGGACTCCAAGATGCCCCTTCAAAGTTGAGTTTTGAGGGAGAAATCATGAAACTGGTGGACGCCCAATTGGGTGCCGTGGCCAGACCCGCGCGAGTTTTTGTGGTGTCGGCCTTGCCCAAAACCCGCAGCGGGAAATTGTTGCGCCGAGCGATACAAGCCGTTTGCGAAAAACGTGACCCGGGTGATTTGACCACCATGGAAGACCCCGGCGCTTTGGAGCAGGTCAAGCAGCAAGTGGGTTAAACACCTGGGCAGTCAAATGCGGTCATGGCCAGGGTGGGCCACAAAATCAATGGCACAATACCTCTTGTACGAAGGCCCTTCCCAGCCACAGTCGCATCCGCCAATCGGTTTAGCCGTGTCGCGGAAGGTTTTTTTCAACCAGCTTATGCGCCCTCAAGGGGTGCGGAGGTCAGCGAAATGAGTGATCCATCTCAAGGCGGCGCATCCGTCTACCAATCATATTCAGGCAACACCTACCTTTTTGGTGGCAATGCCCCGTACGTCGAAGAGATGTACGAAAACTACCTCACCAACCCCGGCAGCGTTCCTGACTCCTGGCGCTCATATTTTGACGCTTTGCAACATGTGAATGCGGTTGATGGCAGCCAAGCCAAAGATGTGGCGCATTTGCCCGTGGTCAATGCTTTTGCAGAGCGTGCCAAAGCGGGCGGCACGCGTGTGGTCATGGCCAGCAATGATCTGGAGATGGGACGCAAACGCACGGCAGCCCAGCAGTTGATCGCCGCGTATCGAAATGTGGGTCAACGGTGGGCCAACTTGGACCCTTTGCAGCGCACAGAGCGCCCGAATATTCCAGAACTGGAGCCATCCTTTTATGGCTTTTCAGATGCTGATCAAGAAACGATTTTTGACACCAGCAATACATTCTTCGGACGCGATCGGATGAGTCTGCGTGAATTGATCAATTCATTGCGTGAAACCTATTGCGGGACGTTGGGCCCAGAGTACATGTACACCTCCGACATGGCTCAAAAACGCTGGTGGCAGCAAAAGCTGGAGAGTATTCGCAGCAAGCCCAATTTCACGGCGGAAAAAAAGAAACACATCCTTGATCGACTGACGGCCGCTGAGGGCTTGGAGAGGTTTTTACACACCAAGTACGTGGGCCAAAAACGCTTTTCCCTCGAGGGTGGGGAAAGCTTTATTGCTGCCATGGATGAGTTGATCCAAGGTGCAGGTGCATTGGGTGTCCAAGAAGTGGTGATCGGCATGGCCCACCGGGGCCGTTTGAATGTGCTGGTCAACACCATGGGCAAGTTGCCCAAAGACCTGTTTGCCGAGTTTGATCACACAGCCCCGGAGGAGTTGCCCTCTGGCGATGTGAAATACCACCAAGGCTTTAGTTCGGATGTGACCACCCCTGGTGGCCCTGTGCATCTTTCCTTGGCCTTCAACCCATCGCATTTGGAAATTGTCAATCCCGTGGTGGAGGGGTCTGTTCGTGCGCGAATGGACCGACGCGGAGACCCCAAAGGTGACCAAGTGCTGCCGGTGTTGGTGCATGGTGATGCTGCTTTTGGTGGCCAAGGCGTCAACCAAGAAACCTTGGCGTTGGCCCAAACCCGCGGCTACACCACCGGTGGAACCGTTCACATCATCATCAACAACCAAATTGGCTTCACCACCTCCGACCCCAGAGACATGCGCTCTTCGGTGTTTTGCACCGACATCGTCAAAATGGTGGAAGCCCCTGTGCTGCACGTCAACGGGGACGACCCGGAAGCGGTAGTGTTGGCCACCCAGTTGGCCCTTGAGTTTCGAATGACTTTCCGTCAGGATGTCGTGGTCGACATCACTTGCTTCAGAAAGCTGGGCCACAACGAACAAGACACACCCAGCCTGACCCAGCCCTTGATGTACAAAAAAATATCAGCGCATCCAGGCACCAGAAAACATTATGCCGACAAATTGGCGACCCAAGGCTTGGGCAGTCAATTGGGTGACGACATGGTCAAAGCCTTTCGCCAAGCTTTGGATGAAGGCCGTCACACCTCAGATCCCGTTCTCACCAATTTCAAAACCAAATTCACCGTCGATTGGTCGCCTTATTTGGGAAAAAAATGGACCGATACGGGTGATACCGCCATTCCTTTGGCCGAGTGGAAGCGCTTGGCTGAAAAAATCACCACCTTGCCAGCCTCCATCACCGCGCACCAGTTGGTCAAAAAAGTTTATGACGACCGTGCCGCCATGGGTCGAGGCGATATTCCCGTCGATTGGGGCATGGGCGAACACATGGCTTTTGCCTCTTTGGTGTCCTCGGGTTACCCCATCCGCTTGTCGGGTGAAGACTCGGGCCGCGGGACGTTCACGCACCGGCATGCCGTGGTCCACGATCAAAGCCGGGAAAAATGGGACACGGGCACCTATGTCCCATTGCAAAACGTCAGTGAAAATCAGGCTCCTTTTGTGGTGATTGATTCCATTCTTTCGGAAGAAGCCGTATTGGGTTTTGAGTACGGCTATGCATCCAACGACCCCAATACTTTGGTGATTTGGGAGGCTCAGTTTGGTGACTTTGCCAATGGAGCTCAAGTGGTGATTGACCAGTTCATTGCCTCTGGTGAAGTGAAGTGGGGCCGTGTGAATGGCATCACTTTGATGCTGCCCCATGGGTATGAAGGCCAAGGGCCAGAGCACAGCTCGGCACGGGTGGAGCGCTTCATGCAATTGGCCGCAGACACCAATATGCAAATCGTGCAACCGACCACAGCCAGTCAAATCTTTCATGTGCTGAGGCGACAAATGGTGCGCAATTTGCGCAAGCCCTTGATCATCTTCACGCCCAAATCTTTGTTGCGAAACAAAGACGCTGCCTCTCCCGTTTCAGAGTTCACCAAGGGTGGATTTCAAACCATCATTCCTGAAAATGCTCCGCTCAAAAACGACAAAGTGAAAAGGATTTTGGTGTGCTCTGGCAAGGTGTACTACGACCTGGCCAAGAAGCGTGAAGAAAAAGGGCATGAAGACACGGCCATCCTGCGTTTAGAGCAGTTGTACCCCTTTCCTCACAAAGCTTTTGCCAACGAATTGAAGAAATACCCCCACGCGGCAGAGATTGTTTGGTGTCAAGATGAGCCGCAAAACCAAGGCGCGTGGTTTTTCATTCAACACAACATCCACGAAAACATGCTGGAAGGTCAAAAGCTGGGTTACGCAGGCCGCACGGCCTCAGCCTCGCCCGCTGTCGGCTACTCGCACTTGCATCAAGACCAACAGCGGGCCTTGGTGGATGCGGCTTTTGCCAAGCTCAAGGGCTTTGTCCTCACCAAATGAAATCTGGCGTGTGCCCCTTGTGGGCCTGCCCAACAACAATTCTAGGAAAAACACATGTCGATCGTTGAAGTAAAAGTCCCGCAACTTTCAGAGTCTGTGGCTGAGGCCACGATGTTGCAATGGAAAAAAAAGGCCGGGGACACCGTTGCTGCCGATGAAATTTTGATTGAAATTGAAACCGATAAGGTCGTTTTGGAAGTGCCAGCACCCGCGGCTGGCGTTTTGTCTGAAATTTTGGTGACGGACGGGGGCATTGTCATTGCGGATCAGTTGATTGCACGCATTGATACCGATGGAAAAATGTCCACTTCACCCGCCGCAGCTGTGGTGGCTGCTGCACCCAGCTTGGCCACGTCGGCAAAACCTTCTAGCGCACCTGTTGACGCGAGCAAAGCCCAAGTGGCCATGCCAGCTGCTGCCAAACTGATGGCGGATCATGCTTTGCCAGCGGGCTCTGTCGCTGGCAGTGGCAAAGATGGGCGGATCACCAAAGGCGATGTGTTGGGCGCGGTGGCCAGTGGCGCCAAGCCAGTGGTCGCATCACCCATTTCGACGGGGATCGTTGCGACGGCCTTGCCTCAAGTGGCCGGACCCATGGTGGACTTGGGCGATCGACCCGAACAACGGGTGCCCATGAGCCGCTTGCGGGCTCGGGTGGCAGAGCGTTTGCTGCAATCGCAATCGACCAATGCGATATTGACCACCTTCAACGAAGTCAACATGGCACCCGTGATGGAGATGAGAAAACGTTTCCAGGACAAGTTCGAAAAAGAGCATGGGGTGAAGATTGGCTTCATGAGTTTCTTTGTCAAAGCAGCTGTCCATGCTTTGAAAAAATACCCGGTTCTCAATGCCTCCGTGGACGGCAATGACATTGTTTATCACGGCTACTTTGACATTGGAATCGCCGTGGGTTCTCCCCGAGGGCTGGTGGTGCCCATCCTGCGCAATGCCGATCAAATGAGCTTTGCCGAAATTGAAAAGAAAATTTCTGAATTTGGCGCCAAAGCCCGCGATGGGAAGTTGGGGATTGAAGACATGACCGGCGGCACCTTCTCCATCAGCAATGGTGGCGTGTTTGGCTCTATGCTGTCGACGCCCATCATCAACCCACCGCAGTCGGCGATTTTGGGTGTTCATGCCACCAAAGACAGGGCCGTTGTCGAAAACGGCCAAGTGGTGGTCCGCCCCATCAATTACTTGGCCATGTCGTATGACCACCGCATCATCGACGGCCGCGAAGCTGTCTTGGGACTGGTCGCCATGAAGGAAGCGTTGGAAGACCCAGCACGTTTGCTGTTTGACATTTAAAGAAAGCAGCACATGAGCAAATCATTTGACGTCATCGTCATCGGCGCGGGACCTGGTGGCTACATCGCTGCCATCCGCGCTGCCCAGTTGGGCTTTCAAGTCGCTTGTATCGATGAATGGCAAAACGCCGCCGGTGGCCCAGCCCCTGGCGGCACCTGCACCAACGTGGGTTGCATTCCCTCCAAAGCCTTGCTGCAGTCGTCTGAGCATTTCGACCACGCCAACCACCACTTTGCCGAACATGGCATCACAGCCACCGGCGTGAAGATGGACGTGACGCAAATGCTCAAGCGCAAAGACACCGTGGTCAAGCAAAACAACGACGGCATTTTGTTTTTGTTCAAGAAAAACAAGGTCACGTTTTTTCATGGACGCGGTGCTTTCGCCAGCAAATCCGATGCAGGTTATGAAATCAAGGTGTCTGGCAAAACCGAAGAGTCCCTGACCGCCAAGCACGTCATCATCGCCACCGGCTCCAGTGCGCGTGCCTTGCCTGGTACGCCGTTTGACGAGGTCAATGTGCTGTCCAACGACGGTGCTTTGCGCGTGGGCGCGGTGCCTAAAAAATTAGCCCTCATCGGTTCAGGCGTGATTGGCTTGGAGATGGGCTCGGTCTGGCGCCGCTTGGGTGCGGAGGTCACTATTCTTGAAGGCCTGCCCACATTCTTGGGCGCGGTGGACGAACAAATCGCCAAGGAAGCCAAGAAAGCATTCGACAAGCAGGGCTTGAAAATCGAACTGGGTGTCAAGGTCGGCGAGATCGTCAATGGCAAAAAAGGTGTGACGGTCAATTACACCAACGCCAAAGGCGAAGCCGTGAAGTTAGACGCAGACAAACTCATTGTCAGCATTGGCCGTGTGCCCAACACCACTGGCTTGCACCCTGATGCAGTCGGTTTGGTGCTTGATGAACGTGGTGCCATCGTGGTGGACGCCGACTGCAAAACCAATTTGCCCGGTGTGTGGGCGGTGGGTGACGTGGTGCGTGGCCCCATGCTGGCCCACAAAGCCGAGGAAGAGGGCGTGGCGGTGGCTGAGCGCATTGCCGGTCAACACGGGCATGTGAACTTCAACACCATCCCATGGGTGATTTACACCAGCCCCGAGATCGCTTGGGTGGGTCGCACCGAGCAGCAACTCAAGGCCGATGGTGTGGCTTACAAAGCGGGCACCTTCCCGTTCTTGGCCAATGGCCGTGCCCGTGCCTTGGGCGACACCACCGGCATGGTGAAGTTTTTGGCGGACGCCACGACCGATGAAATCTTGGGTGTGCACATGGTCGGCCCGCAGGTGTCAGAGTTGATTTCCGAAGCTGTTGTGGCGATGGAATTCAAAGCCAGTGCCGAAGACATCGCCCGCATTTGCCATGCCCACCCGTCTTTGAGCGAGGCCACCAAAGAAGCCGCTTTGGCGGTGGATAAGAGGACGCTTAATTTTTAACAAAATTTTTTGGCTCAGATCTAGACCCGTCGAACTTGGCGGGTTTTTTTTTGAGCCAACTGGGTGCCAGATTGGCGCTTGTCTAAATTTGAAATCGATCACAGCCCAAGGCACAATCGGAACCACTCATGTCTGTTCATCAAATTTACCTTCAAGAATTGGCCAAACGCGGTCATGTGAGTGATCCCGCACAACTGCGTGCGGTGGCCGCTTTGGATCGTTGCGCCAACGATTGGGCGTTGTACAAAAAAAAACGATCCAATCCGTTTAAGAAACTGATCAGTCGGCCCGAGATTCCAAGGGGCGTTTACATGTATGGGGGTGTTGGGCGTGGAAAAAGCTTCCTCATGGATTGCTTTTTCAATGCGGTCCCCATAGAACGCAAGACGCGTTTGCATTTCCACGAATTCATGCGTGAAGTGCACCGTGAATTGCATGAATTGCAAGGCACGATCAACCCATTGGATGAGTTGGGAAAAAGAATGTCCCAGCGTTTCAAGTTGATTTGCTTTGATGAATTTCATGTGGCCGACATCACCGACGCCATGATCTTGCATCGCTTATTGGATGCCATGTTCACCCACGGCGTGGGATTCGTCACCACTTCCAATTTCAAACCCAATGATTTGTACCCTGATGGTTTGCACCGCGATCGCATCCTGCCTGCAATTGATCTGCTGAATGAAAAGTTGGAAGTGGTTCACATGGACAATGGGACGGATTACAGGCAGCAAACCTTGGAACAAGCGAATCTTTATCACACGCCATTGGCTCAAAGTGTGACCCTGGCCATGTCAGACACATTTGAACGATTGGCAGAATGTGCAGACCAAGACCCTGTGTTGCGCATTGAATCCAGAGATGTTCGCGCCTTGCGACGGGCTGGGGGGGTGGCGTGGTTTGACTTCAAAACCTTGTGCGGTGGCGCTCGTTCACAAAATGATTATTTGGAGTTGGCATCTCAATTTCACACCATCTTTCTGAGTGATGTGCCTCAGATGCCCATGCGAATGGCCTCTGAGGCCCGGCGCTTCACTTGGTTGATCGATGTTTTATACGATCGGCGTGTCAAGCTGATCATCTCAGCCGAAGTGGCACCAGAGTTTTTGTACCTCGAGGGCCCCCTGTCGCATGAGTTTCCCCGAACCGTTTCGAGGCTACAGGAAATGCAATCCACCGAGTACTTGGCCATGGAGAGGCGCCTGGTGGACACGGCGCTCACATGAGGACATGGACATGAAGCAAGCCTTCAGAGTCTGTTGGGGGAGTATCTGTCTGGCCCTGTGCTGGCCGTTTGGGGTTTGTGGTCAAGCACCCCTCGAGCAGCCTGCTGATTTTTCAGGGCAAAGACGAGCCGCGCAGGGAAAATATGAAAAATCCGTGCGGTTGTGTCATCAGAAATTTGCGGTATCTGATTGCAAACAGAATGCGTTGTCCGTGCTCAACGCTGAATTGAACCTCTTGAAAAAAAGCGAAGAGGAAAAATGGCAGTCGGCGCGAGCCCAAAGTGCTCAGGAAAAAATTCAAAGCTTAACCATGAAGTCACCCGCACTTCCCAAAATTGATGTGAATGCGGGGTCTGAAAAACCTTTGGTTGAGATGAAGTCACCCATACCAGCCAAAAAGACAGTGGCTTCAGAAAATGCTTTGGGACCAAAGCTCCAGTCGGTACCCGGCGAACAAGCCCAGCGCAAAAGGTTCGAAGAAAAGCAAATGCGAGCCCAGCAACACCGCGATGCGCATGAGAAGCGGTGGGCGGACAAAAAAGGTGTGATGGCTGCTGAAAACGTTTCAACGCCATGACCCATGATGCGCATTGGCCGCCAAAACATGCTGGCGTGATGGTCCACCCTCAAGCCTCCTTGATTGAACAAGTGGATGCGGCCTTTGGTGCCAAAGGTTTGCTATCACGCATGCCCGGTCATTTCAACGTGAGAACGGGTCAAACCGAAATGGCTTTGGCGGTGGCGCATCAAATTGAGGCGGGCGGATCATTGGTGATAGAAGCGGGGACGGGCGTGGGGAAAACCTATGCCTATTTGATCCCAGCCTTGATGAGTGGAGAGCGCTTATTGCTGTCCACCGCCACCAAAGCGCTGCAAGATCAACTGTTTGAACGGGACTTGCCGACCTTGATCGATGCGCTGGGCATGCCCATGCGATTGGCCTTGTTGAAAGGCAGATCGAATTATTTGTGCACCCATCGAATGCGTCAGTACATGGGTCAAGAGATGCAGGCGGATCGTCAAGGGCGAGTGCACATGGCCATGGTTGTGAAATGGGCGCAGCAAACCCAAACAGGGGATTTGGCCGAAGTGGATGGGTTAGATGACCGATCGCCCATTCTCCCCATGGTGACATCGAGCCGTGAAAATTGCTTGGGGTCCAACTGTCCCGACTTCAAAACGTGCCATGTCTTGGAGGCTCGGCGCAAAGCCTTGGCTGCGGACGTGGTGGTCATCAACCATCATTTGTTTTTTGCCGATATGGCTGTGCGCGAAGCTTCCATGTCTGAGTTGTTGCCTTCAGCCAGGGTGGTGGTGTTCGATGAAGCCCACCAACTCAATGAGACGGGCGTGGCATTTTTGGGCAAGGACTTGTCAAGTGCCCAATTGATCGATTTGCGGCGTGATGTGTTGGTCGCAGGGTTGCAAATGGCACGAGGCTTGGCTGACTGGAATGGGCTGTGCAGTGTTTTAGAAAAAGCCGCCCGTGATTGGCGGTTGGCCATTCCACAACAAGTGACAGGCGGACGATTGGGTTGGGATCAAACTTCGCCCATGGGCTGTCACCCGCAACTTTGGCAGCAGGTCTTGCAAGATGTGGGTGTGGCTTTGTCCCATTTGATCGCTGCGCTGGACTCTGTGAGCGAAATAGCACCTGACTTTGTTCGTTTGTATGAGCGGACCAATGAATTGGCGCGCCGGGTCGAGCATTTTTTGCAGCCCGCAGAGGATGCAGCGGTGCGCTGGGTGGAGGCATCTGGGTCCATCAAATGTGTTGAATCGCCTTTGGACATTGCAGATGCCTTCAGCGCGGAGTTGAATAAAGCCAACCCAAGCACCAGCGAAGGATTGTTGGCCAAAACCTGGATTTTTACTTCAGCCACTTTGGGCGATGAGCCTTCCTTGAATTGGTTCACAGAACCCATTGGGTTGACCCATGCAACGGTAATGCGTGTTGCCAGCCCATTTGACTATCCACAGCAAGCCCTGTTGCACATACCCTTGGACTTCCCGAAGCCGCTTGACCCCGGCCACAGTTTGGCCGTGGCCAAACTGGCCGTCGCGGGCGTCCTGCGATTGGGTGGTCGTACCTTGGTGTTGACCACCAGCCTCAAAGCCTTGGCCGTGATTGGGGAGGAAATCACCCGCTTGCTATTGGATGGAACTGATATAGAAGTTTTGATTCAAGGGCATTGGCCCAAGAGACGACTCATGGAGCGTTTTCGCCAAGGCAATGATGGGGGCGCACCAGGCTGTGTTTTGGTGGCGTCAGCCAGTTTTTGGGAGGGGTTCGATGTTCCTGGGCAAGCATTGCAATTGCTGATCATTGATAAATTGCCTTTTCCCTCGCCGGGAGACCCCTTGGTCAAAGCCAGGGGCAACAGGCTGCAAGCCAACGGTAAAAATGCTTTTTCAGATCATTCTCTGCCAGAGGCCATCGTGTCACTCAAGCAAGGTGCTGGGCGTTTGATCCGGCACGAGAGCGATCGGGGTGGTTTGTTGATCGCTGACAACCGCTTGCTGACTGCGTCGTATGGGCGCCGCATTTTGGCAGCACTGCCCAATATGCAACAAATCAATCAGACCGAGGATTTTTGGGACGCTTTGGTGAACATCACCACAGTTTCCACCAAGGTTTCTTGAGGGGGTCGGCGCTGGGGGCCACTTTGACAATGGGTTTGCCCAGCAAGGGGCTGTTGGGGAAATTTTTCTCCAAGATGCGTTTGTTGTCATCTCGCAATGCGCTCAAGCCCAATGTGTCGTAGCAACGCACCAATATGCCCAAGGCCTCTTCGATGGATTCTGACGTGGGGAAGTCCTGCACCACGGTTTGTGCTCGGTTCACTGCGGCCACACAGGCACCTGTCCGCAAATAATACTTGGCCACATTCAATTCCGAGCGTGCCAAGGTGTTGACGATGTACTGCATCCTGGCCATGGAATCCGGGGCATATCGAGAGTCGGGAAAACGGGTCACCAATTCTTTAAACGCTTCGAACGATTGGCGCGCGGCCATTTGATCGCGTTCTGATAAATCGGGTTTCAAGATGCCCCCCAGCAAACCCAAGTCATCATTGAAATTGATGGTGCCTTTCAAATACAAGGCGTAATCCAAGGCGGGGTTGACCGGGTTGAGGCGAATGAACCGGTCCAAAGTGGCCACTGCCAAAATGGGCTCGTTATTTTTGTATTGCGCAAATGCCTTTTCCAGTTGTGCCTGCTGCGACAAAACGGTTCCTGCGGCTCGCCCCTCGAGCTTGTCGTACAAGCCAATGGCTTTTTCATATGCGCCGGCCGCCATTTCACTTTTGGCTTCTTCATGCAGTTTTTCCACGCTCCACCCGGCTGTGGGGTCCACATTGGAAGCGCAGCTCACCACCAGCCACAGCAGGGCCATAAAGCTTGATAATCGAAGGAATCGCAACATACTCATACCTTGTCTAACTCGACTGACCCATTATCGATCATGTCCACCGCCGTCGACCCCGACGCTGAGGTCAGCATGGACGAGGACTTCCCAGATGCCGCTGATGCCAATGACGCAGTGGTCGAAATCAGACAAATTCGCATCTCGCCCGAACAGCACGGCATGCGTTTTGACTTGGCTTTGTGCCAATCTCTGAAGGACTTTTCTCGCAGTTTTGTCACCCAGCTCATTGCAGACCATCGGGTGCGCCTGATGGAGGGCGTGTCAAATTTCAAGCCGTCTTCCAAGGTCAAGTCAGGGCAGGGCTTTGTTGTGGAGATCCGGCCCACCTTGCAAAGCCAGGCGTTTCATGCGCAGGACATGGCGATTGAAACGGTTTATGTGGATGAGCACTTGCGTGTGATTGCCAAGCCGGCTGGGCTGGTGGTTCATCCCGCACCGGGCAATTGGACGGGCACCTTGCTCAACGGCCTTTTGGCTCTGGACGCCAATGCTTGGCAAACACCCAGAGCGGGCATTGTTCACCGCTTGGACAAAGACACCAGTGGCTTGATGGTCATCGCCCGCAGCCGTGCATGCATGGATGCACTGGTGAGCTTGATCGCCCAGCGTCAAGTGCAGCGGCAGTATTTGGCACTGACCCATCGAACCTGGCAAGGTGGTGGTCGGGATGTTGATTTGCCGATTGGACGGGACCCGCGTCAACGCCTGCGCATGGCGGTGGTGGACTTGTCACGGCACCCTGGAAAAGTAGCCCAAACACATGTCGAATGTTTGGACCGCAATGACGAGGTGAGTTTGCTGCATTGCACCTTGTCCACGGGACGAACCCACCAAATCCGTGTGCATTTGTCCCACCTGGGTCATCCGTTGGTCGGGGATGGCTTGTACGGCGGAACACACACGACAGACATTCAGCGCCAAGCATTGCACGCGCACAAACTGGGGTTCATTCACCCCATGACCGGGCAGTCTTGCGCTTGGCAATGGCCTTTGCCACCAGACATGCGCCAGGCCGTTTCTGCCATGGGCCTCAGCTACAATTGGCCCTGATTCAAGTGATCCACACCATTGGCTTTTGAAGGCTCAATGGCCATTTCCATCACGGTTTTTTCCGCCACACCCCATGAACACTTCGGATGCCAAACGTGTCCTTGAAACCGCTTTGATTTGCACCCAGCAGCCGATGGCAGTCAAGGAGTTGAGCGCTCTTTTTCAAGATCAGCTGGGGTTGGACACGATTAAAACCTTGTTGTCAGATTTGCAACTGGATTGGGCCCAACGAGGTGCCGAGCTCGTTCAAGTGGCCAGTGGGTGGCGTTTTCAAAGCAGACCCGAGATGAGGGTGTTTTTGGATCGCCTTCATCCTGAAAAGCCACCCAAATATTCCCGAGCGGCCATGGAAACTTTGGCCATCATCGCTTACCGTCAGCCCGCCACGCGCGGAGACATGGAAGACATCCGTGGCGTGACCATCAATTCCATGGTGATCAAACAACTGGAAGACCGGGGGTGGGTGGAGGTGATCGGCCACCGAGAGTCTGTGGGCCGTCCTGCTCTATATGCCACCACGCGCCAGTTTTTGGACGATTTGGGGTTGTCCTCGCTGGATCAACTGCCCGCCTTGGAGAGCTCGAACAACCCCTTGGATGCATTGGCTGCGCTGGAGGAAAGTGGCGACGCTCTTCAACTCACTTTGGAGAATGCATTGCCAATGCAGACGGATCTGTCACCAGACCATCAGGCGCATCTCCCCACATGACTGTAACTACCTCGGGCCGTCGCTCTAAACGGTCACCAGCTGGTCGGGCGCAGGAAAAGAATGCGACCGCCGCCACGCGTTTTGAGGATGTGATTTCAGGCGAGTTTGACGCACTGCTTCAAGAGCCTGTTGATGGGCCTCAAAAACGCGTCTTGTTGCCCCAAGCTGAAAGCCCCAAGTTGCATAAATTGCTGGCCCAGTCGGGCCTGGGATCGCGGATTGAAATGGAGTCCTTGATCACCCAAGGCAAGATCACGGTCAACGATGTGGTGGCCCATGTGGGTCAACGGGTGCAAGTGGGTGACCAAGTCAAACTGGCAGGTAAACCCCTCAAACTGAGGTTTGCAGCCCCGCCTTTGCGTGTCATTGCGTACCACAAGCCTGTGGGTGAAGTGGTGACCATGGATGACCCTCAAAACAGGCCGACGGTATTCAGACGGTTGCCAAAGCTGTGGCAAGGCAAATGGCAAGCCGTGGGTCGCCTTGACCTCAATACGGAGGGCCTCTTGCTGTTCACCAGTTCGGGCGAATTGGCCAACCAACTGATGCACCCCCGTTTTGGACTGGAGCGTGAGTATGCCGTTCGCGTCTTGGGGGCTTTGAGCAATGTCGAGAAGCAAAAATTGCTAGACGGCGTCGTGCTAGAGGATGGCCCCGCCCGATTTGGCACCATCCAAGATGGTGGTGGTGAAGGTGCCAACTGCTGGTACCGAGTGACCATTTCAGAGGGGCGCAATCGCGAGGTCCGGCGCATGCTGGAATCGCTGGGGCACGCTGTCAGCCGACTGATCAGAATTCGTTATGGCGCCATGGTTTTGCCGCAAGGACTCAAGCGGGGTGCGTGGATGGAGTTGGATGAAACGGATGTCCGTGCTTTGACCCAGGCCGTGGGTGGGATGGCACGGCCATCACCTGCCAGCCCTGCGTTGAATTCTCCCTCTGGCCGGCCCTTGCGAAAAGCTATGCCGATGGCTTCCCCGGTGCACCATTTTTCGGGCGGAAATCCCGACCCCCAAAACCTGGAGGACGGCCACCCCTTGAAGGCTCGACCCGCTGCGACCACGCCCTTGATCGGGGCCGACAGTTTGCGGCGTTTGCGCAAAGCCAAGCCCAGTCAGCGCAAGCGACCGGTGGGCCCGGCCCGTCCCTCACGCACCAAGGACAGGGCTGGGCGCTGAAAGTACAAGGCTTGACCCGAGGGCTTTCACCGCTCAGTTAAAATGTGCCATCTTTCAGCCGCTTTGGCTGGTTTAACCTGAGAAATGTCATGTCGATTGAACGCACCCTCTCCATCATCAAGCCCGATGCCGTTGCCAAAAATGTGATTGGCCAAATTTATGCCCGTTTCGAAGCCGCTGGTTTGAAAATTGTGGCCTCACGCATGGCCCACTTGTCCCAGGCCGAGGCCCAGGCCTTCTATGGCGTCCACAAAGACCGTCCTTTTTTCAAAGACTTGGTGGATTTCATGGTCTCTGGTCCCGTGATGATTCAGGTCTTGGAAGGTGAAAATGCCATTTTGAAGAACCGCGATTTGATGGGCGCTACCGATCCCAAGAAAGCCGCGCCTGGCACCATTCGCGCTGATTTTGCAGACAGCATTGATGCCAACGCGGTTCATGGATCTGATGGCCCAGACACGGCCAAGGGCGAAATTGCCTTCTTTTTTGCAGGTATGAACACTTACTCGCGTTGAGCACTTGCCGGGTTTGCACGCGTTGGCGAGCCCGTTGAAAGCCATGACGACCAATCTGCTGGACTTTGATCTTCATGGCTTGCAGGCTTTTTGTGAAAGCCTGGGAGAAAAGCGCTTTCGCGCCCAGCAGTTGTTTCGCTGGATTCACCAAAAAGGCGAGTCAGATTTCGATCGCATGACCGATTTGGCGGTTGGTTTTCGCCACAAGCTCAAACAGCATGCCTTTGTCAGGGGCTTGGAGACCATCAGCGCCCACACTTCGTCCGATGGGACGATCAAATGGCTTTTCTCGGTCGGCCATGGCGATGCGGTCGAAACCGTCTACATCCCTGAATCAGACCGGGGAACCCTTTGCGTATCCTCCCAAGCTGGCTGCGCGGTCGGTTGTCGCTTTTGCTCCACGGGGCATCAGGGTTTCAGTCGAAATCTGACCTCGGCAGAAATCACCGCCCAGTTGTGGATGGCAGAGCACCTATTGCGCCAGCAGTTGGGTCGAACCGATCGCGTGATCTCCAACGTGGTCATGATGGGCATGGGTGAGCCCCTGCAAAATTACGCAGCCCTCATACCCGCTTTGAAAACCATGCTCGACGACCATGGTTATGGGCTTTCCAGGCGTCGCGTCACCGTGTCCACTTCTGGCGTGGTGCCCATGATGGACCGCCTGGGGCAAGACTGTCCCGTCGCATTGGCCGTTTCCTTGCACGCTCCCATGGACGCGTTGCGGGATGTTTTGGTCCCGCTGAATGTGAAATACCCTTTGGTGGAGTTGATGCAAGCGAGCCTGCGCTACTTGGACCATGCGCCGCGTGACTTCATCACATTCGAATATTGCATGCTTTCCGGCGTGAACGACCAACCGGAACATGCCCAGTTGCTGATTGATCTGATTGCCAGGTCTGGCCCGGGTGGCCAAGGTTTATCTTGCAAGCTCAATCTGATCCCATTCAATCCTTTTCCTGCCTCGGGCTTGGTGCGTTCGAGCGCCGATGCCGTTCAGCGTTTCGCTCAGCAACTTCAGAAAGCGGGATTGGTGACCACGGTTCGCAAAACCCGTGGCGACGACATTGACGCAGCTTGCGGCCAGTTGGCTGGGGATGTGGTGGACCGCACCAAGCTGGCCCAACGCAAGGCCAACCAGCGTGTCATCCCGTTGCAGTTGACGCCATCATGAGTTGGAGAGCCAGGTCTGTCATGGGGTGGGCCAGTGTGTGGGCTGGCTGCCTTTACTTGTGTGCTTGTGGTTGGGGCGCATCCCAGCGGTTGACCGCGGAAAGCGCCCCCATTGGGGTTTGGACTTTAGAGCCCAAGGACGCTGTGCAACGGGCTCGCGCCAAAGCACGCTTGGACTTGGCACAGGCCTATTTCGAGCAGGGTCAAGCCAGCATTGCCTTGCAAGAGATTGTCCAAGCCCAAGCCGCTGAGCCGGATTGGATTGCCGTTCACAACATGAAAGCCTTGATTTTGGAAAAAATGGGGCAATCGGTCATGGCCAAAAATAGCTTTGAAGAAGCACTCCGGCTGGCCCAGCGTGCCCCCAGCCTGGGCGCAGAATTGGCCGACCTCCAACACAATTGGGGGCTGTGGTTGTGTCGGCAAGGTTTGTCAGAACAAGCCTTGCCGCAGTTTCAAAGAGCCATGAACCAACCTGGTTACGCTTGGCGCAACAAAACAGAGCTGGCCATGTCACGCTGTGACAGCTTGGCCAAGGGTTGACATGCTGGACAAAGCAGAACCGCCACCTTTGACCGCTGGCGCTTGGTTGCGACAACACCGCGAGGCAGCCCAGATCAGTCTGGAAGCCTTGTCCGTGGCCCTGAAAGTGCGGCCAGCACGTCTGCAAGCCCTGGAGTCTGACCAATTGGGCGAAATGCCCGACGATCTTTTTGTCCGCACCCTGGCCTTGGGCATTTGCCGCCATTTGAAGGCTGACGAAAATGCTCTGTTGCCCTTGTTGCCGATGTCTCCGCAACGGGACTTGAGGGTTGGGCGAAATCAAATCCATGCAAGTCCGTATAACCCCAACCGTTGGTCGGGGCCCATGTTGTTTTCCCCCAAGCGCTGGCCCTTGAAGTGGTCTGCCGCCGGTGTGGTGATCGCTGTTATTTGCCTGTTGTGGTTCTTGGGTCCCGATTCCAAGGAGGCCGGGCTGCCCCTGCCGCAGCCAACCCCGGGGGGTGCGAGCAGCGCAGAAGGGGACGCCGTGACGCCGGCGCCGGTCCAGGCTGCACCAGCACCGGTCTCTGACCTGCCACCCACTTCCGGCGCTGCACCCCCAACGACCAGCACCCCGGTGGTGGGTCAAAACGGTCAACCACATCCTTGGCCTGAGAATGTGGTGATCACGCCAGTGACGCCGCTGGCTTTGCCGCAAAATCCCAGTCCTTTGCCGACCCAAACCAACAAACCTTGAGTTGATGCCATGAACAAACCCATCCATGTCGCGCATGCACAAGTCCGCCACAGCCTGCAAGGGGAGGTCAAGTGGGGCTCTAAAGTGGTCACGGTGGGTGGCCATGCGCCAGTTCGCGTGCAGTCCATGACCAATACCGACACGGTGGATGTCATTGGCACCGCCATCCAGGTCAAAGAGTTGGCCACGGCAGGTTCTGAATTGGTTCGGATCACGGTGAACACCCCAGAAGCGGCCAAGGCCGTGGCGCCGATTCGCGAGCAATTGGATCGCATGGGCGTGGATGTGCCCTTGATTGGTGATTTTCATTACAACGGCCATCGCTTGTTGTCCGATCACCCCGATTGCGCACAGGCGCTGTCCAAATACCGCATCAACCCGGGCAATGTGGGCAAAGGCGACAAACACGACAAACAATTCACCCAAATGATCGAGGCGGCATTGCGCTGGGACAAACCGGTTCGCATTGGCGTCAATTGGGGCAGTTTGGACCAAGAACTTCTGGCCCGATTGATGGATGAAAACGCCCATCGCCCACAACCTTGGGATGCCAAGCAGGTCATGTATGAGGCCTTGATCACTTCGGCCATTGACTCGGCCCAATTGGCCCAACAATTGGGCATGGCACCGCAACAAATCATGCTCAGCTGCAAAGTTTCTGGCGTGCAAGATTTGATTTCGGTTTATCGCGAGCTGTCTCAGCGCTGCAACCACCCCCTGCATTTGGGCTTGACCGAGGCGGGCATGGGCACCAAAGGCACGGTGGCCTCTGCCACCGCCTTGTCCATTCTGTTGCAAGAGGGCATTGGCGACACCATTCGTGTGTCCTTGACCCCGCAGCCGGGGGAATCACGCACCCAAGAAGTGGTCATTGCCTCTGAAATTTTGCAATCATTGGGATTGCGCACATTTGTTCCCAGCGTCACGGCTTGCCCGGGTTGTGGCCGCACCACCAGCACGACTTTCCAAGAGCTGGCCAAGCAAATTGACGACTACCTGCGCGCCCAAATGCCCATCTGGCGCCAGCAATACCCGGGTGTGGAGCATTTGAAGGTGGCGGTCATGGGTTGCATCGTCAATGGCCCCGGTGAAAGCAAGCATGCGGATATTGGCATCAGCCTGCCGGGCACGGGAGAGGCCCCAGCAGCCCCGGTGTTCATTGACGGTGAAAAGGCGATGACTTTGCGGGGTGACAACATTGCCAATGAATTTCACGCCATCGTCGAAAAGTACATTGAAAAAAAATACAGCACCGCCTGAACGGATGCCAAGAAAGATTTGAAGATGGTTGACAAAATATCCGCTGTCAAGGGCATGAACGATGTCTTGCCCCCGCAATCTGCCGATTGGGAGTGGTTGGAGGGGGTGGTGCGCGATTTGATGCGCCGCCATGCCTATCAAAATTTACGCACCCCCATCGTGGAGCCCACAGGTTTGTTTGTGCGTGGCCTGGGCGAAGTCACCGACATCGTTGAAAAAGAAATGTATTCCTTCACTGATCGTTTGAATGGTGAAGAGTTGACCTTGAGACCAGAAAACACCGCCGGCGTGGTTCGCGCCAGCATTGAGCATTCCATGTTGTACGAGGGCGGCAAAAGGCTTTATTACATGGGCCCGATGTTTCGCCATGAAAGGCCTCAACGCGGTCGTTACCGCCAGTTTCACCAAATTGGCGCAGAGGCCTTGGGCTTTGCAGGCCCCGAGGTGGATGCCGAAATCATTTTGTTGGCCCATCATTTGTGGCAAGCCTTGGGCTTGGTCGATGTTCGATTGGAAATCAACAGCTTGGGACAACTGCCCGAGCGCCAGGCGCACCGCTCGGCCTTGATCGCCTACCTGGAGCAGCACGAAAGCCAACTGGATGCCGACGCAAAGCGGCGCTTGCACACCAACCCATTGCGCATTTTGGACACCAAAAACCCTGACTTGCAAACCTTGGTCAATGCGGCGCCCAAGCTGATGGATTTTTTGGGCGAAGAATCGTTGGCGCATTTCAATCGCTTGCGCCAAATGCTGGATGCGAGCCAGGTGGCGTACCGGATCAACCCCCGTTTGGTACGAGGCATGGACTACTACAACCTCACGGTCTTTGAATTCATCACGGACAGCTTGGGCTCCCAAGGCACCATCTGTGGTGGTGGTCGTTATGACACCCTGATTGAACAATTGGGCGGCAAACCAGCCCCAGCCATTGGCTGGGCCATGGGGGTGGAGCGAGTCATCGAGTTGTTGCGCGAGCAAGGCTTGTTGCCCAGCACCCCCAAACCCGATGTGTACGCCATCATTGGGGACGCCACCGATTTGCCCCAGGTTTTGGTTCATCTCCAGACACTGCGGCGAGCCGGTTTGAGTGTCCAAATGCATGCCAGCCCTCGCTTGGAGTGGAGTGGCATGAAAGCCCAATTTAAGAAAGCGGACGCTTCGGGTGCCACGTACGCCCTGATTTTTGGTCCGCAGGAATTGGCCCAAGGCATGGTGGGGCGCAAGTCACTGCGCGACGCCAGCGCAGAGCAAGACACACTGGCCTTGTCGGCATTGGCATCTTGGGCAAGCGACCTACAATCGCGCGTTCTTTAGGAAAACCATGGCGACAAATCTCGACTTAGAAGAGCAGGAACAACTCGATCAGCTCAAGCATTTTTGGGCGCAATGGGGCAATGCCATCAGCTCGGTTTTGGCCGTATTGGCCTTGGCCTATTTGGGCTACACCGGTTGGAATTACTGGCAACGCCAACAAGCGGCCCAAGCAACGGTGTTGTTTGACACCGTTGAACGTGCGCAACGCAGTGCCGACTTGGCCCTCATGGAGCGGGCTGTTTCGGACATCAAGGACAAGTTTGGATCGACCGTTTATGCCAGCCAGGCCGGGCTGCTGTTGGCCCAAATGTTGCACGATAAACAGCGCGTGGATGATGCCCAAACCCAACTTCAATGGGTGGTCGATCAGGGTTCCGATGCGGGCTACCAAGCCGTCGCCCGATTGCGCTTGTCGGCCATCTTGATGGACAAAAAGCAAAATGAAGCCGCCCGCCAATTGTTGTCGGCCAAGTTGCCCGCGGCTTACCAGGCTTTGGCCCAAGATCGCTTGGGTGATTTGGCCATGCTGGAAGGTCAAAAGAGCGATGCCATTGGCCTTTACCAAAGCGCGTGGAAAGCCATGGATGAACGGGCTGAATACCGACGTTTGTTAGAGATCAAGTTGGCTGCACTTGGTGTTTCCGCCAAAACCCCTGAATCGGAGAAGCCGTGACCCTGTTGAGAACCCACTTGCGCAGCCCTGGGCTCCAAAAATTGCTCATGTGGGTGGGATGCATGGCGCTCTCTTTGGTGCTGGGCTGTGGTTCCAGCCCCCGGGTCAAACCGACCGATGTGGGGGCGGTGCCCAATAGTTTGCGCCTTCAATCGGCTTGGACTTATGCGGCCGGTGCCATCGACATCCCTTTGGCCATCGCTGTGAATGCCAAAGGTTTGGCCATGGCCAATGCCCGTGGCGCGGTGTGGGCATTGGACCTCAGCACAGGCCGTGAATTGTGGCGAACGCAGGTCGGGCCTTTGAGCGCTGGGGTTGGCAGCGATGGCCAGTTTTATGCGGTGATGGGGCAGCAAAGCGAGTTGATCGTCATCCGCGACGGTAAAGAAATATGGCGCAAAGCCATGACCGCCCAGTCGTTCACACCGCCCTTGGTAGCAGGTGGGCGGGTGTTTGTGCTGAGTGCCGATCGCAGTGTTTGGGCGTTCGACGCGGCCAATGGTCGGGTGTTGTGGAGTCAGGCCCGACCAGGTGAGCCCTTGGTGTTGCGTCAAATGGGTGTGTTATTGCCCATGGGCGACATGTTGGTGGCCGGCCAAGGTGGCAGATTGGTCGGCATTCAGCCCTTGAGTGGGGCTGTTTTGTGGGAGGCCGCCATCGGAACATCCAGGGGCACCAATGACATGGAGCGCTTGGTCGATTTGGTCGGCCCCGCATCGCGAGCGTCAACGGTGGTCTGTGCCCGGGCATTTCAGGCCCAGATCGGCTGTGTGGACACGCGCAATGCGGCTGTCTTGTGGAGCCGCCGATCGGTGGGCGATCAAGGTTTGTCGGGTGACGAACGCATGCTCTTGGCCTCGGACGGGAATGGCATGTTGATGGCTTGGAACCGCAGCAATGGCGAAAAACTGTGGGAGTCTGACCGTTTGCGCTATCGCCAGTTAACCGCGCCCCTGGTCACACCCACTGCATCGGTGGTGGGCGACAGTGGTGGGGATTTGTATTTTTTCTCTCATCAAGATGGCGGATTGATCCACCGATTGGGCAGCGATGGCAGTGGTTGGGCTGCCAACCCCACCGCAGCACAAGACCGCATCATCACGGTGACCCGCAAAGGATTGGTACAGGCCTGGCAGATTTCGCCTGCTCAGCCATGAAGCCCGTCATGGCCCTGGTGGGTCGGCCCAATGTGGGCAAATCGACCCTGTTCAACCGACTGACCCAGTCGCGTGATGCCATCGTGGCGGATTTTCCTGGCCTGACGCGTGATCGCCACTATGGGCAAGGCAAACAGGGATCGTTTGAGTTCATTGCCGTGGACACGGGTGGCTTTGAGCCCGATGCGTCGGCCGGCATCTACCAAGAGATGGCCAAACAAACCCAGCAAGCCGTGGCCGAAGCGGATGTGGTGATTTTTGTGGTCGACGCGCGTGAGGGTTTGAGTGCCCAAGACCACGACATTGCCAATTTTTTGCGCAAGCTCAGCAAACCCTGTGTGCTGACGGCCAACAAAGCCGAAGGCATGCAACAAGGGGTGCAGCTGTCAGAGTTTTACGAGCTGGGCTTGGGCGAAGTCCACCCGGTTTCTGCAGCCCACGGGCAAGGCATTCGCAGCTTGGTGGAAGTGGCGCTGCAACCCCTGTATGACACGGGCCTTTATGGTGAAGAAGATGACACTTCCACCGAAGGGACCATCAAACTGGCTGTGGCGGGTCGCCCGAACGTGGGCAAATCCACCTTGATCAACACTTGGCTGGGCGAAGAGCGCTTGGTTGCTTTTGACCAGCCAGGCACCACCCGAGACGCCATCAGTGTGCCTTTTGAACGCGGTGGGCAGCGGTATGAGGTGATTGACACCGCAGGCTTGCGGCGCAAAGGCCGAGTGTTTGAGGCCATTGAAAAATTTTCCGTCGTCAAAACCCTGCAGGCCATCGAGTCTGCCAACGTGGTCTTGTTGCTGTTGGATGCCACCCAAGGGGTGACCGATCAAGATGCGCACATTGCGGGTTTTGTCTTGGAAAGTGGGCGCGCCGTGGTTTTGGCGGTCAACAAATGGGATGCGGTGGACGCCTACCAGCGCGAGTTGGTTCACCGCTCCATTGAGGCCCGACTGGCATTTTTGAAATTTGCGGCCATTCACCTCATTTCGGCGAAAAAACGCCAAGGGCTGGGACCTGTGTGGGCATCGATTGCCCAAGCCCACCGGGCCGCCACTTGCAAAATGTCCACCCCCGTCTTGACGCGCTTATTGCTGGAGGCCGTTCAGTTTCAATCGCCCCAACGGGCAGGCATGTTTCGGCCTAAATTGCGTTACGCCCACCAGGGGGGCATGAACCCACCGGTCATCATCATCCATGGCAACTCATTGGAGCATGTGGGAGCCTCCTACAAGCGCTATTTGGAAGGGCGATTTCGCAAAGCCTTCAATTTGGAAGGCACCCCATTGCGCATAGAAATGAAAACCTCAGAAAACCCCTACAAAAACAAGGCAGATTGAGTTTTTTCCTTCTGCCTCAATCCCGATCTGAAGGGCCTGTGGTAAGGTCGAAGCTTCATCACCAACACGGAGAATATCGTGGGCAACAAAGGGCAGTTATTACAAGATCCGTTTCTCAATGCTTTGCGCAGAGAGCACATCCCGGTATCCATTTATTTGGTCAATGGCATCAAATTACAAGGTCAAGTGGAATCATTTGATCAATATGTGGTTCTTTTGAGAAATACCGTCACCCAAATGGTTTACAAGCACGCCATTTCCACCATCGTGCCTGGTCGAGCCGTGACCTATCAATCCGACGAAGCCCCTGCGGCTGAGGGCGCCTGATCATCAAGTCGCCCATGTTCAGCCCTTGGGGCTTTGCAGGCGTCAAAGAGCGCCCCGCCAGTTTTGAATAGCAACGTCAATTCTGCGGCGACCCCCGTGTTGTTGGTGGGGGTGGATTTCCACACCGATGGCTTCGATGCCGAGCTGCAAGAGCTGGCGTTGCTGGTTCAAAGTGCGGGCATGCAACCGGTTGGAAAAATCACTTGCAAGCGCCAAGCGCCAGACCCTGCTTTGTTTGTGGGCAAAGGCAAGGCGGAAGAAATCAAGGCACTGGCGACCCAATTGGGGGCTGTGGAGGTGGTTTTTGATCAGTCATTGAGCCCCGCGCAGCAGCGCAATTTAGAGCGCCATTGGGACATGCCGGTCAATGACCGAACCTTGTTGATCTTGGAAATATTTGCCCAGCGTGCCCGCAGCCATGAGGGCAAACTTCAGGTGGAATTGGCGCGGCTGCAATACCTGTCCACCCGTTTGGTGCGCAGGTGGTCTCATTTGGAGCGGCAGCGTGGCGGCATTGGCAACCGGGGCGGCCCCGGCGAGACCCAAATCGAACTCGACCGTCGCATGTTGGGCGAGGGCATCAAGCGAACCCGCGAGCGGCTTGAAAAAGTCATGCGCCAACGCCAAACGCAACGCAAACAACGATTGCGCCAGGAAACTTTTCGCATCTCTTTGGTCGGTTACACCAATGCCGGCAAGTCCACGTTGTTCAACGCCTTGGTCAAAGCGCGCAGCTATGCCGCTGACCAACTGTTTGCAACACTGGACACCACCACCCGACAAATTTACCTGGGGCAAACCGATGGTTTGGCCACCTCGGTGTCGCTCTCAGATACCGTGGGATTCATTCGCGACTTGCCCCACGGCCTGGTCAAAGCATTTGCGGCCACCTTGCAAGAGGCGGCCGAGGCCGATTTGCTCTTGCATGTGGTGGATGCCCATCACCCAGAATGGGTGGCGCAAATTCAGCAAGTTCAAGCTGTTTTGCAGGAAATTGGTGCCCAACACATTCCACAACTCTTGGTCTTTAACAAAGTAGACGCGTTGCCAGACTTTCGCAAGCCGGTGCAATCGCATGATCGCTACGAACTCGAGGGCGTCCCTGTGGATCGGTTTTTCATCAGTGCCCAAACCGGTTTGGGCTTGAACGAATTGCGCCATGAACTGGCCCTCAGGTCACATCGCGCGCCAGGTGAACACGCCCCCGAATGGGTGTGAGCATGGGGGTCTGGGCGCCCGCCCAATGCCCATTCATGCTTTTGACGACCCAGGTCAAAGTGGGGCTTTGGATATTGGGCACAATGGACACCCTTTGGACTGAAATGTTGGCCTCGCATGAACCTTAATCGATGGAACCCTCTGGGTTGGGAATGGACCCAGCGCCTGATGGGCATGTTCAATCTCAATGATGGCCGATGGGGCAGGGCGCCTGACTCTCAGGGGGCGCCACAGCCAGGCGCTTCGCCCCACACAGATCCTGCTGCACACGCGCCACGCCCGCCAGACTCGGAGGGCAAACCCGATAGCGAGTCTCAACCTAAGCAACCCTCCAAACCCAGCGCAGGTCCACCGGATTTGGATGACATTTGGCGCGACTTCAATCGCAAACTCGGACAACTCATGGGTGGCAAACGGGGAGGGCCCTCGGGCGGCGGTCCCTCTGGTGGGGGGTCCGGGGGCGGCAACTGGGGCGGCTTCAAGCCCGACATGGGCAATGCCCGTGCAGGCCTGGGCGTGATTGCTGCCATCGCCCTTTTGATTTGGCTGGGAACCGGCTTTTTCATTGTTCAAGAGGGCCAACAAGCCGTCATCACCCAGTTTGGCCGTTATCACAGCACAGTGGGGGCAGGTTTCAACTGGCGCATGCCTTACCCGGTACAACGCCATGAGCTGGTCTTTGTCACCCAAATCAGGTCCTTGGACATCGGCCGTGACACGGTGATCAAAGCCACGGGCTTGCGTGAGTCGGCCATGCTCACGGAAGATGAAAACATCTTGGAGATCAAGTTCGCTGTTCAATACCGACTGACCGATGCACGGGCGTATTTGTTTGAAAGTAAAAATCCAACCGATGCCGTGGTTCAAGCGGCCGAGACCGCTGTGCGCGAGGTGGTGGGAAAAATGCGCATGGATTCAGCCCTGTCAGAAGAGCGCGACCAAATCGGCCCGCGTGTCAGGGCCATCATGCAAATCATTTTGGATCGCTATAAAGTGGGCATCGAGGTGGTGGGCATCAACTTGCAGCAAGGCGGTGTGCGGCCCCCAGAACAGGTTCAAGCTGCTTTTGACGATGTGCTCAAGGCCGGACAAGAGCGCGAGCGCGCCAAAAACGAAGCCCAAGCCTATGCCAATGATGTGGTGCCCAGGGCGGTCGGTGCGGCATCGCGCCTGAAAGAAGAAGCAGAGGGTTATAAATCCCGCATCATTGCCCAAGCGCAAGGTGATGGACAGCGGTTCAGATCGGTTCTCAACGAATACCAAAAAGCACCCCAAGTGACGCGCGACCGCATGTACATCGATGCCATGCAGCAAATTTACAGCAACGTCACCAAGGTGCTGGTCGAGTCCAAACAGGGCTCCAATTTGCTCTATCTGCCGCTGGACAAAATCATGCAGGCCACCCAATCCACTGCACCGGCGGTGGGTGCGCCCATGCCTTCCTCAGGCGCAGACAACACCGCCCCGGCGAGCGCATCCAATGCGGATGTGCGCAACCGCGACGGTGCGCGCTCCCGCGACCGCGACGCTCGCTGAAAGCCCAGGTCACACATCATGAACAAAATTGGTTTCTACATCACCTCCGGCCTGGTGGCCTTGCTGATCATCAGCTCCACGCTGTTCGTGGTCGATCAACGTCAATTTGGGGTGGTTTACTCTTTGGGACAAATCAAAGACGTGATCACCGAGCCAGGTTTGCACATCAAACTGCCACCGCCTTTTCAAAACGTGTCGTACATCGATAAGCGGCTTTTGACCTTGGACAACCAAGACACCGAACCGATGCTCACCGCTGAGAAGCAGCGCATGGTCATCGATTGGTATGTGCGGTGGCGCATCACCGACCCATCCAACTACATTCGCAATGTGGGCTTGGATGAAAAGGCCGGCGCGATGCAATTGAGCCGCGTGGTGCGCAACGCCTTGCAAGAAGAGATCAATAAACGGACCGTGAAAGAGTTGCTGTCCGTCAAGCGCGAGACCTTGCTCCAAGATGTCAAACGCGAGGTGCTGGAAGTGGTCCAAGGGGCCAAGCCATGGGGTGTGGATGTGGTGGACGTGCGCATCACCCGGGCCGATTACGTGGATGCCATCACTGAGTCGGTGTATCGGCGCATGGAGGCAGAGCGCAAACGGGTCGCCAATGAACTGCGCTCCACCGGTGCGGCCGAAGGGGAAAAGATTCGCGCCGATGCCGATCGCCAGCGCGAAGTGACGGTGGCCAATGCCTACCGTGATGCCCAAAAAATCAAAGGCGAGGGCGATGCCGAAGCCGCCAAGGTGTATGCCGATGCGTTTGGGCGTGATGCGCAATTTGCCCAGTTTTACCGCAGCCTGGACGCTTACAAAGCCAGCTTCAACAAGAAAAGTGATGTGATGGTGGTTGACCCTTCCAGTGAGTTTTTCAAGGCATTTCGCAGCAGCTCTGGTGCCTCTGCGCCACCCGCTGCCAGCAAAAAGTGATGGTGGATGGCTCGGATCTGATTTGGACTGCGTTGGGCCTGGTGTTGGTGATCGAGGGTTTGATGCCTTTCATTTCACCCGCAGGTTGGCGCCGCATCTTCATGCAAGTGCAGCAGCTCACGGACGGTCAAATTCGTTTTTTTGGGTTTTTATCCATCGCTTTGGGCTTGCTGGTTTTGGCTTGGCTGGCTTGATCGGTGTGTCCCAGGTGGCGGCCCATCGTCCGGGCTAAAATCTTCTTTTTTATTTCTACGCCAACCTTATGTCTGCCTGGGTCTTACCGGATCACATCGCCGATGTGTTGCCTTCAGAGGCCCGTCACATTGAAGAATTGCGCCGCATCTGGCTAGATCATGCCCGGCGCTGCGGCTATGAGATGGTCATGCCACCGATGCTGGAGCACTTGGACTCCTTGTTGTCGGACAGCGACCCTTCTCTGAACTTGCAAACCTTCAAACTGGTTGATCAATTGTCCGGCCGCACCTTGGGGCTGCGCGCGGACACCACCGTGCAGGTCGCTCGGATTGATGCCCACTTGCTCAACCGCAAAGGGCTCACACGCCTGTGCTATTGCGGTCCCGTCTTGCACACCCGTGCAGATCGACCTGGGGCCACCCGTGAGCCCTACCAGTTGGGTGCTGAAATTTACGGGCACCCCGGTTTGGAAGCGGATTTGGAAATTTTGTCGTTGGCTTTGAGGGGGGCGGCCTCTGCGGGTTTGTCGGGCGTGGTTCTGGACATGGGGCATGCCCGCATCGTGCCGGCCTTGCTGGAGGGCTTGGCCCTCGAACCCGAATTGCTTCAAACCCTGCATACCGCCTTGGGGCGCAAGGACGCGACAGAGATCGCCAAACTGGCCCACCATTTGCCTGCTCCCGTGGCTTCGGCTTTGAAGGCCTTGACCAGCCTGTACGGAGATCGGTCCGTGTTGTCTGCAGGCAGGCAAGCGTTGTCAGCCTGGCCCCAAGCGGTTCAGGCCTTGGACCAACTGGCGTTTTTGGCCGATCAATTGAGCGACTGTGACATCACGTTTGACCTGGGTGACTTGAATGGTTACGGCTATTACAGCGGCCTTCGGTTTGCCTTGTATGCCCACAGCGCGGGAGACGCCCTGTTGCGTGGCGGCCGTTATGACGCTGTCGGCGCCGTGTTTGGTCGCGACAGGCCAGCGGTGGGGTTTAGCCTGGACCTGAAAGAGTGGGCGCGCTGTCTGCCGCGGCCCGCTCAACATGCGGCCATCCGTGCCCCATGGTCTGAAGACACCCAACTGCGGCATGCGATTGACGCCCTGCGCGCGCAAGGCGAGACCGTGGTGTGTGTCTTGCCCGGGCATGACAGCGAAGCCGACGAATTCAATTGCAACCGCGAGTTGGTGCGCCATGGCACCCAGTGGCAAGTTCAACCCATTCACCCCTGACTATTTTCCATCTCATGAATATTTCCCAAGGTCGCAATGTGGTTGTTGTCGGAACCCAATGGGGCGACGAAGGCAAGGGCAAACTGGTGGATTGGCTGACCGAATCGGCCCAGGGTGTGGTTCGCTTCCAAGGCGGCCACAACGCTGGCCACACCCTGGTGATCAAAGGGGTCAAAACAGCGCTGCATTTGATACCCAGCGGCATCATGCGTGCTGGCGTGGTGTGCTACATCGGCAATGGCGTGGTTCTGTCGATGAGCAAGTTGCTGGAAGAGATTGCTGGTTTGGAGGCGGCCGGCGTGTCCGTGCGCTCGCGCTTGCGCATCAGCGAAGCCTGTCCCTTGATACTCCCCTATCACGCGGCGATCGATGTGGCCCGAGAAGCCGCCAAAGAAAAATCCGGCTTGGACAAAATTGGCACCACGGGTCGTGGCATTGGCCCTGCGTACGAAGACAAAATTGCCCGCAGAGCCTTGCGCGTTCAAGACCTCAAGCACCCGCAACGCTTTGCCGACAAACTGCGTGAGAACTTGGACTTGCACAATTTTGTGCTGACCCAATACCTTCACGCACCGGCGATTGATTTTCAGCAGGTGTTGGACCAATGTGCCTTGGAGGCTGAGCAAATTTTGCCAATGGTGGCCGATGTGTCCACCGAACTCCATCAAGCCCATTTGAAGGGCAGCAACCTGTTGTTTGAAGGGGCCCAAGGCACCTTGCTCGATGTGGACCACGGCACTTATCCGTTTGTGACCTCCAGCAACTGCGTGGCGGGCAATGCCGCCGCAGGTGCCGGTGTGGGCCCAGGCATGTTGCACTATGTGTTGGGCATCACCAAAGCCTATTGCACCCGCGTGGGTGGTGGCCCATTTCCCACGGAGCTGGATTGGGAAAAGCCCGGTACGGTGGGCCACCACCTCAGCACCGTCGGCCAGGAAAAAGGCGTCACCACAGGGCGCTCACGGCGCTGTGGGTGGTTTGACGCTGCTTTGCTCAAGCGCAGCGCGCAAGTCAATGGCTTGTCGGGCTTGTGCATCACCAAGCTCGATGTGTTGGACGGGCTGGCAGAACTGCAACTTTGCACCGGTTATCAACTCGATGGCGAGGTCACCGATATCCTGCCTGCCAGCGCCGAAGATGTGGCCCGCTGTGTGCCCATTTACGAAACCATGCCAGGATGGACACAGAGCACCGTGGGGGTCACCCAGGTTGACCGTTTGCCCCCCCAAGCGCGGGCTTATTTGGACCGGATTGAGCAAGTGTGTGGCGTTCCCATTCACCTGATTTCAACCAGCCCCGATCGTGATCACACGATCATGAAAAAACACCCCTTTTCCCCCATCTAAAGCCGTTCAAACCTTTTTGAAAGCCAAACCATGCTGACCGAAGACGGTAAACACCTCTACGTCTCCTACGACGAATACCACAACCAAATTGAAAAGTTGGCGCTCAAAATCCACCAATCGGGTTGGCAGTTCGACACCATTTTGTGTTTGGCCAGAGGTGGCATGCGCCCAGGGGACATCTTGTCGCGCATCTTTGACAAGCCCTTGGCGATCATGTCCACCAGCTCTTACCGGTCCGAGGGCGGCACCATCCAAGGCCATTTGGACATTGCCCGCTTCATCACCACCCCCAAAGGTGAAATTGCCGGGCGCGTCTTGTTGGTCGATGACTTGGCCGACTCGGGTCACACGCTGAACGCGGTGATCACCATGCTGCGCGACAACTACAAGCCCATCACCGAGTTGCGCAGCGCGGTCATTTGGACCAAGGGCGTATCGAGTTTTCAACCCGATTTTTCGGTGGAATTCTTGCCCACCAATCCCTGGATTCACCAGCCTTTTGAAGGCTACGACAGCATGCGCCCCGAGCAGCTGTTGGCCAAATGGCAAGTGTGAAAAAAACCACGTCGCTGATCCACCACCCTTATCGGGCACCGGTGGATTTTGAGGCGCCGTTGACGGCTGTCCACAAAGCCTCGACTGTTTTCTTCCCGTCGGTCGAGGCCATGAAAAGCCGCGACTGGAAAGACAAATCAGCCTACACCTATGGGCTGCACGGGACGCCCACCACCTTCACCTTGGAAGAGCGCTTGTGTGCCATCGAGGGGGGGCTTCATTGTTTGCTCGTGCCCAGTGGCTTGGCTGCCATCGCCCAGGTGAATCTGGCCTTGTTGGCCCAAGGTGATGAGGTCTTGTTGCCAGACAACGTCTACGGCCCCAGCAAGGCACTGGCCAAAGCCGAGCTTCAACAATGGGGCATTGCGCACCGCTTTTACAACCCGCTGGATGCGCAGGACCTGGCTGCCAAAATAACCCCCGCCACCCGATTGGTTTGGTTGGAGGCGGCAGGCTCCATCACCATGGAGTTCCCTGACCTGGTGTCTCAGGTGCAGCTGTGCCGAGAGCGCGGTGTTTGGTGCGCGCTGGACAACACCTGGGGCGCTGGCTTGGCTTTCAATGCCTTTGACTTAACCCCTGAACAAGGTCCGCACTCACTGGGTGTTGACCTCACGATACATGCCTTGACCAAATACCCCAGCGGGGGCGGCGATGTCTTGATGGGCAGCATCATCTCGCGTGATGACGACTTGGCCATGCGCTTGAAGCTCAGCCACATGCGCTTGGGCTTGATGGTCGGGGCCAATGATGCTGAAACGGTGTTGCGCGCCTTGCCCAGCATGGCCATGCGCTACCGTGCGCAAGACCTCAGCGCACGGCATTTGGCCCGTTGTTGCCAGGAGCAGCCTGCCGTGTTGCAGGTGCTGCACCCTGGTTTGCCCGGTTCGCCGGGCCATGATCATTGGTTGCGCTTGTGCACCCCCCATGCCCATGGCGATTTGAATCCCTTGAACGAAAGCACCGATGCCCCAAACGGTTGGGCTGCGGCTTTGTTCAGCATCGTGATTGACCCCCAATACAGCGCGCCCCAAGTGCACCAGTTTTGCGAGGCCCTGCAGTTGTTCCGCTTGGGTTACAGCTGGGCGGGCCCCGTCAGTTTGGTCGTGCCTTACGAGCTGTCGACCTTGCGCTCTGTTTGGCCGTCATGGTTGCGGCCCGGCCATGTGGTTCGTTTTTCCATCGGTTTGGAAGCCACGGTAGACCTGCAACAGGATCTGTCGCAGGCTTTTTCCAAGGCTTTTCCCGACATCGCCACCCAATAATCGCGCTTTTAAATGAGAATGGTTCTTATTTAGTTTAAACTCCCGACATCTTGAAAGGGGAGTCTATGAAACTCATTTTTGCCGGCATCGCAGCCCTGGGCTTTGGATGGGGTGGTTTTGCTCAGGCCCAAAACACGCTCAATTTGTATTCGGCCAGGCATTACCCGACGGACGAAGCGCTTTACAGCGACTTCACGAAAGCCACAGGCATTGCCATTCGGCGTGTCGATGCCGACGATGCGGGCATCTTGACGCGCTTGAAAACCGAGGGCGCGGCCTCTCCCGCAGATGTCATTTTGTTGGTGGATGCCGCCAGGCTTTGGCGGGCCGAAACCGACGGTTTGTTTTTGCCCGTTCATTCGGCGGCGCTGGAGGCGGTCATTCCCGCTCAATTGCGCGCTCAGCCCAATGCCGAAGGGGGTATCGCATGGTTTGGCATGTCCACCCGCGCCCGCGTGGTGGTTTACGACAAGCAAAAGCTGGATCGACAAGCCGTGGACAGCTATGAAAAATTGGCCGATCCCAAACTCAAAGGCATGCTGTGCATCCGCTCGGGCTCGCACCCCTACAACCTGAGCCTGTTTGGCGCCTTGCACGAGCACATGGGTGCAGCGGCGACCGAGCTCTGGCTCAAGGGCTTGGTGGCCAATATGGCCCGCTCGCCCAAAGGCGGCGACAGCGATCAAATCAAATCGGTGGCCAGCGGCGAATGCGCTGTCGCGGTGACCAACACCTATTATTTGGCGCGGATGCTGCGCTCATCGAATTCGGCAGAACGCAGCATGGCCGAATCCGTGGGGGTGGTGTTTCCCAACCAAAACAGCTGGGGCACGCATGTCAATGTGGCCGGCGCTGCGGTGGCGCGTTACAGCAAAAACACGCCTGCGGCGATCAAATTTCTGGAGTATTTGGCCAGCCCTGCGGCACAAAATCACTTTGCCAATGGCAACAACGAATGGCCGGTGGTGAGTGGTCTGAAAATGGACAACCCAGCGCTCAAAGCCATGTCGGGGGGGGACTTCAAGCGTGAGGTCATCCCCATCAGCGCCGTGGGCAAGAACCAAATCAAAATTCAGCAGATGCTCGATCGGGTGGGCTTCAAGTGACCTGCGGGTATTGAGCCACCAGCATTTGGGCCAAAGCGTCAAAAGATGCGCTGTGGTGATCCAGCGGGCTGACCACCTGGGCTTTGGCGTGTTGCCTGAAGTTTCGGGAGATGGATTTCAAATAGGTGGGGTCGTAATGGCTCTCCAACAATGAATTCACCACGTCGCTGATGTCTCCCCTGGCAAGCGCGTCTTTCCAGGCATCCACCACCGCTTTCCCTTTGAGGTTGATCAGGGCATCCAGGCGTTGGGCAAAGGCCTGGGTGTCGCTCACAAACAAGGGGTATTCCTCCATCAGCAATGCAACGCGCTCTGATTGCGGCAGTTGCAAGTCAATGCATGGGCTGTCTCGCATGGCGTCCATCAACACGTCCATGACCGTCAAATTGCCCACTTTTCGGCTCTCTGCCTCGACAAAGATGGGGCGCGCGGGGTCCATCAGGCGCAAGGCATCCCATATTTGCATGTCAAAGCGCTTTTGGCTGGGTTGCTCCACCCCCGGCACGCGCCCCAGCACTGAGCTGCGGTGACAAGCCAGTGCCTCCAGGTCCAACACCTGGGCGCCTTGCCGGTGAAGGGCATGGAGCAAGCGGGTTTTGCCGCTGCCGGTGGTGCCGCACACCACCACAAAGCGGAAATGGGCCATGTGCCTGTCCAGCCAGGCCAGCATGGCGGCGCGAAAGGCTTTGTAGCCGCCCTCCAGCACCGTGACTTGAAAGCCAATTTGGCCCAGCACCATGGACAAGGCGCCACTGCGTTTGCCGCCGCGCCAGCAATAGATCAAGGGTTGCCAGGTTTTGGGCAGTGACAACACCTCGCGCTCAATGTGGCGGGCGATGTTCACCGCCACCCAAGCCGCGCCCAATTTTTGCGCTTCAAAGCCGCCCTTTTCCTTGAACAAGGTGCCAATGACGATGCGCTGTTCGTTGTTCAAGCTGGGCCAATTGACAGCACCGGGCAGGTGGTCCAGGTCGAATTCACCCTCGCTGCGGGCATCGATGATGGCGGAGAAGCCACCGGGGCCAAGCAAGCGTTCCAAGGCCTGGTCGGCTGGCATGCGTTGCAAACTCATGGGCAGGCCTTCACAACAGTTTTTCCAACACCGGCCAGGTGTGTTGCAGCATCAGGCTTTGCGCCTTCTCGTTGGGGTGGATGCGGTCGGATTGGAACCAATCACCAGGTGCTGATAAGGGCTCCAAAAAGAAGGGCAGCAAGCGCGATTGGCTTTGCTTGGCCACTTGGGCGAAGGCTTTGGCAAATTGTTCGTTGTAGTCGGCGCCATAGTTGGGCGGCACCTTCATGCCCAACAGCAAAACCCGCGCGCCTTGGCGCTTGGCCTGTTGTACCATGAACAGCAGATTGTCTTGGGTGCTTTGGAGGGGCAAGCCGCGCAAGGCGTCGTTGCCGCCGAGTTCGATCACCACCAAGCGAGGTTGATGGGTCTTGAGCAACTGTTCGATGCGAGATCGACCGCCAGCGGTGGTCTCGCCACTGATGCTGGCATTGATCACCTTCCATTGGGGGTGGATGGTGGCCAAGCGTTCAGAGAGCAGGTTGACCCAACCGGTCCCCCGTGGCAAGCCGTACTCTGCACTGAGGGAGTCTCCCATGACCAACAGCGGATAGCTGGGGCTGGGTGGGGGCTTTGCACTGACTTGGGCTTGCGCCACATGAGTCAACGACAATGTGAACAACATCGCCCAGGTCCAGATGATCTTCATCCCCCGCCTGCGCCCCTCAGCCATCCCCATCAACATGACAAAACCCATTCTTGAAGTTGCCCACGTGTCCAAATCGGTCACCGACGCCACCGGCACACTCGATATTCTCCGCGATATTGACTTTCAGTTGGCGCGCGGCGAGACCGTGGCGATTGTGGGGGCCTCGGGTTCCGGCAAGAGCACTTTGCTGTCCATCATGGCCGGCTTGGACACGCCCACCCACGGCACCGTGCGTTTGGCCGGGGAAGACTTGTTTGCCCGCGATGAAGATGCCCGCGCTGCCATGCGGGCCCAATACATGGGCTTTGTCTTTCAAAGCTTTCAATTGCTGGGTTCTTTGACCGCTTTGGAAAACGTCATGTTGGCGCTGGAGTTGGGTGGGCGCCCGCGCGCCCGAGAGAATGCCCGCAGCATGTTGGAGCGGGTGGGGTTGGGTGAGCGACTCCACCATTACCCCCGTGTGCTCAGTGGTGGCGAGCAGCAAAGGGTGGCCTTGGCACGTGCCTTCGTGGTTCAACCCGCGGTGTTGTTGGCCGATGAACCCACCGGCAGTTTGGACAAGGCCAGTGGCGAGCGTGTCATGGCATTGATGATGGACTTGAACCAAGCCACCGACACCACCTTGGTGTTGGTCACCCACGATGCGGCCATCAGCCAGCGCTGCCAACGGCGCATTGCCATTGAAGCCGGCGCACAGGTCGCGGTTGGATAATCAAACCATGTCTGTCCCTCTCAAAGTGATTTTTGGTTTCCATGCGGTGGGTGTGCGCATGAAAACGGCGCCCCAGTCCGTTGTTGAATTGCATGTCGATGCCGGCCGGCGCGATGTGCGCATGCGCCAGTTCATGCAACGCGCCCAAGACAGCGGCATGCGCATCATCCCCAGCGATGGGCTGCGCTTGGCCAAGCTGTGTGGGAGCCATGGTCACCAGGGCGTGGTGGCCCGGGTCCAAGCTTTGTTGCAAGGCCATTCCTTGGATGACCACCTCGACCAACTGCCTGCAGGTCAGATCCCTTTGCTGTTGGTATTGGATGGCGTGACCGATCCGCACAACCTGGGCGCGTGTTTGCGCGTGGCCGATGGGGCAGGGGCGCATGCTGTGATTGCCCCCAAGGACCACGCCGTGGGCCTCAATGCCACGGTGGCCAAAGTGGCCAGCGGCGCAGCCGATACCGTGCCCTATTTCATGGTGACCAACCTGGCCAGAACCCTCAACGAACTCAAAGAGCGGGGCATTTGGATCATCGGCACCAGCGACGATGCCCCCACATCGATCTACCAAAATGACCTCAAAGGCCCGATCGCTTGGGTCTTGGGCGCCGAAGGCGAGGGCATGCGCCAGTTGACCCGCAAAACCTGCGACCAATTGGTGCGCATCCCCATGCAAGGGGCGGTGGAAAGCCTCAACGTCTCGGTGGCCAGTGGCGTGTGCCTTTACGAGAGCCTGCGACAACGCAGTGGTGCCACGGCCTAGCTCAGGGCGTCAATCCCTCGTGGGCGTCAAACCCAACCGAGCAAACCCAATACCGCGCCAGCGGCCAGCAGCCACAGCACATGGATGCGGGTCTTCCACATCAGCAGCACCGAGGCGGCCGTCAACACCAAACCCGGCGCATGTTGGGCATCGGCTTGAATGGGCGGCAACAACAGCCAACCGGTCGAGAACATCAGGGCAATCAGCAAAGGCGCCATGCCCGCCTTGAAGGCGCGCACGGCCGTCCGCTCTTGGTAGCGCATGCCCCATCGGCTGACCACCAGCGTCAAGCACCCGGACGGGCCCAGGATGCCCAACAAGCACAGAAAAGCGGCCAGCACACCCCAAGCCCAGGCCAGCGGACCGGCCGCCATGCCGCCGCCGGCCTGAACCCCCAAGGTCCAGCCCAGAATGGCGACAAACAGCACATTGGGGCCGGGGGCAATTTGCGCCAAGGTGATGGATGAGTTGAATTGCGGGTCGCTCAGCCAATGCTGCTGGTCGACCAAATAGCGGTGCATGTCGGGCGCGGCCGCGACCACGCCGCCAAAGGTGATCAGCGACAAGCTTAAAAAATGCAGCACCATGTGCAGCCAGTCGGCAGCGGTCAAACTCATGGCAATGCCTTGGGCCGCACCATGCAGTGCCATGCCCATACGCTGGATGGGACACCCACCATCAACCAGGCCAGGGCCAAGGGGATGCGCCACACGGCCACCACCACAAAGCCAACGCTGAGCAACGCGTAGCAAACCGGCAAGCCCATGGGGTTGCCCTTGAGCCCTTGGAGCAAGCGCAAGGCGTTGCCCATGATCATCCCAGACACCACACAACCCATGGCGTGCAACATGGAGCGCACCGCAGGCAACTCATACAGGCCTTGGTAAAGGGCCGCAAAACACAGCACCAAAGTGCAGGGGGCCAACATCAGGCCGGTGATGGCGCACAGCGCGCCGCGGGCGCCAAAGTAACGGTCGCCGAGCATCAGCGTCAAATTCACCACATGCGGGCCGGGCAGGGTTTGGGCCACCGACCAATCTTCCAAAAAACCTTGGGGGGTCAGCCACTTTTTTTGGTCGACCAAAATCCGCTGCACCACCGCTTGCACCCCACCAAAGCCTTGCAAGGCCATCCAGGTGAAGGTCAAAAACAGATCCCAACAGGATTGGGGCCGGTTCACGGGCTCGGTCATACGGTCAAACCACCGGAGACCTCGATCACCGCGCCGTTGATATAAGCCGCTTGATCGCTGGCCAAAAAGGTGTAGACCCGGGCGATGTCTTGGGGCTGCCCGAGCCGTTTCAAAGGCACCCGCTCGCGCATCTCGTCGATCACCTTGGCCGGCATGGTGGCCAAAATGGGGGTTTCGATGAAGCCGGGCGCCACCGCATTCACCCGGATGCCTTTGGGCCCCAGTTCGCGGGCCCAGGTTTTGGTGAAACCAATCACCCCAAATTTGCTGGCGGCATAGTTGGTTTGTCCAAAATTGCCATAAATGCCCACCACCGATGAGGCATTCAAAATCACGCCGCTGCCTTGGGCCACCATGCTGTCGGACACGGCTTGGGCGCAGTGGAACACGCCCCGCAAATTGACATCGATCACCCGGTCAAATTGCTCCAAAGTCATTTTCTGCAGTCGCGCATCTTGGGTGATGCCCGCGTTGTTGACCAAGACATCAATGCGCCCAAACTGCGCCAAGGTGTTTTGCACCATGGCGTCGACCATCTCACGCTGGGTCACATCGACCACCCAGCCGGCGACGGGCACGCCCAGCGCTTTGCACTGGGCCACAGCCGCATCGACACCCGCTTGTCGCACATCGCAAACCACGACGGTGGCCCCTTCTTGGGCAAATTCAAGGGCGGTGGCCAGGCCAATGCCTTGGGCGGCACCGGTGATGACGCTGACCTTGCCGGTCAGCCTTTGGGCGAAGAGGGTGTTCATGGTGATGTGAGGGATGGATGTCGAATGAGGGGCTGCGCTTGATGACTGGCCCATGGCCGCTCGATCAGGGCGCTGGCAGTATAGGCATTCCCAGTCTCGCGCCAGCTTGGGATCGAACGTGGGTGACAGCCGCCAGCGTGTGCAAGGCTTCACCCCACGATATATGCGCCATTGGGCACGCATGGCGCTCACATGAATGCGCAAGGCTTACACTGGCGCGTTGTTTGATAAGGCTCTTTTTCAGTGGATGTCTCCGAATTCAGCCGCCCCGCCAAAGCCCTGAGCAGTTATAAAAAGCATTGGGCTGCGCGTTTTGGCACCGCACCCTTCCTGCCCATGAGCCGCGCCGAAATGGCCGAATTGGGCTGGGACAGTTGCGATGTGGTGCTGGTCACGGGGGACGCTTATGTCGATCACCCCAGTTTTGGCATGGCGGTGATTGGCCGCATGCTGGAAAACCAAGGATTTCGCGTGGGCATCATCGCCCAACCTGATTGGCAAAGCGCCGAACCTTTTGCGGCATTGGGCCGCCCCAATTTGTTTTTTGGGGTGACCGCTGGCAACATGGATTCCATGATCAACCGCTACACGGCCGATCGAAAAATCCGCAGCGATGACGCCTATACACCTGGCGATGTGGCCGGCAAGCGCCCAGACCGAGCCGCCATTGTCTACAGCCAGCGCTGCCGCGAGGCCTTCAAAGACGTGCCCATCATCATGGGCGGCATCGAAGGCTCGCTCAGGCGCATTGCCCATTACGACTATTGGCAAGACAAAGTGCGCCGCTCCATCGTGATCGATGCCAAGTGCGATTTGCTGTTGTACGGCAACGCAGAACGCGCCATTGTGGAAGTCGCGCACCGCTTGGCCGCCAAAGAGCCGGTGCAAAACATCACGGATGTGCGCGGCACAGCCTTTGTGATCCGCACCACGCCCTTGGATTGGACCGAAATCAACTCCACCGAGGTGGATCGGCCAGGGCCGGTGGAGTCGCACCTCAATCCCTACCTGATGGTCAGCGAGCAAGCCTCGGCCCAGGGCCAGAGCTGTGCCCAGGATGCCGCAACGCCAACTTCAGAGGCGCCAGCACCAGGTGCGCCAACGCCAAGCCCAGTGACCTCGGGGACGCCCATGATGGTTCCCCTGGGGTGGCTTAGCAAAGGGCGGGCCAAGGTGCCTTCACGCGATCGAACTGTCATCCGCTTGCCCGCTTATGAACAAGTGCGAAGCGACCCGGTTTTGTATGCCCATGCGAATCGGGTCTTGCACCTGGAAACCAACCCCGGCAACGCCCGCGCTTTGGTACAAGCCCACGGCGAGGGTGCCACGGCGCGCGATGTGTGGATCACCCCGCCGCCCATCCCCTTGACCACGGCCGAAATGGATTTGGTGTTTGGCCTGCCTTATGCCAGATCGCCACACCCGGTGTATGCCGACGAGCAAGGTCGCCACGATGGCCCCACCAAAATTCCCGCCTGGGAGATGATCCGCTTCAGCGTCAACATCATGCGCGGATGCTTTGGGGGTTGTACCTTTTGCTCCATCACCGAGCATGAGGGCCGAATCATCCAAAGCCGCAGCGAGGCATCGGTGCTGCAAGAGATCCAAGACATCCGCGACAAGGTCACGGGTTTCACCGGCGTCATCTCTGACCTGGGTGGCCCCACCGCCAACATGTATCGCATTGGCTGCAAGTCACCCGAAATTGAGGCCGCCTGTCGCAAGCCCAGTTGTGTTTATCCGGGCATTTGCTCCAATCTCAAGACCAGCCACCAACCCTTGATCCAGATGTACCGCAAGGCCCGGGCGATCAAGGGGGTGAAGAAAATCCTGATCGGTTCAGGGCTGCGCTACGACCTGGCCATCGAGTCGCCCGAATACATCCGCGAGTTGGCCACCCACCATGTGGGCGGTTATTTGAAGATCGCCCCCGAGCACACACAGACGGGGCCCTTGTCGAAGATGATGAAGCCGGGCATCGGCAGCTACGACCGCTTCAAACAGTTGTTTGACCAATACAGCGCTGAGGCGGGTAAAAAGCAGTACCTGATCCCTTATTTCATTGCCGCCCACCCCGGCACCAGCGACGAAGACATGATGCATTTGGCCATGTGGCTGAAAAAAAATGGTTTCCGCGCCGATCAGGTGCAAACCTTCTACCCCAGCCCCATGGCCACGGCCACGGCCATGTACCACAGTGGCAAGAACCCCTTGCGCAAAATCGGGCGCGACAGCGAAGGTGTGGACATCGTGCGCGGCGACAAGCGCCGGCGACTGCACAAAGCCTTTTTGCGCTACCACGATGCCAACAATTGGCCCTTGTTGCGCGAGGCGCTCAAGGCCATGGGGCGCAGTGATTTGATCGGCAACGGCAAGCATCACCTCATCCCGAGCTTTCAGCCGCAAACCCAAGGGGCTTATGTGAGCGCTCGGCGCAAAAACAGCACGCCCCGGCCCGATGCCCCTGGCCAAATGCTCACCCAGCACACCGGTCTGCCCCCGCGCCCAGGCGTGAAGGGCCCGCGCAAAACCAAGCCTTGATTCAGCGAACGCGCTGCTTCATGGCGCGCTCGACCTCGCGCTTGCCCTCGCGGTCTTTGATGGTGTCGCGCTTGTCGTGGTCGGCCTTGCCTTTGGCCAAGGCAATCTCGCACTTGATCTTGCCGTTTTTCCAATGCAGATTGAGCGGCACCAAGGTATAGCCCTTTTGCTCGACCTTGCCGATCAGGCGCCGAATTTCGTCTTTTTGCAGCAATAGCTTTTTGGTCCGGACCGAATCGGGCCGCACATGGGTGGAGGCCGTGTTCAAGGGGTTGATTTGGCAGCCAATGACAAACAATTCGCCATTGCGGATCACCACATAGCCATCGGTGAGCTGCACCTTGCCCTCGCGCACCGATTTCACCTCCCAGCCCTCGAGCACCATGCCGGCTTCAAAACGCTCCTCAATGAAGTAATTGAAGATGGCTTTTTTGTTGTCGGCGATGCGGGCTGTGCTGGGGGCTTTGGTGGACATGGAGGGCTAAATGGGGGCATTCAGGGTACTTACAATCAACCGATGAACGCCACTGTGCAAACACCCATTCTATGAAAACCATCCACAAGTCGGTTTTGATTTGGTTCAGCGCACAAGAAATGTTCGACCTGGTCACCGATGTGCCCAGTTACCCCCAGTTCTTGCCTTGGTGTGACCGCGCCAGGGTGGTCACACCCCACGAAGACGGTGTCACCGCTGAAATTGGCATGGCTCTGGGGGGCCTGCACAAAAGCTTCACCACGCGCAATGTCCACACCCCAGGGCGCGAGGTGCGGGTGCAATTGATCGATGGCCCCTTCAAACAATTGGACGGCGTTTGGTTGTTTGAGCCCATGGGCCAGGAGCGGGCTTGCCGGGTGGACTTGAAGCTCAATTACAGCTTTGACAGCATGTTTGCCGTGCTCATTGGGCCTTTGTTCGACCGCATTGCCGCCACCTTGGTCGATGCCTTTGTCAAGCGCGCGGAACAGGTCTATGCCCACGATTGAGGTCACCTTGGTGTACTCACCCGCCTCGCGGGTGGTGCACGAAGTGGTGCTGCATTTGCCGGAGGGCAGCCGGGTTCGCGATGCTTGGGTGGCCAGCGCATGGTTTGCCGCCCCAGCGGTTGGGCAGCCAGAGTTCCCAAACGCTTCCATTTGGGGTCGGCGTGCCACACCCGACCAAGTGTTGCACCACGGCGACCGCCTTGAAGCCTTGCGCCCCCTCCAAGTCGACCCCAAAGAGGCGCGCCGCCAGCGATTCGTCAAGCAAGGTGCCCGCGCTGCGGGTTTGTTTGCACGCCGCCGCCCAGGCGCCAAGCCGGGTTATTAGGGCGTCGCTGACAAGCTGACAACCGTATACAGCCTGCGCCGGGCGGGTCGGTACAATTTGATTTTTGGAGCCCAACCATGCGCCTCTTAGGCAATGCGCTCACCTTCGACGATGTGTTGCTGGTGCCCGCTTTCTCAGAAGTCCTGCCCAAGGACACCACGCTGTCCACACCCTTTTCGCGTCGCATCCAACTGAATTTGCCACTGGTATCAGCGGCCATGGACACGGTGACCGAGGCCCGACTGGCGATTGCCATCGCCCAAGAGGGGGGCATCGGCATCGTTCACAAAAATCTCACCCCCCAACAACAAGCCGCTGAAGTGGCCAAAGTGAAACGCTACGAAAGTGGCGTGCTGCGCGACCCGGTGGTCATCACCCCAGAGCACACGGTCAGGCAGGTCATGGCCATGTCCGAGCAAATGGGCATTTCTGGCTTTCCGGTGTGCCAAGGCAAGCAGGTGGTGGGCATCGTCACCGGGCGCGATTTGCGCTTTGAGCAGCGCTACGACGTGCAGGTGCGTGAAATCATGACCCCGCTGGACAAGCTGATCACCGTGCCCGAAGGTGTCACCCCGCAAGAGGCCAAAGCCTTGCTCAACAAGCACAAGCTCGAGCGCTTGTTGGTGGTGAGCGATTCATTCGAACTCAAAGGCCTCATCACCGTCAAAGACATCACCAAACAAACCAGCTTTCCCAATGCCGCCCGCGATTCAGCGGGGCGCTTGCGCGTGGGCGCGGCCGTGGGCGTGGGCGAGGGCACCGAAGAGCGGGTGGAAGCCTTGGTCCATGCCGGCGTCGATGTGATCGTGGTCGACACCGCCCATGGCCACAGCAAGGGCGTGATCGAACGGGTGCGCTGGGTCAAACAGAACTACCCCCAGATTGATGTGGTGGGCGGCAACATTGCCACTGGTGCCGCTGCCTTGGCCTTGGCCGAGGCGGGTGCAGACGCGGTCAAGGTCGGCATTGGGCCGGGCTCGATTTGCACCACCCGCATCGTGGCCGGTGTGGGCGTGCCCCAAATCACCGCCATTGACGGCGTGTCCCAAGCGCTGCAAGGCACCGGCATCCCTTTGATTGCCGATGGCGGCATTCGCTACAGCGGTGACATCGCCAAGGCCATTGCCGCCGGGGCCTCCACCGTGATGATGGGTGGCATGTTTGCTGGCACCGAAGAGGCGCCGGGAGAAATCGTGCTGTACCAAGGCCGCAGTTACAAAAGTTACCGGGGCATGGGCAGCATTGGCGCCATGCAACAAGGCAGTGCCGACCGGTATTTTCAAGAGTCTTCGACCGGCAATCCCAATGCCGACAAATTGGTCCCCGAAGGCATTGAAGGTCGGGTGCCCTACAAAGGCTCGATGGTCAACATCGTCTACCAAATGGCCGGTGGTTTGCGTGCTGCCATGGGCTATTGCGGCTGCGCCACCATCGAAGCCATGAAAAACCAGGCCGAATTTGTGCAAATCACCGCTGCCGGCATGCGCGAAAGCCATGTGCACGATGTTCAAATCACCAAAGAGGCGCCGAATTACCGGGCTGACTGATCTTTGCGTTTGAGACCGCTTTTTTAATTGCCTCATGACACACCAAAAAATTCTGATCCTCGACTTCGGCTCGCAAGTCACCCAACTGATCGCGCGCCGGGTGCGTGAGGCCCATGTGTATTGCGAGGTCCATCCCTGTGATGTGAGCGATGCTTGGCTGCGCGACTTTGCCAGTGATGGGCAGTTGCGCGGCATTGTGTTATCAGGCAGCCATGCCAGTGCCTACGAAGAAAGCACAGACCGCGCCCCTCAAGCGGTGTTTGAACTCGGTGTCCCCGTGCTGGGCATTTGCTACGGCATGCAAACCATGGCCCAACAGTTGGGTGGGCAGGTGTCAGCGGCTGAAATGGTCAACGGCATGGCCAAGCGTGAGTTTGGTTATGCCGAGGTGCGCGCCCATGGCCACACCGCTTTGCTCAAAGACATCCAAGACATGGTCAATGACCAAGGCCACGGCCTGCTGAAAGTTTGGATGAGCCATGGCGACAAAGTGTCTGCCTTGCCACCGGGCTTCAAAGTCATGGCCAGCACGCCCAGTTGCCCCATTGCGGGCATGGCCGACGAGCAACGCCGTTTTTACGGCGTGCAATTTCACCCCGAAGTCACCCACACCGTGCAGGGCCGGGCCTTGATAGAACGCTTTGTGCTGGGCATTTGCCAGACCCATCCGGACTGGATCATGGGCGACTACATCAGCGAAGCGGTCGAAAAAATCCGCACCCAAGTGGGCGATGAAGAAGTCATTTTGGGCTTGTCGGGCGGTGTAGATTCATCCGTGGCGGCCGCACTCATACACCGCGCCATCGGCGACCAGCTCACCTGCGTGTTTGTTGATCACGGCCTGCTGCGCTTGAACGAGGGTGATGCGGTGATGGAGATGTTTGTCGGCAAACTGCACGCCAAAGTGATCCGCGTGGACGCGGCCGATTTGTTCCTCGGCAAGCTGGCGGGTGTGACCGACCCAGAGGCCAAGCGCAAAATCATCGGCGGCTTGTTTGTCGATGTGTTCAAGGCCGAGGCCGCCAAGCTCAAAGCCGGGCAGGGCGGCCACAAAGGCGCGACCTTCTTGGCCCAGGGCACGATTTACCCCGATGTGATCGAGTCGGGTGGGGCCAAAAGCAAAAAAGCCGTCACCATCAAAAGCCACCACAACGTGGGTGGCTTGCCCGCGCAACTGGGCTTGAAATTGTTGGAGCCCTTGCGCGACTTGTTCAAAGACGAGGTGCGCGAGTTGGGCGTGGCCCTGGGCCTGCCGCCATCGATGGTCTACCGCCATCCCTTCCCCGGCCCGGGCCTGGGCGTGCGCATTTTGGGCGAGGTGAAAAAAGAATACGCCGACCTGCTGCGCCGAGCCGACGCCATCTTCATTGAAGAGCTTCACCACTTCAAAGACGACAGCGGCAAAAGTTGGTACGACCTGACCAGCCAAGCCTTCACCGTGTTTTTGCCGGTGAAAAGCGTGGGTGTGATGGGTGACGGGCGCACCTATGAGTACGTGGTGGCTTTGCGCGCCGTGCAAACCAGCGACTTCATGACCGCCGATTGGGCTGAGCTGCCCTATGCCTTGTTGAAAAAAGTGTCGAGTCGCATCATCAACGAAGTGCGTGGCATCAACCGTGTCACCTATGATGTGAGCAGCAAACCGCCGGCCACCATTGAGTGGGAGTGACTTTTTGAACATAAGTAGTTGATTTATATAGGTTTTCTACTTACACAAAAGTTCCACAAACTCAAAAAGTCTGTTGATTTTATTGAGAAAAGACTTTACAGTTACACGTTAAGTAGCACA
>CANFPJ010000002.1 GCA_947448885.1 Comamonadaceae bacterium
ACCATTCACGATCCATCATTTTGTTTGCAATGGCTTTGTCAGTCAGACCGTTAAGTTCTGGCGCCGCTGAAAAACACACGTCATTGGATGTGAGCTTCAAGGTGTTTTGGCCATAAAGCATGGACGACCAATACGGGTTGGCATGGGAGTGAACCGTGCCTTTGGGACGGCCGGTCGAGCCCGATGAGTAAAGCCAAAAGCCGGGGTCATCGGCCTGGGTGGCGGCCGCTTTGGCCATGGGTGGGTGGGCTTGCAAAAACGCTTCCAGTTCGATGTCTGCCGCTTGCAAGGGGGCTGCCGGCTTGGACACGATCACCTGGGTCACTTCGTGGTCCGAGCGGGTCATGGCCGCTGTCAGGGTGGGCAGCAAAGCACCCGAAACCAACACCGCTTGGGCCCGCGAGTGCGCCAGCATATAGGCGTAGTCATCGGCGGTCAGCAGGGTGTTCACGGCCACCGGCACCAGGCCGGCGTACAAGGCCCCCAAAAAACTGACAGGCCAATCGTTGCAGTCTTGCATCAACAGCAACACCCGTTCCTCGCGGCGAATTCCCAAGCTGCGCAGCCCAGTGGCCATGCGGCGAACCCGTGTGGTCAATTCGCCGTAGGTCAATGTGTGGTTGTCGTCGATGAAGGCCGGGCGATGGGCATGGTCTGCATTTCGCGTTAGCAAGAAGTCGGCAAAGTTGAATTGCTCGGGGGGTGCAGGGACGTCTGCGGTTTCTTTTTGTTCGTGGCTCATGTTGTCTCCTCCAATTCGATGCGGTTTGGTTTTATTTGAATGATGTCAACACAGCGGTGCTGGCCTGTATCGCGGCCCGGCGGTGGTAGAAATTCAGGGCGCGCAAGCCGCCCAATTCTTCGCCGCCGCCGGCACGGCCGGGGCCACCATGCAGCGATTGCGGCATGACATTGCCGTGTCCCGTGTGCAGGGCGGCCACATCGGGGCTGATCACATGCACCCGTCCGTGGCTGTCGGTGAGTTGTAACGCGGCTTGGGCCAGTGCGGCATGGTCACTGCCGTAAACCGAGGCCACCAATGAGCCTTGGCCACGGCGGATGAGGTGCAGCGCGTGTGCCAGGTCGTTGCTGCGATACGGCACCAAAGTGGCCACGGGGCCGAACACCTCGGTGTCATGGACGCGGTCTGCTGCATCGCTGCCATTGGCGTCACCGGTGCCCAGCAGGGTGGGCCCCAGGCAGCAAGCCACGGCCGCATCGGCGTCCACCAGGGCGTGCACATTGCCATCGTGCAACACGGTGGTTTGGGTTTTCAAATGGGCCAAACCTTCTTGCACGGCATGGAACTGCGCTCGGTTCACCACCGCGCCCATGCGCACGCTCTCATGCCTTGGGTTGCCCACCGTGGTTTTGGCCAAGCGCGCTGACAAGCCTTGGGTCACAGGGTCATAAAGACTTTCCGGCACAAAAACACGGCGAATGGCCGTGCATTTTTGACCTGACTTGACCGTCATTTCGCGTGCCACTTCTTTGATCAGCAAATCAAAGGCCTCGCTGCCCGCGGCTTCGCTGGGCAACAGCCATGCGGAGTTGACACTGTCGGCCTCGATGTTCACGCGAACAGACTTGCGGGTCACCGCAGGGTGCGATCGAATGATGGCCGCTGTGTCGGCAGACCCTGTGAACGACACCACATCAAAGGGCTCGAGTTGGTCCATCAAACCTGCCGAGCTGCCGCAAATCACGGACAGGGCGCCGGCGGGGAAGATGCCTGCGTCCACCACGTCTTTGACCATGCGCTGGGTCAACCAAGCCGTGGTCGTTGCTGGCTTGACGATGACCGGCACGCCCGATAACAGGGCCGGTGCGGCTTTTTCCCACAAACCCCACGACGGGAAATTAAAGGCGTTGATGAACAGCGCGACGCCGCGCGTGGGGGTGAGCACGTGTTGCGATTGGAACAAGGGGTCTTTGGCCAGTCGAGCGGGCTCGCCGTCGTGCAGAAAATGCACATCGCCCAAACCCTCGCCCATCTTGGCGTAGGTGCCCAAGGTGTAAATGCCGCCGTCCACGTCCACCGCGGTGTCGTTTTTCACGGTACCGCTGTTGGCGGTGGAGATGTCGTCGTACGCATCACGGTTGGCTTGCAGGACTTTCGCGGCTGCGCTCAACAAGGCGGCGCGTTGTCGGTAGGTGAGTGCGCGCAAGGCGGAGCCCCCCTGCTGGCGTGCAAAGGCGAATGCGGCAGGCAAGTCAAGCCCAGTGGCATCCACCCGGACCAGTTCGGTGCCCAGCACGGGGTCGTGCAAAGCCGTGCCGGCACCTTTGCCAGCCCGCCACTGTCCGCCGATGAAATTGGAGAGAAGTTCTGTCATGGTGCGCTTTCTGGGTGAAGACAGCCGAATGTGGTGTGCGCCAGGATGTCCTGGCGCACCTGGCTGCTTGTCATGGTCTCAAACATGAATTATTATGCTTGTCTGAAGATTAACACGCAATAAAAAGCATGGCAAGCAGTATATTGCAGATTAGGGTTTGTCCCTAATCGCTTTGATTTGAAAGTGACAAATGGCAGAAGCAGTCGATGTGAAGAACCCATTTTTGGCCGCTCTGGGAGAGCGGGTGCGTGTATTGCGCGCTCGACGCGGGATGACGCGCAAGGCGGTGGCCATGGCGGCCGGTGTGTCCGAAAGACATTTGGCCAGCCTTGAATATGGCGAAGGCAATGCTTCGATCTTGGTCTTGTTGCAAGTGGCCGGTGCTTTGCAGTGCACGCTGGCGGAGTTGTTGGGCGATGTCACCACCACCTCTCCTGAATGGTTGTTGCTGCGTGAAATGCTGGGCCCGCGCAGCGAGGCTGAATTGCGCCGCGTGCGCGTGAACATTGCAGAGATGTTTGGCGCCACCACCGACGCTGCGCGAACCCATCGAATCGCTTTGATTGGCTTGAGGGGGGCGGGTAAATCCACTTTGGGTGCCCGCTTGGCCGCCGACTTGGGCTACGCGTTTGTCGAGCTGAGTCGCGAGATCGAGAGGTTTGCCGGCTGCAGCATTTCTGAAATCCACAACCTCTACGGCACCCATGCGTACCGCAGATACGAGCGGCGTGCATTGGAGGAGACGATTCAAGTCTATCCAGAGGTGGTGATTGCCACCCCAGGCGGTTTGGTGTCAGACACCGCGACCTTCAATGAAATGCTTTCCCACTGCTACACGGTGTGGTTGCAAGCCAAACCAGAGGACCATTTGTCACGCGTTGCCGCCCAAGGCGATATGCGCCCCATGGCGGGCAGTGCGCAGGCCATTGAAGACCTGAAGATGATCTTGCAAGGTCGCTCAGAGTTTTATGCCAAAGCGGACATGGTGCTGGACACCAGCGCCCAAGCCCTGGAGGAAAGCTTCCAAATCTTGCGTTCACGTTTGAGGTCGGTCATGAAAATGCCCTTGTGAACGGCGTACCTGTGAGGTCAATGGGGATAGTGTTTACCCTAATGCATAAAAATGCATGTTTAAAATAAAAATGCAGTATACTGCAATCACGAGGTCGGAAACCTCTCCCCATTCAACCGCATGTGCCCCATTCAACCAGGAGACCGAGACATGAGCCCAAACACCAGCGTCAATTACATGATCGAGCCCAGCCAATACCAACATTGGTCGGTGAAATACGAGGGTGAGACCGCCACCTTGCAACTCAACATCAACGAAGACGGCGGCATTCGCCCTGGGTACAAACTCAAGCTCAACAGTTACGACCTGGGGGTGGATATTGAGTTGTACGACGCCTTGAACCGGATTCGCTTTGAGCACCCCGAAGTCAAAAGCGTGGTCGTGACCAGTTTGAAGGACCGCATCTTTTGTTCTGGTGCCAACATCTTCATGCTCGGGGTATCGACCCATGCTTGGAAGGTGAACTTCTGCAAATTCACCAACGAGACACGCAACGGCATCGAGGACAGCAGCCGCCACAGCGGTTTGAAGTTTGTCGCGGCCGTCAACGGTGCATGCGCGGGCGGGGGCTACGAATTGGCATTGGCGTGTGACGAGATCGTGTTGGTGGACGACCGCTCATCGGCCGTGTCCTTGCCCGAGGTGCCGCTCCTGGGGGTGTTGCCCGGCACAGGTGGGTTGACCCGCGTGACCGACAAGCGCAAAGTGCGCCACGATCATGCAGACATCTTCTGCACCAGTGTGGAAGGCGTGCGCGGCCAGCGTGCGGTGGATTGGCGCTTGGTCGATGAAGTCGCCAAGCCTGCACAGTTCCAAGCGGCGGTGATGGCCCGCGCCAACCAGCCAGCAGCCCACTGCAAGCGGCCCGGCTTATCAGCCGTGGGTCAAGGGGTGGCACTGACCCCGCTGCAACGGGTGATAGGAGCGGACAGCATCAACTATGAATACGTGAACGTGGCCATCGACCGCGCCAAACGCACCGCCACATTGACCGTGCATGCCCCCAAAGCGGCATTGCCGCAAGACCTGAATGCCATCTTGGCCGCTGGTGCCCATTGGTACCCGCTGCAAATGGCGCGTGAATTGGATGACGCCATTTTGAATTTGCGCACCAACGAGCTCGACATGGGCACTTGGCTGATCAAAACAGCCGGTGACGCCAATCTGGCTTTGCAAAGCGATGCCATCTTGGCCCAGCACCAAGACCACTGGTTTGTCAACGAAACCATTGGCATGTTGCGCCGCACGCTGGCGCGTGTGGATGTGACATCGCGCTCCCTGTTCGCCCTGATCGATGAAGGTTCCTGCTTTGCAGGCACCTTGGCTGAGCTGGCATTGGCCGCAGACCGGGCCTACATGCTGGACTTGCCCGACAGCCCCGAAAAAGCACCGCATTTGGCATTGAGTGAAATGAACTTTGGCTTCTTCCCCATGGTCAACCACCAATCGCGTTTGCAACGCCGCTTCTACGAAGAGGTGGGGCCGCTTGAAAATGCACGTGGCGTGATTGGTCAATCGCTGGATGCCACCAAAGCCTTGGCCTTGGGCTTGGTGACCGCTGCACCAGACGACATTGACTGGGCAGACGAAATCCGTTTGGCCGTGGAAGAGCGAGCAGCGATGTCGCCCGACAGCTTGACGGGCTTGGAAGCCAACTTGCGTTTTGCCCAAAAAGAAAGCATGGAGACACGCATCTTTGGGCGCTTGTCCGCTTGGCAAAACTGGATCTTCAACCGCCCCAATGCGGTTGGTGAAAAAGGTGCTTTGAAGGTTTATGGCAAAGGCGAAAAAGCCGCTTTCGACATGAACCGCGTTTGATGTTTTGCGTTGTGCGGAAGGCTTCCCGGTGGTGCCTGCTGCAACCGAAATATTCCCCCACCGTTGCGTCAATTTCTGGAGAACCGCATGTCTGCCATCAACTACAGCGAAAAAATACCCAACAACGTCAACCTGGCCGAAGACCGCACGCTGCAACGCGCGCTCGAACAATGGCAGCCCAACTTCATCAACTGGTGGGACGACATGGGCCCCGAAGGCTCCACTGACATGGACGTTTACCTGCGCACCGCCATCAGCGTCGACCCGCAAGGCTGGGCCCAGTTTGGCCACGTCAAGATGCGCGACTACCGCTGGGGCGTGTTTTTGAACCCAGGCGAGCAAGACCGCAAGATCCACTTCGGTGACCACATCGGTGAAAAGGCCTGGCAAGACGTGCCTGGCGAGCACCGCGCCAACCTGCGCCGCATCATCGTGACGCAAGGCGACACCGAGCCGGCATCGGTCGAGCAGCAGCGCCACCTGGGCCTCACCGCCCCCAGCATGTACGACCTGCGCAACCTGTTCCAAATCAATGTGGAAGAAGGCCGTCACCTGTGGGCCATGGTCTATCTGTTGCACAAATACTTCGGCAAAGATGGCCGCGAAGAAGCCGATGCCTTGCTCCAGCGCAACAGCGGCAATGAAGACAATCCGCGCATCTTGCAGGCGTTCAATGAGAAGACTCCCGACTGGTTGAGCTTCTTCATGTTCACCTACTTCACCGACCGAGACGGCAAGTTCCAGTTGTGTTCCTTGGCCGAGTCCGCTTTTGACCCCTTGGCGCGCACCACCAAGTTCATGTTGACCGAAGAGGCGCACCACATGTTTGTGGGCGAGTCGGGCGTGAGCCGCACCATCCAGCGCACCGTGGAAGTGATGAACCAGCTCAAAACCGACGACGTGGCCAAGTTGCGCGCCGCTGGTGTGATCGATTTGCCCACCATCCAGCGCTACATCAACTTCCATTTCTCGGTGACCATCGACTTGTTCGGTGCCGACCAATCGTCCAACGCCGCCACCTTCTACAGCTCGGGTCTGAAAGGCCGCTACGAAGAAAGCAAGCGTGGAGATGACCACGTCTTGAAGGGCAACAGCTACAAAATTTTGTCGGTGGAAGACGGCAAGCTGGTCGAAAAAGAAGTGCCGATGCTCAACGCGCTGAACGAAGTGCTGCGCGACGACTACATCACCGACTCCGTCAGTGGCATTGACCGCTGGAACCGCGTGATCACCAAGGCGGGCATCCCCTTCACATTGAAGGCGCCGCACAAAGCGTTTCACCGCAACATCGGTTCTTTGTCGGGCTCCAACATCACGCCCGATGGCCAAGTGGTCACCAAAGCCGAGTGGATGGCCCAAGTCGGCGAGTGGTTGCCCAGCAACGAAGACCGCGCTTTTGTCGCCAGCCTGATGGGCCGTGTGGTAGAACCCGGAAAATTCGCCAATTGGATTGCGCCGCCCGTCATGGGCATCAACCGCCAGCCCGTGAATTTTGACTATGTTCGTTTCAACTGAACCCCGATAAGGCGCCTTGGCCATGAATGCACCTGCCGAACTGTTCAACCAGCATTTGATTGACCCGGAAATATGCATCCGGTGCAACACCTGCGAGGCCACGTGTCCGGTGGGTGCCATCACGCATGACAGCCGCAACTACGTGGTGATGGCCGATAAGTGCAATTTCTGCATGGCCTGTGTGCCACCGTGCCCCACCGGCTCGATTGACAACTGGCACATGCGGCCCAAATCTTCGGCGTACACCCTGGAGGAACAATTCTCTTGGGACGATTTGCCCCCTGTGCTGTCGGAGACCGAGTTGTTGGCCATGGGTGCAGATGCGTCTGCGGTCGCCACAGTGTCGGCAGAAGTGAGCGCCCAAAGCGCCGCATCCACCAGCCCCAGCGAGGTGTTCCATTCGGCCGCCTATGGTGCCACTGTGCCGCCTTGGTCTGCCGCCCATCCGTACACCAACTTGCATGGTCCCAAGGCGCCGATCAGCGCCACCGTGGTGGGCAATGTGCAAGTGAACGAAGCGGGCACAACCAACGAAACCCACCACATCGTCTTGGACTTTGGCCCCATGCCCTTCCCCGCCTTGGAAGGCCAATCCATTGGCATCGTGCCCCCAGGTGTCGATGCGCAAGGCAAGCCGCACCATGCGCGCCAGTATTCAATTGCCAGCCCGCGCAATGGCGAGCGACCCGGCTACAACAACCTGTCGATCACGGTGAAACGGGTGGTGGAGGACCACGCGGGCCAGCCGGTCAAGGGCGTGGCATCCAATTATTTGTGCGACCTCCAAACAGGCGATTCTGTTCAGGTGATTGGCCCCTTTGGCAGCAGCTTCTTGATGCCCAATCACCCCAAGTCCCACATCGTGATGATTTGCACAGGCACCGGCAGCGCGCCCATGCGTGCGATGACCGAGTGGCGTCGGCGCTTGCGCCAAAGCGGCAAGTTTGAAGGCGGAAAACTCATGCTCTTCTTTGGCGCGCGCACCCCAAAAGAGTTGCCTTACTTTGGCCCCTTGCAAAAGCTGCCCAAAGACTTCATTGACATCAACTTCGCGTTCTCGCGCGAAGCGGGCCAAACCAAACGCTATGTGCAAGACCTGATGCGCGAACGCAGTGCCGACTTGGTGGCCTTGCTCAAAGATCCCAACACCTACATCTATGTCTGCGGCTTGAAGAGCATGGAAGAAGGCGTGGTGCTGGCCTTGCGGGATGTGGTCACCCAAGCGGGCCTGAATTGGGAAAGCCTGGGGTCATCCCTCAAGCAAGAAGGCCGCTTGCACTTGGAAACCTATTGATGCGGTGGCACCGCTGACCCAAAAGCCCGCTTTATGATGCCTGGACAAGTCCAAGGGGCGGCTTGTCAGCGAAAGGCCATGATGAAAAATTCAGTGTTGGTGGCGGGCGTGGGCATGGTGCCCTTTGCCAAGCCCAGTGCGGCGCAGCCGTATCCGGTGATGGCTTCTGAGGCGGTGCGCTTGGCCTTGCACGATGCCGGCTTGGGCTACGCCGATGTGCAACAGGCCTATGTGGGTTATGTGTACGGCGACTCCACCGCCGGCCAGCGCGCTTTGTACGAGGTGGGCATGACGGGCATTCCCATCGTCAATGTCAACAACAACTGCTCCACAGGGTCTACGGCCCTGTATTTGGCCCGCCAAGCCGTGGCGTCGGGGGCCGTGGAATGCGCCTTGGCCTTGGGCTTTGAGCAAATGACCCCTGGTGCCTTGGGCGTGCAGTTCCCGGACCGTGCGAGCCCATTTGATCGGTTTGACGAAGCCACCCAAGCCCTGGTGGGGCATGCCGAAATTCCCTTGGCGCTGCGCTACTTTGGCGGGGCAGGTTTGGCCCACATGAATGAATTTGGCACGCCGCTGGAGACCTTTGCCAAGATCCGCGCCAAGGCCAGCCGCCATGCCGCGAACAACCCCTTGGCTCTGTTCCGCGATGAGGTGACGACCGAACAGGTGATGGCCTCGCCCATGTTGTGGCCCGGGGTGATGACCCGCTTGATGGCCTGCCCGCCCACCTGCGGCGCGGCGGCTGCCCTTGTGTGCAGCCCAGCGTTTGCCCAACAACATGGGCTGGCCCCCAGCGTGCGCATCCGCGCCCAGGCCATGACCACCGACCGCGCCCGCACCTTTGAAGCCCAGGACATGCGCGAAGTGGTGGGCTTTGGCATGGCCCAAGCAGCGGCCACGGCGGTGTACGAAGCGGCTGGCGTGGGCCCAAAAGACATCGACGTGGTGGAGCTGCACGACTGCTTTGCCCAAAACGAATTGCTGTCATACGAAGCGCTGGGTTTGTGCCCACGCGGCGGGGCGCAACAATTTGTCGACGATGGCGACAACACCTACGGCGGCCAGGTGGTGACCAACCCCTCGGGCGGTTTGCTCAGCAAAGGCCATCCCTTGGGGGCCACCGGCTTGGCGCAATGCACAGAATTGGTCCAGCAGTTGCGCGGCACCGCAGGGCGCCGCCAGGTGGCCGGGGCTCGACTGGCCTTGCAACACAACCTCGGTCTGGGCGGGGCCTGTGTGGTCACGATGTACGAACGGGTTTGACGGCCTTTTCAGCGCCGCACTTTGGCGCGGCAGGCCGCTTGCATGTCGCGGTCTTTGATGAAGCCACACTGACCTGCACCGCCGCCGGTTTCGGCCCGGCACAGGGCTTGCAAGTCCAGGTTGCGGATAAACCCACATTGGCCGGGCCCGCCACCGGTGGTGGCGCGGCAATGCGCTTGTTGGTCTGCGTCTTGAATGAACCCGCATTGGCTGCTCGATGACCCCGCCGCTGGCCGTTGGCTTTGCAAGCTGGCGCGGCAAGCGGCCTGGGCGTCTTTGTCGCGGATGAAGCCGCATTGGGCGGCACCACCACCGCTTTCGGCGCGGCAGCGCGCTTGCAAATCGCTGTCGCGGATAAAACCGCATTGCGCTTCACTGCCACCATTGACCGCGCGGCAATAGGCTTGGCGTTCGGGGTCTTTGATGAAGCCGCATTCGCTGGGCTGGGCCAGCGCCCAGGGCATGGCGCACACCAGGGCGCAGATCCAGATGGCGCGGAAAAAAGCCTGTGCCCCAGAGCGGGATTCGGTGGAATGAAATTCTGCGCGCATGGCCCATCTTGCCATGGTGAGCTTTGGCGGACTCAAAAAAACTTCAGCCAATAGCGCCGGGTCAGCGCCAGAGCCACCATGCCTTGCACCGCCATGGCCAGCGTGGCCATGGAAGGGCTCAGGGCATCGGCCAACACACCGATGTAGAAAAACCCAATCGGGCCTACCCCAATGCAGGCGGTCAGCACCCCCAGCAAGCGTGCGCGCAGCGCCACGGGTGAGTCGCGGTAAATCAAGGTGGTTTGCATCACCGCAAACCCCACTGCGCCCAGGCCATTGAGCAACAGCAGCAGCGCGGCCAAGGTCACGCTGTGGGCATGCGCGAAACCCACAGCGGTCGTGAAATACATGACCACGGCCCCCACATAAATGCGCCCATACCACTGGGTTTTGGCAAAGCTGGCGAACAAAATAGCGCCCACCAAGCCACCCACGCCCTCACAACTGGCCAGCAAGCCCACCTCCTGGTTGCCCAAGTGCAAGGCGTCGCTGGCCAAGACCGGGATCATGCTGGTGAAGGGCCAGCCAAACACATTGAAGATGGCGGTGATCGACAAAATGCCGATCAAGCGGTCGTCTTGGCGGGCCATGGCGAAACCCTCGCGCATCGGCCCCAACAGTGACAAAGGATGAATCACAGGGCGTTTTTTGCCTGGGGCCAGGTGCCAGACCACCCATAAACTGAAACCGTGCAGCACCAGACCCAGCCAAAACACCCCGGCAATGTCAAACTGGGCCAGCAGCAAACCGGCCAACATGGGCCCAATGACCCGGCTCACATTGTTCATGCCCACGTCCACCGACAAGGCCGGTCCGACCCGCTGCGCACCCACCGCTTCGCCAATCATCATGCGCCGCACGGGGTTGTCCGCCGCCCAGCAAATGCCGTTGACAAAGCTGCCCACGCCCAGGTGCCAAATGCTCAACCACCCCATGCTGGCCAGCACGGCCAAAACCGCGCTGGTCAGCAGTGAGGTGCCGACCATCCACACCAAAGACAAGCGGGTATCAAAGCGCTCTGCCAGTGCGCCCATCAAGGCCCCAAACAAAGCCATCGGTAGCAACCGAGCCATGCTCAGCAAGGCCACGATGAAGGCCGATTCAGTGACCCGGTAGGCGAATAAGCCCATGGCCAGCATCTCCAACCAGCGCACGGTGGAAAACACAAAGCCTGAAAACAGCAAGCGCCAAATGGCTTGCAAGGCTTGCCAGCGACCGGTGGGTGTGCTCAAGGGTGCTGGCCTGGCGGCCTGTAAAAGGACAAAGGGGTGGCGGGCATGTCTCTTTATATATAGTGTCCCCGTTGACTTGGCTGTGGCACGGGGCTTTGGGAAATCATGCCACAGTATGGGTTCTGACTTGGGTCGCTGGGGCGACCTCTTTTTTGTAAAGGCACGCCATGCAACCTGCACCCTTGATCTTGGCCTTTGATGTGTTCGGCACGGTGGTCGATTGGCATGGCTCGATCAGCCGCGAAGTCACTGCACTCATCCCGGGTGAAGACGGCAACGCCTTTGCCACCGCTTGGCGCGCGGGCTACAAACCGGCCATGGCCGAGGTGCGCTCGGGCCAGCTGGGCTGGACCAAGATCGATGACTTGCACCGGCGCATCTTGGACCAGGTGCTGAAGGCCCGGGGCCATGACTTGGGCGAGGGCCAGCGCCAACACCTCAATCGCGCTTGGCATCGCTTGGCACCGTGGCCAGACACCATCGCGGGCATGCAGCGGTTGAAGGCGCACTTCACCTTGTGCACCTTGTCCAACGGCAACCTGGGCTTGCTGGCCAACATGGCCAAGCACGCTGGCTTGCCTTGGGACTTGATTTTGTCGGCCGAGGTGTTTCGCCATTACAAGCCCGACCCTGAAACCTATTTGGGCGTGGCCGAGGTGTTTGATGTGCGCCCCGCGCAAGTGATGTTGGTGGCCAGCCATGAGGACGATTTGGACGCGGCCGCAGCGTGTGGTTTGCAAACCGCCTATGTGTCTCGCCCCCTGGAGCACGGCCCTGGCGTCACCATTCGGCAAGGCGATTTGTCGCGCTTCACGGTGGCGGCGCACGACTTCAACGACTTGGCCGATCGATTGGCAGATCTCGGGGGGGCTGGACGCACCACACCCGGTCAATCATGACCACCATCACCCGCGTCGACAGCCATGTGTTGCACGTCTCGCCCAAAACCAATTGGTGGTTTTTATCGGTGACCGACAGCAGCGGTGCCGTGGGCTGGGGCGAGGGCTCGTTGAACGGTTGGGAGCCGATGCTCGACACCGTCTGCCAGCAATGGCGCAGCGATTGGCTGGGTCTGAACTTGGACCAAGCCCAGCAACAGGTGCGCGCGGCCCCGGCGTCGCCGGGTGGCTTGGTGGGCAACACCGTGGTCAGCGCTTTCTTGCAAGCCGTGTTGGGCTTGCAAGCCCAACACGCGGGTTGCGCACCCCACAGCATATGGGGCCCGGTGCAGCGCCAGGTGGTGCCGCTGTACGCCAACATCAACCGCGCCACCACCGATCGCAGCCCCCAAGGGTTTGTGGACACCGCTTTGCGCGCCCAAGCGCTGGGCTTCGAGCGTTTCAAAGCCGCCCCCTTTGACGGGCTCACGCCGGCCTTGTGTGGCACGGCCCAGGGCCAAGCCAAAATTCACCATGGTGTGGACTGCATGCGGGCTTTGCGCGATGCCTTGGGCCCGCAGGCCCTGCTGATGGTCGATTGCCATTGGCGCTTTGACGAGGCCCGTGCGCTGCAAACCTTGCGCGACTTGGCGCCCGCCAACTTGCACTGGTTTGAATGCCCCTTGGCCGAGACCCATGCCCATTGGCCCGCCATGCGCCGACTGCGCCAAGCCGCCAATGACCAAGGGGTTTTGCTCGCAGCCGCAGAAACCCAGGTGGGCATGGCCTCTTTTCAAACCTTGTTTGACGAAGCCTTGTACGACGTGGTCATGCCCGATGTGAAGTACTGCGGTGGTCCATCAGAAATGCTGCGCATTGCCCAGCGTGCCGCAGCGCATGGGGTGGCTTTTTCACCGCACAACCCCTCCGGGCCGGTGTGCACCTGGCACAGCTGGCAAGTGGCATTGGCGGCACCCGAATGCGCCATGCTCGAGCTGCAATTTGACGAAAGCCCGATGTACGACAGCCTGACGCAGGGCGTGGACTTGCAGCCCCAGCGCGGCGCTTTGGGCGTGCCGCAGCCTGGACAATATCAACTGGGCTTGAACCTGGATTTGTTGCAAGCCCATCCCTATCAAGCGGTGCCCCCGGGCATTGAAACCCTGCTCAACCGATGAAACCCCGCTCCAACGCGATTTGGGACGCCCAAGCCACAGCGGCGGCCCTGCCTTTTTCGGCGCTGGCCTCGGCCATCGAAGCCGTGTTGCTGGACCCCAGCGTGGCGGTGCCGCCGCGCATGGTGTTGCCTGTGGGCCAGGGCAACAGTTTGTTTGTGATGCCGGCGCACGATGCCCGCATCGCCATCACCAAAATCATCACCGTGTTGCCCAGCAACCGACAGCGCGGTTTGCCCCCGGTGCAAGGCGACATTTTGGTCTTCGACACCCAAACCGGTCAGCGTGTGGCACTGCTCGATGGCCCCACGGTGACGGCGCGGCGCACCGCGGCGGTGTCTTTGTTGGCAGCCCAAAAGCTGTCTCCCAGCCTGCGTGGACCCATGCTCATTGTGGGTGCGGGCGACCAAGGCCGCGCCCATTTGGAGGCCTTTCATGCCGGCATGGGTGTGCAACAGGTGATGGTGCATTCGCGCAGCCCGGCCAGTGCACAGGCCTTGGTGCAGCACGCGCTTAGCTTGGGCATGCAAGCGCAGACGGTGTCAGACCCCAACACCGTGGTGGGCGACTGCGCTTGGGTGATGACCACCACACCGGCCTTGGCCGTGGTGATGACCACCGCACCGCCCCCGGGCGCGTTTGTGTCGGCGGTGGGCGCATTCACCCCCCAGATGGCCGAATGGTCCATACCCGTGTGCCAAGCGCTGGCGCAGGACGCGCGCTTGGTGGTCGACACCCGCGACGCCGACCACGAAGCGGGCGATTTGTTGCAAGCCGGCATCGATGTGCGCGCACTGCCCACGTTGGGCGATGTGGTGCGCCACAGCCCGCCAAACAGCAGGGGCGCGACAGCGGGGTCAACCGTGTTTTTCAAAAACTGCGGATGGGCGGGGTGGGATTTGGCCGCGGCGCGTTGTGCGGTGGCAGGGTTGTTGGCATAAGGTGCTGCCCATGGACGCATCCCTTGGCGGCACCGCCCCTCGGTTTTTCACCGCATCGTTTTACAAGTTTGTCGCTTTGCCCGACCATGCCGCTTTGCAAGCGCCCTTGCAGGCGCTGTGTCTGGCCCACCGCGTCAAGGGCTTGGTGTTGCTGGCCCCTGAGGGCATCAATGGGGGCTTGTCGGGTGCCGCCGCCGATGTGCAATCGGTGATCGACCACCTGCGTCAAGACCCGCGCTTGGCCGACTTGACGCCCCAAATGGCATGGGCCAAGCAGCCGCCGTTTCACCGCATGAAGGTGCGCTTGAAAAAAGAAATCGTCACCATGGGGGTGCCCGGCATTGACCCGGCCCAGATGGCGGGGACCTATGTGGCCCCCAAAGATTGGAACGCGTTGATCGCCGACCCGGATGTGGTGCTGATCGACACCCGCAACGACTACGAGGTGGCGCTGGGCACGTTTGCAGGGGCGATCAACCCCGAGATCGACAATTTTTCTCAACTGCCCGCTTGGTTGTCTGAGACCCCGGCGTTGCGACCCGCCGGCGGCGCCCCACCCAAGGTGGCGATGTTTTGCACCGGCGGCATTCGTTGCGAAAAATCCACCGCCTTGCTGCGCCAGATGGGCTTTGCCGAGGTGTTCCATTTGCAAGGCGGCATTTTGGAATATTTGGCCCAAACACCGGTTGAACAAAGCCGTTGGCAGGGCGAGTGCTTTGTGTTTGATGAACGCGTTTCTGTGGGCCATGGGTTGCAGCCCGGTGGGCTGGGCTTGTGCCGAAATTGCCGCCAAACCTTGAACGAAGAAGACCAAAAGTCACCCTGGTTTGAACTGGGGGTGAGCTGTGCGCATTGCCACGCCAGCACCTCTGAGGACAGAAAACGCAACGCCCGCGAGCGCCAACGCCAATGGGCGCTGCAGCAGTGGCGAGCCCCCCTGTTGTTGGCGGGCCCGGCGTGATGGGGCTTGTCGGTCTTTAAAAAACGATCACCAAGCGACCCCGGGTCCCACCGGCTTCGAGGCGGCGATGGGCCTCGCTGGCTTGCGCAGGCGCATAGGTGTCGGCCACGCGCAAGGTGATCACCCCGTCATGGACACATTGGCGCAATGGGCGCAACAAATCAGCGCGGTGGTTGTATTGGCGCACCCAGGTGGCATGGCACACGATGCCGCGCTGCGCCATGGACCAGCCACGCACCGAGGCATAACCACCGCCGTCGCGCACCGCGCCCAGCGTCAACTCACATTGGAAAGAGCCATCGGCCAAGGCATCAACCCCGTTGGGCACCACTTGGCGGATTTGCGCCGCGATGTCCTTGCCGCGTGGCACCACGGTATCGGCTCCGAAAGAGCGCACCAGCGCCACATCTGCGGGGCTGGCGTCGGCAATCACATGCAGGCCCGCTTGCTTGGCCAGTTGAATCACATAGCCGCCATAACAACCGGCCGCCCCCGTGACCGCCAAGGTCTGCCCCGGTTGCAGCGCCAATTGGTCGAGCGTTTGGCGCGCGGTGAGCCCATTCATGGGCAATGTGGCGGCCTCGATCAGGCTGACGCCGTCGGGAATGCGCGCCACCGCATCGGCCGACAAGACAATGCTTTCGCGATAACCGCCGTGGCTGCCTTGGTTGTCCACCATGGCCATCACTTTGTCGCCAATGGCCAGATCGGTGGGGTTGTCAGGGCCCACGGCGTCGATCACGCCCGCCACATCCATGCCCGGCACATGGGGCGGCGGGATGGCGCGCAAGGCCTGGGCGCGCGAGCCGTTGCGCAGCAAGGTGTCGGTCGGGTTCACGGTGGCGGCATGGACGCGAATCCGCACCTGGCCCGGCCCGGGTTGGCCTTCAGGCAGGTCGAGCAGTTGCAAAACTTCGGGTCCACCGAATTCAAAAAATCCTACGGCGCGCATGGCTTGCTCCTGGTGTGTGGCATCAATCGATGGGGGTGGTGAGGGCTCAGTCGGCGCGGATGTTGCGCTCGCTGGCGAGTTTTTTCCAGCGCGCCACATCGACGTTGACACGTTGGGCAAATGCTTCGGGCGTGCCCGGTGCGGGGTCGCATGCCAGGGTGGCCAAACGCGCTTTCACATCGGCTTGCTCCAGCGCTTGGTTGATCACGGCATTCATGCGATCCACCACCGCTTTGGGCGTGGCCGCTGGCGCCAGCACCCCAAACCAGGCCACGGTTTCAAAACCGGGCAAAGCCTCGGCCAAGGCGGGCACGTCAGGCAAACTGTGGTGGCGCTTGGCCGTGGTCACGGCCAGGGCTTGCACCTTGCCGGCTTTGATCTGTGTCGACCAAGGGGGTAAATTGCCAATCATCAATTGCGATTCGTCCGCCAACAAAGCGGCCACCGCGGGCGACGAACCTTTGTAAGGGATGTGGGTGATGTCGGTGCCGGTCAGGCTTTTGAACAACTCCGCCGACAAATGGGCCGAACTGCCCACGCCGCCCGAGGCATAGTTGAACTTGCCGGGGTTGGCCTTGGCCAGGGCGATGAATTCGGCCACGGTTTTGACCTTGGTGTGGGGGCTGACCACCATCACATTCGGGGTGGTGCAGATCATGGCGACCGGCACAAAATCTTTGACCACATCGTAGGGCAGCTTGCTGTAGATGCCGGCATTGACGCCATGCGAGCCGGCATTGCCGACGATCATCGTGTAGCCGTCGGCGGCTGACTTGGCCACCGCGTCTGAGCCCAGCACGCCGCCCGCGCCGGGCTTGTTGTCGATGACCACGGCTTGGCCCAGTTCGCGCGAAATTTTGTCGGCGATCAGTCGCCCGGTCACGTCCGAGCCGTCGCCGGGCGTGCTCGGCACCACCCAGCGGATCGGTTTGGTGGGATAGGTTTGGGCCCAGGCGCTGGCGCCAAACAGGGCCAAGGCGGTGAGGGTGCAAAGCATGCGCATGGGGGTCTTCCAAAAGGGTGCGCCAAGTTCGCCATCCAGGGCGGCGCTGGCGGCGCAGGGCGGGGTGGGCATCATTCTGGCACGCACCACCCCCGACCCTCAGGCTTGCCACACCCCAAAGCCGGCTTCACGCAAACGAATGGCCAGATCGACCTCCATGAACTGTGCATCGGCGTGAGGCATGGGGTTGAGCGCTTGGTAAATGGCTGGCAGCAATCGCAAACCATATTGGTGGGCAAAGCGGTTGGACTTGATGTTGGCCTTGTGTTGGTCAAACCGGGTGTCGGGGTCGAGGCCGGTCATGCCCACATAGACACACGGCTTACCGGGTTGCGGCGCGTAGTCGGGGTTGGCGCGGCGAAATTTGGGCTCGCGCCACACATCGGGGTCCAACTCGATCACATACACATGGTGGCGCGCGCGCATGGTGGGCGTTGCGGTTCAGTCTTTGGCCGCCACGACCCAGGCGCCCGACAGAACACCGCTTTGGTACAAGCCCACGAAATGGGCGTAAGCCGCGTCATAGCGGTCAAAATGCGCCTGCCCCAAGCGGGCCACGGTGGCGTCCTTCAACGACCGGTACATGGCGTGGCGGTCGACCAAAATGCGCGTCCACTCCGCGCTCAAATCGATGGCGCGCACCCAGCGCATGCCCACCTGCTCAAACCATTGTTGGTAGTCGGCCAAGGTGGCGATTTCTGAAAAACGCATGCCGTCGTACAGCTGCTGGGCGTCTGGTGCGGACAGGGTTTGGTGGCTCATGATGTCTGAAAACACCATGCGCCCTCCCGGTTTCAACACCCGGGCGCACTCGGCGATGAGCTGGCTTTTGTGGGGGATGTGGGCATAGGCTTCTTGGCCGATGACACAAAAAACTGCGCTGGTGCAAAAGGCATCGCCAGCGCATTGCCGTGCACAAAATCGACCTGCGCGGCCAATCGGGCGGCTTCGGTCAAGGCCTGGGCACCGGCCACCCGTGAGGCGGTCAAATCCAAGCCAGTCACCCGGCAACCGGTTTTCCAAGCGATGTAGCGCGCGGGCCCGCCCATGCCGGCGCACACATCGAGCACATGGTCATCGGCGGTGATGGCCGCTAGACCGAGCAATCGATCCACCGCATCGGTGCCGCCGTAATGGTCTTGGTCATGCGCGCTCAGCACGGCTTGGGTGATGTCCTCACGGGCAATTTGACGGGCTGCCACCGCTTGGAATATTTGATCCGCGCTGATCGGGTGGAAGTCGTAGAAGTGCTCAACGGCTTGCAGGGGTGATGGGTTCATCATGGGTCTGGCCTGGTCAACGGGGTGGGCTTCATATTAGCCGCCTGACCGTTGCGCCCCAGGGACATGGCGCTGGGGTTAAGCTCAGGCTTGACCCAGCCACAGTGGGGGTCTAGATGGAGCACACACAATGGCGATTTCATGGATGGCCGCCCTCAAGGTGGTGCCTTGGGGCAAGGTGATGGAGCACGCCCCCCAGGTGTTGGAAAAGGCGCGCGGTTTGATTGACAAACACCGTCCCGGCGCGACGGTGGCAGAAGCCAATACCCCAGCACCCAGCGCCGAGACCGGTGAGGTGCCCAGCCTGGGTGAATTGAAAAATCGCTGCCTGGCGCTGCAGGTGCAAGCTGAGCAACTGCGCCAAACCCAACAGCAAATGGCCCAAACCATGGCCGACTTGGCCGAACAAAACGCCAGCCTGATGGGGGTGGTTGATCGCTTGCAATCGCGGCTGCGTTGGTTGGGGTGGGGATTGGGGCTGACGGTGCTGGCCAGTGTGGCGCTGGCGCTGTGGTTGGCGCGCAGTGGGCCCTGATCGATTCGATCAGCTTGGTCTTTGGCTTTAAAGTGCGACCCTTGGCTGAGGCCATTCAACCGCTGAACACCCCTAGAAAGTTCGCCATGCATTGCTTGCCATGCTTCAAATTCATCCAACCCTGGTGGCTGCGGTGCGCTTCAGCCATGGTTTTTCTGGTGGCTGCAGCCACGGCCTCACAAGCCCAAACGCCAGAGTGGGCGCCCACAAAGCCGGTGCGCATCATCGTGCCCATTGTGGGCAGCACCAATGATGTGTTGGCGCGCTTGCTGGCGCCCAAGCTGTCAGAGGCCTTGGGGCAACCCGTGCTGGTCGATAACAAACCGGGTGCCGGTGGCAATTTGGGCGCCGACATGGTGGCCAAGGCCACGCCCGATGGCCACACCCTGTTGATTGGCTACAACGGCCCCATGGCCATCAATGTGTCGCTGTTTGACAAGATGCCTTACGACCCGATCAAAGACTTGGCGCCCATCACCTTGGCGGTCAAGTCGCCCCAGTACCTGGTGGCCCATCCGGGCTCGGGCTTGCAGTCGGTGCAAGACCTGGTTTCCCAGGCACGGGCCAACCCGGCCAAGTTTTCCTATGGCTCGGTGGCCGTGGGCAGCGCCTCGCACCTGACCATGGAAATGCTCAAAATGGCGGCGGGGGTGCAAATCACCCATGTGCCCTACAAGGGTGCCGGCCCAGCGGTGACCGACCTGATCGCGGGCAACATCCAAGTGGCTTTTTTTGTGCCGGGCAATGTGCAACAGTTTGCCAAAGATGGCCGGCTCAAACTGCTGGCGGTGAGTGGCACCAAGCGCTTCAAAAGCACCCCCCAGGTACCCACCTTGATCGAGGCCGGCTTCAAAGACTTTGAGGCCACGTCGTGGATTGGCCTGCTGACCACCGGCGGCACCCCCAAACCCATCATTGAGCGCTACCACCGCGAATTGGTGAAAATTTTGCAGTCCCCCGAGATCCGGCAAAAGCTGGAGGAAATGGAGTTCGAGGTGATAGCCTCCAACCCCGATCAGTTTGCCGCCTGGATCGCCACCGAAATTCCACGCTGGGGCAAGGTGATCAAAGCCACCGGTGCCAAGGCCGACTGAGGTTTTTGCACCCAGCGCCGCCCATTTGGTCGGCTCGCGCCGACAATAGCGCCCATGGCCCTGCGGGGCTTGTTTTATTCAGAGGAGTTTGTATGAGTCCCGAAATGTCCCAAACCTTGACCCAGACCGGCGCTGGCACGCCCATGGGCAATTTGATGCGCCGCTATTGGGTGCCGGTGGTCATGTCCAGTGAAATCGCCGAAGCCGATGGCCCGCAGGTGCGGGTGCAAATCATGGGCGAGAAGTTGCTGGCTTTCCGCGACTCCGATGGCTTGCCCGGTTTGATCAGCGAGTTTTGCTCGCACCGCGGCGTGTCGCTGTTTTTTGGCCGCAACGAAGAAAAGGGCATCCGCTGCGCGTACCACGGCGTCAAATTCGACCGCCTGGGCAACTGCGTGGATGTGCCCTCTGCGCCGCAGATGTGCGAGAAGATGAAGATCGTGGGCTACCCCTGCATCGAGCGGGGCGGCGTGGTCTGGGCTTACATGGGGCCCGCTGAGCATCGACCCGCCGAGCCCGAGGTGGAGTGGTGCACGCTGCCACCCAGCCATGTGTTTGTGTCCAAGCGCTGGCAGCGCTCCAATTACCTGCAGGCCATGGAGGGCGGCATTGACACCGCCCACGTGTCGTATGTGCACAGCATGGACGTGACCACCGACCCCATGCACCGGGGTGTCAAGGCGCTGGACTACATCAAGGCCGACGGCAACGTGGTGTTCAACATCGAAAAAACCGAATTTGGCATGACCTTGTTGGGCCGCCGAATGGGTGAGCCCGACAGCTACTATTGGCGCATCACGCAGTGGTTGTTCCCCTGGTACACCTTGATCCCACCGTTTGGCGACCATGCCTTGGGCGGCCATGTGTGGGTGCCCATCGATGACCACAATTGCTGGGCCTGGAGCATCAATTACCGGCCTGAAGCCCCGCTGGGCGAAGAGGAGTTGCACCACATGCATGCAGGTCGTGGCATCCACAACGAATACGAAGCCCCGGGCAGCTTTATTCCCAAGGCCAATTCAGACAACGATTACCTGATCGACCGCAAAGCCCAAAAAGAGCGGCGCTTGTACAGTGGCGTGGCCGGCATCGCGGCGCAAGACTACTCATTGCAAGAAAGCATGGGCCCGATCCAAAACCACGCCGAAGAAAAGATCCTGCCCACCGACCGCGGCATTGTGATGGCGCGGCGCATGCTCTACGAGGCGGCCACCGATCTGGCCAAAGGGGTCGCGCCCCCCGCGCTCAATGCCACCGCGCAACGGGTGCGCGCCGCTGGCGTATTGCTGGACAAAGCCCAAGACCCGGTGACCTGGGCCAAGGACCATTTGGCCAATGACTTGACCCAACCGGTCTACACCCTGTGACACGCCGCCTCCGCTCGTTGAGCGCGGGCATGCGTTGGGTTTGGCTGGTCTGTGGGTTGGCCGGCCATGCTTTTGCCGTGGCCCAAGACTGGTCGCCCAGCAAAACCGTGCGCATCGTGGTGCCCATTGCGGGCACCACCAACGACACCCTGGCGCGTTTGGTGGCACCCAAGTTGGCCGAGGCGCTGGGGCAAGCCGTGATGGTGGAAAACCGACCGGGTGCTGGCGGCAACATCGGGTCTGTCTTTGTGTCCAAGGCCGAGCCCGATGGCCATACCTTGCTGGTGGGCTACAACGGGCCGATGGCCATCAACCCCACCTTGATGAAGAACGCGCTCGACCCGGTCAAGGACTTGACCCCCGTCACCCTGGCCATGAAGGGTGCGCAGTACCTGGTGGTCAACCCGGCAGCGGGGTTTGCCAATGTGCAAGAGTTGGTGCAAAGCGCCAAGAAAAATCCCAACAAATGGTCGTATGCCTCGGTGGCAGTGGGCAGTGGCTCGCACCTGACCATGGAAATGCTGAAGATGGCGGCCGATATCAACCTCACCCATGTCCCCTACAAAGGCGGCGGAGAAGCGATTGGTGCTTTGGTCGCCGGGGACGTGCAAGCGGCCTTTTTTGTGCCTGGCAATGTGCAGCAATTCGCCAAGGAAGGGCGCTTGCGTTTGCTGGCTTCAACTGGACGAAAGCGCTATGCCAGCACACCCGAAGTGCCGACCATGATCGAGCTGGGCTTCAAAGACTTTGAGGCCACCGTGTGGGCCGGTTTTCTGTTGCCGGCCAAAACCCCCAAGCCCATCGTCGATCGCTATCACCGCGAGCTGATCAAGGTGCTGCAAAGCCCAGAGGTGGCTGACAAGTTGCGCCAAATGGAGTATGACGTGGTGACCTGCACGCCCGATGAGTTTTCGGCCTGGATCAAAACCGAAATTCAACGCTGGGGCCAGATCATCAAAGCCACTGGTTCCAAGGCGGATTGACCATGGATCGCTTGAAAAACAAAGCGGCATTGATCACCGGTGCGGGTGCGGGCATTGGCGCGGCCACGGCGCGCTTGTTTTGTGCCCAGGGCGCGCGCGTGTGTTTGCTGGACGCCAACCCCCAGGCCTTGCGCGACACCCAAGCCAAACTGCTGGCCGAATTTCCCCAGGCCAGCGTGCAAACGGCCCAAGCCGACATCGCCGATGAAGGGCAAGCGCAGGCGGCCGTGCAGACGGCTGTGGCCGCGCTGGGTGGTTTGGATGTGTTGGTCAACAACGCGGCCATGCGCAATTACTCGGCCTTGGCCGATGCCACCCCTGCCGAGTGGCAGGCGATGGTGGGCGTGAACTTGGTGGGCACGGCCACCATGAGCCGCTGGGCCTTGCCGCATTTGCGTGCCAGTGGGCGCGGCAGCATCGTCAATGTGTCATCGGCCCATGCGCTGATCGGGCGCAAGGGCATGGGCTTGTACGACAGCACCAAGGCCGGGATGCTGGCCATGACCCGCACCCTGGCCTTTGAAGAGGTGCAGCACGGTGTGCGTGTGAATGCGGTGTGTCCGGGTTCGACCTTCACCGACTTTCACATTGGCCGCGCCGTGGCGGCCGGCAAATCGCCCGAACAACTCAAAACCGAGCGCGCTGGCAATTCCTTGATGGGCCGCTGGGCCGAACCCCAAGAAATGGCCTGGCCGATTGTGTGGCTGGCCTCGGACGAGGCGTCCTTCATCACCGGCGCCACCTTGATGGCCGATGGCGGCTTGTCCATCATGTGAGACCGCACCCTTGGGCGTGGTTTGAACCAACCCCAGACGGCGCGACCTGAGGTGGCCACCCCCTGCCGCTTCGATGGGTGATCGGTGTCTGCGGGTCATCCGCCAGCAGCCCTTTGTCAGCCAGGTTTGGCACAATGGTCTGGCACCACCGCATTCCAGGAGGCCCCATGGCGCACCGCAACTTCTATTCAGGCTTGGCCCTTTGGGGCTGCGTGCTGTCCTCGGCGGCTTGGGGCCAAGAGATGGCGCGGGTGGTTTCCACCACGCCAGTGATCCAAACGGTGACGGTCACCGAGCCCAGTTGCAGCAGTGTGGGCAACGCACCGGCCCAGTGTGGGCAAGTCACCCAGTTGCAAAACCGCATCACCCATTACCAAGTGGTTTATGAGTACGGCGGCAAAACCTACAGCGCGGCGTTGGCCCAAGACCCAGGTCCCTGGCTGCCCATCCAGGTGACCCCCGTGGTCGAGTCCAGCCCACCCACGGCGCCTGCCCCCACCTGGGTGGCAGCAGCGCCGCCCGTGCCGGCACCGGTGGTGGTGGCTCCCTACCCCTACGTGTACGCGCCGGTGTATCGCCCCCATCCCTTTTCGGTTCATTTTGGGTTTTATGGGGGACGCGGTTACCGCCATTGGCGTTGAAGCCGCCAACCCCGTGTCGCGTGCGCGGTTGACCCGCCTGGAGGGCTTGGCGATACTGCGCACCTCCCCAATGGTCGATGTGGCGGTCCACACCGCCACCCCCTGAAACCCCATGTCGGGGCAGTGCGCTGCCCCAGGCGATGCCGTCTGACCCCCGGACCGCATGGCTGGAAAGTGTTTTTTGCCCAAAATTTTTCATGGATGGCGCATCGCTGGCGCGGCCAGCTCATTGCAGTTCATGCAATCGGCGCTGCTGACCCAATCCTTTGGCGCTTATGTGGCCTTGCTGGCCGAGGAGCGCGGTTGGAGCAAAACATCGTTGGCCGGTGCGGCGGCCATGCAGTCGCTGGAGGCCGCCATTTTGGGCCCTTTGCTGGGCTGGGTGATGGACCGTTTTGGCCCGCAAGCCATGATCCGTTGGGGCATCGTGGCTTTTGCCCTGGGCTTTGTGGCGCTGTCCCAAATCGAATCCATTTCTGGGTTTTATGTCAGTGCCCTGATCTTGGCGGTGGGGGCCAGCTTGTGCGGCTACTTTCCGCTCACCGTGGCCATCATCCATTGGTTTGAGCGCCACCGCGCGCGCGCCTTGTCGGTGCTGAGTTTGGGCCTGGCCCTGGGCGGCCTGGCCGTGCCGTTGGTGGCTTGGTCGATGCACAGCTTTGGCTGGCGCACCACGGCCATGGCCTCGGCGGTGGTGGCCTTGTTGGTCGGCATTCCGCTGGCCTCGGTCATCCGCGGGCGGCCCGAAGACATGGGGTTGACGGTGGATGGCGGGCCCCCATCCCAGCCCATGACCGCCCAAGACGCGGCTCACGGGGGCAGCACCGGGGTGGAGTTCACCGCCCGCCAAGCCTTGCGCACCCAAGCCTTTTGGTTGTTGGGCCTGGGTCACGGCGTGGCGTTGTTGGTGGTCACCGCGGTCAACGTTCACGCCATCACCCACATGAAAGAAGGCCTGGGCTATACCGTGGGCGAGGCCGCCTGGTTCATTCTGCTGATGACGGTGGGCCAAGTTTTTGGGGTGCTGTCGGGCGCCTGGATGGGCGACAAGTACGACAAGCGGCGGGTGGCGGCCGCCTGCATGTTGATGCACGGCAGCGGCTTGTTGCTGCTGACCTATGCCACCCATTCGGCCGAGTTGGTGGCCTTTGCGTTGTTGCATGGCATCGCTTGGGGTTTGCGGGGGCCGTTCATGCAAGCGCTGCGTGCCGATTACTTTGGCCGCAATGCGATTGGCATGATTTTGGGTTTGTCGGCGGTGATCATTGCCCTGGGGCAAGTGGCCGGTCCGTTGGTGGCCGGTTTTTTTGCCGATCTGACGGGCAATTACCGCTTGGGTTTCACCGTCCTGGCCTTGATGGCCTGCGCCGGGTCGGTGTTGTTTTTGATGGCCAAACCGCCGCGCTTGCCAACGACGGATTGAACCAAAGCTTGGCAAATTGGGCAAGGAACCGGTCCCCACCCATGGATTAAGATGGTGTGCAAGGTCAGGGATGGTCTGAGCCAGCCCCGCACTGTCAGTCGCGCAGCGACGTTTGAAACCCACACGAGCCAACACACCATGGGCCTGACCCTGTACGAAAAAATTTGGAACGCACACCGCGTGCTCGATGGCGACGACGGCCAAAGCCTGTTGCATGTGGCGCGCCATTTGGTGCACGACGGCTCGGTCCACGCCTTTCAATTTCTGAAGGAAAAAGGCCTGGCCGTGCGCGCCCCCGATCAGGTGGTGGCCACCCCTGACCACGGCATTTCCACCCGCAGCCATGTGATGGCGGCGATCACCGATGCCGAGCAGCGCCGGGTGGTCGAGCGGCTGGTCGAAAACACCCAAGCCCATGGCATCTTGCATTTCCCCCTGGGTGACCCGCGCCAAGGCATCGTGCACGTGGTGGGGCCCGAACAAGGCTTGACCCAGCCCGGCATGGTGTTGGTGTGTGGCGACTCCCACACCTCCACCCATGGCGCCTTGGGTGCTTTGGCTTTTGGTGCGGGCGCGAGTGAAATCACCCATGTGCTGGCGACCCAGTCCACTTGGCAGCGGCGCTCCAAGACCCTGCGTGTGCGGGTGGAAGGCGAGCGCGGCGCGCACGTCAGCGCCAAAGACGTGATCTTGGCCATCATTGCCAAACTGGGCTCCAACGGCGCGGTGGGGCATGTGATTGAGTATGCGGGCTCTGTCATCCGCGCCATGAGCATTGAGGAGCGCTTGACGGTGTGCAATATGTCCATCGAGGCCGGTGCCCGCGCGGGCATGGTGGCGCCCGATGACACCACCTTTGCGTATTTGCATGGCCGCGCGTATGCGCCCAAAGGGGCTTTGTGGGAGCAGGCCTTGGACCATTGGCGCAGCTTGCCCTCGGACGTGGATGCGCGCTTTGACATCGACATCGCGCTCGATGCCCATGCGCTGCAACCCATGGTCACTTGGGGCAACAGCCCGCAAGACGGCTTGCCCATCACCGCCCGTGTGCCCAACCCCCAAGACGAGCCCGACAGCGAAAAGCGCGCCGGCATGGAACGCGCATTGGCCTACATGGGCTTGCAAGCCGGCATGGCGCTGCAAGACATTGCGGTCGATCAGGTGTTCATTGGTTCGTGCACCAATGGCCGCATCGAAGACCTGCGCGCTGCGGCCGCGGTGGCGCGGTTGGGGCAGGCCAAAGTGCCGGTGCTGGTGTCGCCCGGCTCGACCCAGGTCAAGCGCGAAGCCGAACGCGAAGGCTTGGACCAGATCTTCAAACAGGCTGGGTTTGAGTGGCGCGAATCGGGCTGCTCCATGTGCGTGGGCATGAACGGTGACTTGGTGGCTTCTGGCAAGCGCTGTGCGTCCACCTCCAACCGCAATTTTGTCGGTCGCCAAGGGCCCGGCAGCCGCACCCATTTGATGGGCCCGGCGATGGCCGCTGCGGCGGCCTTGACCGGCCGATTGACCGATGTTCGCAGCCTGGTGAAATGACATGAAAGCATTTGTGGTGGAAGACGGCGTGGCCGTTCCGTTTGATCAAGCCGATGTGGACACCGATCAAATTTTGCCGGCGCGCTATCTGCGCCGCCCGCGCCAAGGTGGCTACGGTCAGTTCTTGTTTCGTGACGTGCGCTTCAACGACGACGACAGCGAGCGCCCCGACTTCATCCTGAACCAAGCCCCTTACCGCAGCGCCACCATCATGGTGGCGGACCGCAACTTTGGCTGTGGCTCCAGCCGCGAGCAAGCACCTTGGGGCTTGGTGGATCACGGCATCCGCTGTGTGATCGCCGCTGACTTTGGCGATATTTTTTACCTCAACTCGCTCAAAACAGGTTTGCTGCCCGTGCAGTTGGACATTGCCGTGTGCGTGCGCTTGCGTGAGCAACTGCACGCCCAGCCGGGTGCCCACGTGCGGGTGGACTTGCCCGCCCAAACCGTGACCGGACCGGATGGCCAGGTCCACGCTTTTCAGATGGACGCCTTTCGCAAAAAATGCTTGGTCGAGGGACTCGATGAGATTGGGGTCACCTTGCAGCACGCCGCCGCCCTCAAGGCTTTTGAGGTGCAATACCGCCAAGCCCACCCTTGGCTTTTTAACCTTTGAATCGCATGGAACACTCCAACAAAACCGCGCGCCAATTGTTTGAAGACATCAAGGCCAACCCGACCCGCCGCCGTTTTGGCTTTGGCAAACGCCCGGCCATCATCAACATCGACTTGCAAAAAGCCTACACCTGCGTGGGTGAGTTCGCCACCGCCTATGAAACCGATCCGCAGCAACTGGCCTATGTGAACCAAATCTCCAATGCCTTGCGCGCCAAGGGCGGGCCGGTGGTGTGGACCTATGTGGCTTACATGGAATCGGGCGAGGACTGTGGCATTTGGGGCACCCGCACCAACACCCCCGACTCTTTGCAAAACATCAAGGTCGGCTCGCGCCGCTCCGAGTTCGATGACCGCTTGCAGATTGATCACCAACGCGATGTGGTCATCAACAAGCGCATGGCCTCGGCCTTCCATGAAACCCACCTCAATTCGGTGTTCAATTTCCACGGCATCGACACGGTGATCGTCACCGGCGGCTCGACCTCGGGTTGCGTGCGGGCCACGGTGGTCGACAGTTTGTCGCGCAGTTTTCGCACCATCGTTCCCGAAGAATGTGTGGCCGACAAGCACGAAAGCCCGCACTTTGCCAATTTGTACGACATGGCCATCAAATACGCCGACGTCATGCCGGTCAAGGAGGTCTTGGCCTATCTCGAGGGCTTGCCGTCATGAAACGCGATCCGGGCTTTTACGACTTTTTGCCCTACCAAGATCGCCCGCCCATCCGCTGGCCCAATGGGGCGCAGTTGGCGTTTTGGGTGGCGCCCAACATCGAGTTTTATGAACTCGAGCCCCCGCCCAACCCCAAGCGCACCCCATGGCCCAGGCCCATCCCCGATGTGCAGGCCTACTCGTACCGCGACTACGGCAACCGGGTCGGCATGTGGCGCATGATGGAGGCCATGGACCGATGCGGCGTGCGGGGCAGCGTGTCGCTCAACGTGGCTTTGTGTGAACACCACCCCGAGATCATCGCCGCCTGCGTCGAGCGCGGTTGGGAGTTTTACTCCCACGGCACCTACAACACCCGCTACGTGTTTGACATGACGCCGGACCAAGAGCGCGAACTCATCCGCGACTCGATCGACACCATCAAAAAACACACGGGTCAAAAACTCGACGGTTGGCTCTCGCCTGCGCTGTCGTACACCGACCAGACCTTGAACCTGGTGGCCGAGGCCGGTTTGACCTATGTCTGCGATTTGTTCCATGACGACCAACCTGGCCCGGTCAAGGTGCCGCATGGGCGCTTGGTCAGCATGCCGTACTCGCTGGAGATGAATGACGCCATCGCCTTCAGCGTCAATTGGGTCACACCGCACCGTTACGGTGAAATGATCAAGCGCCAATTTGACCGTTTGTATGCCGAGGGTGAGCAATCCGGCACGGTGATGTGCATTCCATTGCACCCGTATTTGATTGGTCAGCCCTATCGCATGAAAGCCTTTGAAGAAGCCTTGGCCTACATCACCGGGCACGACAAGGTGTGGTTGGCCACCGGGCGCGAAATCGCCCAACACTTTTTGGACCACGATTACCGTGCGTTTGAGCAAGCCTCAATGCCTGTGGGAGAAGCCCCATGATCGCCCAAGACTATCTGCGCTACCCCAAACGCCAATACGGCATGGACCACGACCGTTACGACTGGTCGATGTTGCCCGACCGCCCTGCGGTGCAATGGCCCGGCGGCGCCCGAGTGGCCCTGTGGGTCACGGCGTCTTTGCAGTGGTTTCCCCTGAACCAAAAGGGCGTGCCCTTCAAGCCGGTGGGCTCGTTGCAAACCGCGTATCCTGATTTGCGCCACTACACCTTGCGCGATTACGGCAACCGGGTGGGCATTTACCGCATCATGAAGGAGCTGCGCGCGCGCAACATCCCGGCCAGCGTGCCCATCAATGCGGCGGTGGCGGCGCGCTATCCTGCCTTGGCCCAAGCCTGTGTCGATCTGGGTTGGGAGCTGATGGGCCACGGCTTGGACATGGACCATGTGCACCACACCGGCATGGCTGACGAAGCGCAAATCATCGAGCGCAGTTTGGACATCGTGCGCCGCTTTGCACCGGTGCGCGGCTGGTTGTCGCCAGCGCGCAGCGAGTCCCACGACACCCTGGACTTGCTGGCGTCGGCTGGCATCGACTATGTGTGCGACTGGGTCAACGACGACATGCCTTACCCCATCCGCGCCGGTGGGCGCGAGATGGTGGCCATGCCCTTGTGTGCCGACATTGAGGACGCGGGCTTGCTGATCGCGTGGCACCAAGACGAAGATGACTTGCGCCAACAGTGGATCGACCAGTTCGATTACCTGTATGCCGAAAGCGAGCGCCAAGGCCCGCGCGTCATGGCCTTGCCCTTGCATGCCTGGGCGATTGGCCAGCCTTACCGCATAGGGGTGCTGGCCGATGTGCTCGACCACATGCTGTCCAAGCCTGGTGTGTGGGCGGCCACGGGTGGGCAGATCATGGACGCCTGGAAGGCCTGTCAAACCCCGGCTTGAAGCCCTTGGCCTGGGGGCCGCACAGAAGGGCCAGCCCCAGGCGCCGCGTGTTGGGATTCAGGCCGATGGGTGGCGCTGGGCAATGATTTGGCGCAAACTGTGTTTCAAGGCCTCGGCCTGCGCCAGCCCAAAGGGCTCGAGGATTTTTTCTTCGTGCGCTTTGGCCTGTTTGATCAGCGATTTGACAATCTTCTGACCCTGCGGGGTGATGCTCACATGCGTCACCCGCCGGTCTTTGGTTTGCGGCGTGCGCCGCACATGGCCCAAGGCCTCCATGCGGTCGAGCAAACGGGTCACGGTGGGTTGTTTGGTCAACGAAATGCTGGCCAAGTGGCCAATGCTCATGCCCTTGCTGCCAAACAAACTGGCCAGCACCCGCCATTCGGCCACCGAAAAACCATGCGAGCGCACGACTTGGTGAAATTCGGCGGAAATCATTTGACTGGCTTGGCCCAGCAAGGCGGCCAAATAGCCATCCACAAACGGCAGCAGTTGGGGGGGCTTCAAGGGGGGGTGCATATGGGGTGGTGGTGTTCAAGCGGTGATTAAAAAGTTTCGATCATGCCGTCACCCGGACCCAGAGGATTAACCCTGATGGTTTTTTGATTGACAGAAAAACATTTCCAAAGTAATGTATCTCGCAGGGGAATGGCCCCAATTTTGGAAAGACGCCATGAAAATTGCTGTGCTGGGAGGGGGTCATGGGGCATACGCTGCCGCCGCAGATTTAACCCTGTCTGGGCACGAAGTGCGTTTGTGGCGGCGCGATGGCGCGGCGCTGGCACCCTTGTTGGCCCATGGTGGCATTCGCCTCAAAGACAGCGCAGGTGAGCGCGATGTACCCATCCACAGCGTCAGCGCCGACATCGGCGTGGCCTTGCGCGGCGCTGAGCTGATTGTGCTGCCCACCCCGGCCACGGCCCAAGACGACATCGCCCAAGCCATGGCCCCGCATTTGCAAGACGGCCAGGTTGTTTTTTTGGCCCCCGGCACCTTTGGCAGTTTCGCCATGGCCCGGCGTGTGCGCGCCCTGGGTTGCCAAGCCGATGTGCGTTGGGCCGAGACCGGCACCTTGCCGTACCTGGCGCGCAAGCACGGCCCACGCGAAGTCAACCTCACCATCCGTGCGGTGCACCTGCCCACGGGTGTGTACCCGGCCATCCATGCCGACGCGGCCTTGGCCGTCATCCGTCGGGCCTACCCCAGCGTGCACGCTTGTGGCGACGCCTTGTCAGGGGCATTGATGAACGCCGGCCCCATCATTCACCCGCCCTTGATCGTCATGAATGCCGCGCCGTTGCAGCACTTTGAGCGTTGGGACATCCACAACGAAGGCACCCAAGCCAGTGTGCGCGCCGTCACCAACCAACTCGATCTGGAGCGCATCGCCGTGCGCGAGGCCGTGGGTTGGGGTGCGCCGCATTACCCCTTGCGCGACCATTACGAAAACGACCGCTGGATGTATGGCGATGCGCACCAAAAATTGGTCAAGTCCGGCGACTGGCGCGAACACATCGACTTGCACCACCACCGCTATGTCAGCGAAGACATTGAGTTGGGCTTGGCCTTTTTGTGTTCTGTCGCGCGCTGGGCGGGTGTGGATGCACCCATCGCCCATGGCTTGTTGGCCATCACCGGCGGCTATTTGGGCCGTGACTTGCGCCAGGGGCCGCGGACCTTGGAGACCTTGGGCTTGCGCCAGCACAGCCTGGCGCAATTGAAAGAAATCCTCCAGACCGGAGAGGGCGCTTGAGCGCAGCGCGCTTTGTCGCTGTGGGCGCAGGCCGCATGGGGCGCAGCATCGCCACGGCCTTTGCGTATGCCGGGCATCGGGTCGCGGTGGTCGATTTGCGTTCGCGCACGCCCGACCAATGGCAGGCTTTGCAGCAAGAGGCCTCGGATGAGGTGCGGGGCAGCTTGAACAGCTTGGCTGAGTTGGGGGCTTTTGACCCGGCGCTGGTCGCGTCCATGGTGGCGCGCGTGTCGTGGGTCAATGAAGCGGGTGCCGATGCCGCATTGGCCCAAGCCGAGATGGTGTTTGAGGGTGTGCCGGAAACCATGGCCGCCAAGCAAAGCGCCATGGCGCGCATCGGCGCGGCCTGCCGCAGCGATGCCATCATCACCTCCACCACCAGCAGCATTTTGGTCACCGATTTGGTGCCTTGGGTGCTGGGTCCGGAGCGGTTTTTGAACATCCATTGGCTCAACCCAGCATATTTGATCCCGGTGGTCGAGTTGAGCACCCATCCCCGCCTGGACCCGGCGGTGCTGGCGCGCGCCAAAGCCTTGATGAGCGCCATAGGCAAGTTGCCGGTGGTGTGTGGCCCCACACCGGGTTACATCGTCCCGCGCTTGCAAGCCCTGGTGATGAACGAGGCGGCGCGCATGGTTCAAGAGGGCGCAGCGACCGCCGAAGAAATCGACCTGGCCACCCGCTACGGCATGGGTTTGCGCTTTGCGGCGTTGGGCGTCATTGAGTTCATCGATGTGGGGGGCAACGACATTTTGTTTCACGCCAGCCGTGAAATGGCCGCCAGCATCGACCCGCACCGCTATGCCACCCCGACCATCGTGGCCGACAAAATGGCCCAAGGCCAGCTCGGCTTGAAAACCGGCGCTGGTTTTTACGATTACGATGGTCGCGATATCGCGGCTTATCGCCGAGACATCCTGTCTCGAACCCTGGCCATGCTCCAGCATGCCGGGCATTGGCATCCCCCCGCAACCACCACCCACGACTGAAGGAGTTCACCATGTCACCGAATCGTTTCAAACGCCACACCCTCTTGGGTTTGTGCATGGCCGCCGCCGCTTTGGCCGCGCCCTTGGCCGTGCAGGCCCAGGAGATCACCCTCAAGGCGGTGAACGCTTTCCAAGAGGGCACGTATTACGCCCGCAACTTTGAACGCTTCGTGAAAAAGGTCAATGACGAGGGCAAGGGCCTGATCCAAATCAATTACATCGGTGGCCCCAAGGCCATCCCCACCTTTGAGCAAGGCAACGCCCTGCGCAGTGGCGTGGTCGACATGTCCAACACCACCACCTCGTTTGTGGCGGGCATCGTGCCCGAAGGCCTGGCCATCAACTACACCAACCAGACCATGGCCGAGATGCGCAAAAACGGCGCCATCGACTACCTGAACAAAATCATGATGGAAAAAGGCCTGTATTACTACGCCCGCACCGGCGAAGGCGTGCAGTACTACATCTACAGCAACAAGCGCATCGACAAGGCCGACCTCACTGGCTTGAAGTTGCGCATTGCGCCGATTTACCGCGACTTCTTTCAAAAGCTGGGTGCCAATGTGGTGCAAATTGCCCCCGGTGAGGTTTACACCGCGCTCGAGCGTGGCGTGGTCGACGGCTATGGCTGGCCCCTGCTGGGCATTTTCGACTTGGGCTGGCAAGAAAAAACCAAGTACCGCGTCGAGCCGGGCTTTTACGCCATTGAGTTGGGGGTGATTTTCAGCGCCAACACCTGGCGCAAGCTCAACCCTGCGCAACGTGCCTTCTTGGAAAAGCAAGCCGTGTGGTTGGAGAGCCTGAACGTGGAGATGTCGGCCAAAGACGCCCCTGCCGAGATCAAAAAACAGCAAGACGCGGGCTTGCAGGTCATCAAATTGGACGCCGAGCAATCGCGCATTTTGCAAAAAACCGCCTACGAAGCCGCCTGGGATGCGGTGGTCAAGTCCAGCCCAGCCCACGGCGCCAAGCTGCGCGAAATGCTCGAACCCAAGTGAGGTGTTGACATGATGAACCGTTGGTCCCGTGCTTTGGGCCAGGTCTACGAAGTCCTGGCTTGGATGGCTTGCGCCATGTTGTTTGCCCTGATGCTGGTGATTTGCGCCGATGTGTTTTTGCGCAACGTCCCCCTCATCCCAGGGTTGCGCGGCATGCCGGCGACCAACGATTTGTCCGAGGCTTTTTTGTACCTCATCACCTTGTTCGCCGGGCCGTGGTTGCTGCGATTGGGCCAGCACATCCGGGTCGATATTTTGTTGCGCGCCATCCCGCCGGTGTGGGCGTGGTATTGCGAATGGGCCGTGGATGTGTTGGGCCTGTTGTGCTCTTTGGTGATCGCTTGGTATGGGCTGACCACCACTTGGGACAGCTTGCAAACCGGCGAGATGTTCATCAAGGCCTTGACCACGCCGGTGTGGTGGTGGCTGGCATTTTTGCCGCTCACTTTTGGCTTGCTGGCCGTGGAGTTTGTGTTTCGCATGCACCGCTTGATGCATGGCGAGCGCGCGCCGCGTGAAGAAGCGGTCTCAGCCGCCTAAACCCCTCAAAGGATTTTCATGAGTTGGCAATTGGCGTCTTGGTTGTTGTTGGGTGGCTCCACTGTGTTGCTCTTTTTGGGCTTGCCGGTGGTGTTTTCTTTTTTGGTCATCAACGTGCTGGGCGCTTGGCTGATCTTGGGCGGCGAGGCGGGCATTGCGCAAATGGTGCGCAATTGCGTGGGCTCGGTGGCCAGTTTTTCTCTCACCCCCATTCCCTTGTTTGTGCTCATGGGCGAGGTGTTGTTCCACACCGGCTTGGCGGTCAAGGTGATCGATGGCATTGAGCGCTTGATCAAAAACCTGCCGGGTCGTTTGGCCGTGGTGGCCATTGTGGCCGGCACGGTGTTTTCCGCCATCTCGGGCTCGACCATCGCCACCACTGCGATGTTGGGCGGCTTGATGGTGCCGCTGATGCTGCAACGCGGCTACCACCCCACCATGGCGACGGGTCCGGTGATGGCCATTGGCGCGGTGGACATGCTGATCCCGCCCTCGGCGTTGACGGTGTTGCTGGGTTCACTGTCGGGCATCTCGATCAGCAAACTGCTCATCGGTGGTGTGGTGCCGGGTTTGATTTTGAGCGTGGTGTTTGTGGCCTACATCGTCATCCGGGTGAAAATTCAGCCGCACCTGGCACCCAAAACCGAATTCACCGAGCACAAGGGATGGGACATGTTCCAACCCTTTGTGAAATATGTGTTGCCCCTGGTGTCGATTTTTGCGGTGGTCGTGGGCGTGATGATCGCGGGCATTGCCACCCCCACGGAATCGGCGGCGATTGGCGCTTTCACCACGGTGTTGTTTGCCATGGCCTACCGCGCTTTGACGGTCAAGAACATGCTCGAAAGCCTGCGCGCCACGGTGACCATCTCCGGCATGATTTTGTTCATCATCATTGGCGCGACCACCTTCGCCCAAATCTTGTCCTTCTCCGGCGTGAGCAACGGCGTGGTCCAGGTCATCACCGGCGCCAACTTGTCCACCAATGCCATCATTTTGGGCATGCTGCTGATTTTGATTTTCTTGGGCGTGTTTGTGGACCAGGTGAGCATGATGCTCATCACTTTGCCCATCTTCATGCCCATCGTGCAGCAGTTGGGTGTGGACCAAGTTTGGTTTGGCATCATGTTTTTGATTTGCATGCAACTGGGCTTGCTGCTGCCGCCGCACGGCTTGTTGCTCATGACCATGCGCGGCGTGGCCCCCAAGGAAGTCACCATGATGCACATCTTCCAAGCCGTGATGCCCTATTTGGCCTTCAGTTTTGTGGTGCTGGCCCTGGTGTTCTTTTGGCCCCCGGTGGCCACCTGGTTGCCCAACTTGTTGGGTTGATGCCCCAGTCCCCACCATGAGCGCTGTGTCGCCCGACTTGCCCCGGCACCCTTTGGTGCACGACGATCGTGTGCACCGCGACTTGTACACCGACCCCGCTTTGTTTGCGCAAGAGCGCCAGCGGTTTTTTGGCCGCGCTTGGTTGTTCGCCGGACACGGCAGCCAAATGCCCCAGGTGGGTGACTATGTGACCCTGGAGCTGTCGGGCCAACCCATTTTGTTGCTGCGCGAGGCGCCAGACCGCATCCAGGCCTTCTTCAACCGCTGTGCGCACAAAGGTGCGCAGCTGTACACCCAGGCCCACGGGAATGTGGGCAAGATGATGCGTTGCCCCTATCACGCGTGGTCATACCGCTTGGACGGTCAGCCCTTGGCCAGGCCGTTGAAAGAGGGTTATGTGGGCACGGCGCTGGATGCCAGCCCCAACGGTCAGGGTCTCACCCGTTTGCCGGGCGTTCACGTCTACCGCGATTTTGTGTTTGTGCGCCTGAGCCCGGAGGGTTTGGACTTTGAAGCTTATTGGGGTGACGCTTTGCAGGCCATCGACAACATGGTGGACCGCTCGCCGGTGGGTCGCCTGGAAGTGACCGGTGGGGTGTTGCGCAACACCATGGCTTGCAACTGGAAGATGTACCTGGAGAACATCAATGACACCGTGCACCCGGTGTCAGCACACGAGTCGGCCAGCAGCGTGGCGCGCCAACTTTGGCAAGGCCAGCCGAATGACGCGCCCATGCCGATGGCCATGGCGCAAATCCTGCCCTTTGCCAATGGCTACGATTATTTCGACCGCATGGGGGCGCGCATTTACCCGCAAGGGCACAGCCTGTTGGGGGTGAATTTCAGCATCCACTCGGCCTATGCGGAATTGCCCGAATACCAAGCCGCGCTGGAAGCGGCCTGGGGTGTTGAGCGCACCCAAGCGGTGCTGCAGCGCTCACCGCAAAACGCGGTGCTCTACCCCAGCATCGCTTTGAAGGGCTCGCCGTTGTCGATGCGCGTCATCCGCCCCCTGGCCGTTGATCGCACCTTGGTGGAGGCCTGGAGTTTCCGGGCGGTGGGCGCGCCAGACGTGTTGCTCGAGCGGGCCATGACCTACAACCGTTTGGTGTTTTCACCGATGTCGGTGGTCGCCCATGACGACGTGCATTTGTTTGAAAGCATTCAACAAGGCTTGCACGCCCAAGGACAGCCTTGGGTGAGTTTGCACCGCAATCACCAAGCCGGCGAAAGTGAGCACACCCGCGCCGACACCAACAGCGCCAACGAATGGCTGATGCGCAACCAATACCGTGCATGGGCGCAGGCCATGGCCCAACCACTGGCTTCGGAGTTGGCATGAGCGCCGCAGATGTCCAAGCCGTGCAAGACTTTGTCCTGGCCGAAGCGCGTTTGCTCAACCATGGGCTTTACCGTGAATGGTTGGCCTTGTTCGCGCATGATGGCCGCTATTGGGTGCCCTTGGGCGGCATCGATCAAAACGAATCTGACATCCACAATGCCTTGGCCGACGAGGACCGCTTGCTGCTCAGCCTGCGTGTCGAGCGCTTGCTGGCGGGGCGTGCCCATTCGCAGCAACCCGCGAGCCGCAGCGCCCATGTGCTGCAAGTCCCGCAAGTCGACTTTTGTGACGGCCAGCGGGCCGAGGTGTACACACCGTTCACCTACGTCGAGAGCCGGGGCGAGCAACAAATGTGGTTGGCCGGACAGTGGTGCCATCGCCTGTGTCGCGAAGATGGCGCTTGGCGCATGGCCCTCAAGCGGGTCAACCTGGTCAACGCGGGCGCAGCCCACTGGGCGATACAACTGTTTCCCTGATACTTTCATGCACCCCCTGATATTCATCACTTTTGGAGAGCGCCACCATGGCTGAACGTTCCTTTGTCCAAGAGGTGCAAAAACTGCGCTTGGGTGCCGGCGATGAATTCGTCGGTGAGGGCATTTTGGCGGTCACCAAGGCCTTGCTCGAGTCGGGCGTGTCGTATGTGGCGGGCTACCAAGGCGCGCCCATTTCGCACCTGATGGACGTGTTGGCCGACGCCCAAGACATCTTGCAAGAGCATGGCATCCGCTTTGAAAACAGCGCCAGCGAAGCCACCGCCGCCGCCACCTTGGCCGCCTCGGTCAATTACCCCTTGCGCGGCGCGGTGACCTTCAAGGCCACGGTGGGCACCAATGTCGCCTCCGACGCCTTGGCCAATTTGGCCTCGGGCGGGGTGACGGGTGGGGCTTTGATCGTGGTCGGTGAGGACTACGGCGAAGGCTCTTCCATCATGCAAGAGCGCAGCCACGCATTCGCCATGAAGTCGCAAATTTGGTTGCTCGACCCCCGCCCCAATTTGCCCAGCATGGTCAAGGCGGTGAAGATGGGCTTTGAGCTGTCCGAGGCCAGCCACACCCCGGTGATGTTGCAATTGCGCATCCGCGCCTGCCATGTGCATGGGCGCTTCATGGCCAGTGACAACCTGCGCGCGCCCTTTGCCCTGCATGAAGCCATGGAGCAACCAAAGCGCGACGTCAGCCGAATCGTGTTGCCCCCCGCGAGCTTTGTCCACGAGCAAGAAAAACTCCAACAGCGGTGGCCGGCAGCGGTGGCCTTCATTGAAAAGCACCAGCTGAATGAATTTTTCGAGGGCGATCTCCAAGACGTGGGCATCTTGGTGCAAGGCGGCAATTACAACGCCTTGGTGCGGGTGCTGGAGCGCATGGGTTTGGCCGATGTGTATGGCCGCAGCCGGGTGCCCTTGTATGTGATGAACGTGGCCTACCCTGTGGTCGATGCCGAGGTCTTGCGCTTTTGCGAAGGCAAGCGGGCGGTCTTGCTGGTCGAAGAAGGCCAGCCCAATTTCGTGGAGCAAAACGTCGCCACCGTGTTGCGCCATGCGGGTTGCACTGCCGTGCTGCACGGCAAAGACCTGTTGCCACCGGCGGGTGAATACACCTTGCACGAGGTGCTCAAAGGCGTGCAGGCCTTTGCCCAGTTGTATGGCTTGCTGGATTCGGTGCAAGCGCCCAGTGCATCGGGTTTGCCCACATCCACCAGCGTGGTGCCGAGCTTGGCGCCCGCCCCAGCCAAAGTACACAAAGTGATTGCGCTCCAGCCCTTGCAGCAAGTGGTGCAAGCGCGCCCACCCGGCTTTTGCACCGGTTGTCCCGAACGTCCGATTTTTGCAGCCATGAAGTTGGTCGAAAAAGACTTGGGCCCCCACCATGTCAGCGCCGACATTGGCTGCCACTTGTTTTCCATCCTGCCGCCGTTTCACATCGGCAACACCACCATGGGTTACGGTTTGGGCACCGCTGGCGCTTCGGCCATGAATGTGCCAGCGGGCAAGAAGGCCATTTCCATCATGGGCGATGGTGGCTTTTGGCACAACGGCCTGACCAGTGGCATTGCCAACGCGGTGTTCAACCGCAGCAACAACCTGACCATCGTGGTCGACAACAGCTACACCTCGGCCACCGGTGGGCAAGATGTGCTGTCGTCCAAAGCCACCAACCCGACCCGCAGCACTGGCCACTTGATTGAGAAGGCGGTGCGTGGCGTGGGCGTGGAATGGGTGCGCACCTTCAAGCGCACCTACGACGTGGCCGGCATGCGCGACGCTTTGAAAGAAGCCTTGACCAGCCCCCACGCAGGCCCCAAGGTGTTGGTGGCCCAGTCGGAGTGCATGCTCAACCGGCAGCGGCGCGAAAAACCCCAGGTGCGTGCACGTTTGGCGGCGGGCCAGCGCGTGGTGCGCGAGCGCTTTGGCGTGGATGCCGACACCTGCACCGGCGACCGGGCCTGCATCCGCATCTCGGGTTGCCCATCCTTGTCGATCAAAGCCAACCCCGACCCGTTGCGCACCGACCCGGTGACCACGGTGCTTGACAGCTGCGTGGGTTGCGGCATGTGTGGCGAGGTCTCGCACGCCGCCGTGCTCTGCCCGTCGTTTTACAAAGCCCAAATCGTCAGCCACCCTTCGGCCTGGGAGCGCTGGTGGAACGGCTTGCGCTCGCGCATCGTGGCCGGCTTGCAGCGCCGCCGCGCCCAACAATTGGCGCAATGGGCTTTCTGATGGCCATGAACCCATCACCCCAACCCATCAAGATCGCCATCCTCGCCATGGGCGGCGAGGGCGGCGGCGTGCTGGCCGACTGGATTGTCGATTTGGCCGAGCACGCCGGCCATTGGGCGCAAACCACCTCGGTGCCGGGCGTGGCCCAGCGCACCGGCGCGACCATTTACTACGTCGAGTTGTTTCCCAAAGCCGTGGCGGGTGCCCCCAGCTTGGAGCCGGTGTTGGCCTTGATGCCCTTGCCAGGTGACGTGGACATCGTGTTGGCCTCCGAGCTGATGGAAGCCGGCCGCGCGGTGCAGCGCGGCTTGGTCACCCGCGACAGAACCACCCTGATTGCCTCCACCCACCGGGTGTATTCCATCACCGAAAAATCGGCACTGGGCGATGGCCGTGTGGATCCCGAGCAACTGTTGGCCCATGCCCAGGCCGCTGCCCAACGCCTGGTGAGTTTTGACATGGCCGCCTTGGCCGAGCAAGAGGGCAGTGTCATCAGCGCGGTGTTGTTCGGTGCGCTGGCAGGTGTGGGTTTGCTGCCTTTTACCCGTGATCTATTTGAAGCCACCATCGAGCGTGCGGGTTTGGGCGTGAAAAGCAGTTTGCGCGCCTTTGCCCAGGGTCTGAGCCATGCCCAAGCCCCATCGACCAGTGCTGATGCCCATGCGCTCACCCCGGCGCTGGCGCCCATGCCGGTGCCCACGCCACGCCACCCGGTGCTGCGCGCCTGTGTCGACGAGGTGGCGGCGATGTTCGCCGAGCCCGCGCGTGGCCTGGCCATCGAGGGGGTGCGGCGCATGGTCGACTACCAAGATCCGGCCTATGCGCGTTTGTATGTCGACCGTTTGCAATCGGTGCATGCCTTGCTGCCGAATGCCCCCGTGGCGCTGATGGCCGACCTGGCGCGCCACTTGGCGCTGTGGATGTCCTACGAGGACACGGTGCGGGTGGCCGACCTCAAAACCCGTGGCACCCGGTTTGAGCGGGTGCGCCAAGAGGTGGGTGCACAGCCCGCCCAGTTGCTGCACATCAACGAATACATGCACCCGCGCTTTCAAGAGGTGTGCGAAACCCTGCCTGCCGCTTTGGGCACTTGGCTGATGGGCCAAGCCACCGTGCGCCGCTGGGGCGAGCGCTTGCTCAGCCATGGCCGCGTGGTGCACACCAATGGCTTGGGTGGCTTTTTGCTGTTGTATGCGGTGTCAGCCCTCAAACCCTGGCGGCGTGGCACCTTGCGCTACCAACAAGAAAACCAACGCATCGAACAGTGGTTGGCCTTGGTGCGCCAGTGGCTGCCGACGCAGACAGACTTGGCCCATGAACTGGTTTTGTGCCAGCGCCTGGTCAAGGGCTACAGCGACACCCATGCCCGTGGCCACCAGCACCTGGACCGCATCTTGGGCTTGTTGGTGCAGCACGGTTCGCGCTGGCAAGCCGCCCCCTTGCGTGCGCTGCGCGAAGCGGCGTTGGCCGACGATCAAGGCAAGGCTTTTCATGCCACCTTGGCCAGCCAGGGTTGGCTCTGATTGCTTGGAGGATTGGACATGCCCAACGCCCTGACAGAAACATCCCGCTGGCCCTTGTGGCGCGAGCGTGAAGTGCACCGCGACGCCTTCATCGACCCCGAGGTGTTTGCGCTGGAGATGCAAACCGTGTTCACCCACACCTGGGTGTTTGTGGGGCATGCCAGCCAAATTCCCCAACCGGGTGACTACGCCACCACCACGGTGGGCGATCAGCCAGTGGTGATGGTGCGCCAATGGGACGGGGGCATCAGCGTTTTGCACAACCGCTGCGCCCACAAAGGGGTCAAGGTGGCCGGTCGCGAGCAAGGCAATACGGGCAAATTTTTCCGCTGCCCCTACCACGCCTGGACCTTCAAGTTGGATGGCTCGGTGTTGGCCATTCCCTTGAAAACCGGCTACGACCGCAATGGTTTCGAAGGCACCGAGGCGGCACTGGGCATGGCCCCGGTGGGCGCGGTGCAGGTGTACCGCGATTTTGTGTTTTGCCGCTTGGCGCGCCAGGGCGAATCGTTTGCGGATTTTTTTGGCGAATCGCTCTCCACCATCGACAACATGGTCGATCGATCCCCCGAAGGCAAGCTCGAAGTGGCCGGTGGGGTGTTGCGCTACATGCACCGCTGCAACTGGAAGATGTTGGTCGACAACCAAACCGATACCTGCCACCCCATGGTGGCGCATGAATCCTCCGCCGGCACGGCTGTTAAGGTGTGGAAGGCGGCCCCCGAGGGCACCCCCAAGCCCATGGCGGTCGAGCTGTTTGCGCCCTTCGTCAGCCCTTACGAGTTTTTCGAGGGCATGGGCATCCGCAGTTGGCCCAATGGCCATGGCCACACCGGCACGGCCGACTCCATCCACGCCGCCTATTCGCCGGTGCCCGGTTATTGGGACCAAATGAAGGCGGCTTATGGCGAGCCACGGGCGCAAAAAATCTTGGGTGAGGTGCGGCACAACACGATTTTCTTCCCCAACATCATGGTCAAGGGGCCGATCCAAACCCTGCGCGTCTTCAAGCCCTTGGCGGCCGATCGCACCTTGGTCGAGTCGTGGACGTTTCGCTTGGTGGGCGCACCCGATTTGTTGCTCGAGCGCACCCTGATGTACAACCGCTTGATCAACGCACCGACCTCGGTGGTGGGCCATGATGACCTGGAGGTGTATGAGCGATCCCAGCAGGCCTTGCATTCGCGGGGACGCGAGTGGGTCAATGTGGGCCGCTTGTACGACAGCGCCGAGACGGCGACGCCGACCCAAGTGGTGAATGGCACCAGCGAGCTGCAAATGCGCAACCAATACCGCGCCTGGGCCAAGTACCTGGCCATGGGGCCAGAGGTGCAGCCATGAACTTGTCGACCCACCAAACCCTGGTGGATGTGGTCTACCACGAGGCGCGTTGCATCGATGAGCAGCGCTGGGACGAGTGGCTGGCGCTGTACACCGAAGATGCGCATTACTGGATGCCCTTGACCCACGGCCAGACCGACCCTTTGTTGCAAGGCTCTTTGATGTACGAGGACAAGATGCTGTTGGGCATCCGGGTCGAGCGGCTCAAGGGCCGGCGCACCTTTTCCCAAGAGCCCATCAGCCGCTGCCACCATTTGCTGCAAGCCCCCAGCGTTGAGATGCTCGATGCGGGCTTGGGCCAGGCGCGCTTGCGCACCGCATTCCACTATGTCGAAACCCGTGGCGACGAACAACAGCTGTACGCTGGTTGGGCCAGCCATGACTTGCGTTGGCAAGGGACAGATTGGCGCATCGTGCTCAAACGGGTCGACCTGGTCAATTGCGATGCGGCATTTGGCAACATCCAACTTTTCATGTGAAAGCCCCGCCATGCTGTTGACCGATTTGGACACCCGCGCTGCCGACTGCACTGTGCATGCGGTGCTGCAAGCCGTGGCGCTGCGCCAACCGCAGGCCGATCTGCTGTTCACCGAAGATGTGACCGCTGCCCAATACGGCATCGCCCCCGGCACCGTGTCCTACGGGCAGGCCTTGGCCACCGTGGCGCAATGGCGCCAAGCCTATCAAGCGGCGGGCTACGGCCACGGCCACCGGGTGGGCTTGCTGCTGGACAACCGACCCGACTTTTTGTACCACTGGTGGGCACTCAATGCCTTGGGCGTGTCGGTGGTGCCCATCCATTCGGACATGCGCTCCGCCGAGTTGCAATACCTGATCGACCACAGCGAAATCGTGTTGGCGGTGGTGCTGCCGAACCGGGTGGCCGATGTGAGCCAAGCTGCCCAAGCGGTGGCTAGCGATGCTGCGGTGTGGGCCCATGGCAGCGATGCACCGTTGCCCCCTGCCGCACGGCTGGCCCCCAGTGCTTCACAAGCGCCCGGGCGCGACAGCGAATGTGCCTTGCTCTACACCTCGGGCACCACCGGTCGGCCCAAGGGCTGCCGCTTGCTCAATGGTTATTTTTTGGCGGCAGGCCAGTGGTATGCCGACCTGGGTGGGGCCTGTGTGATGCGCTCTGCACAAGAGCGGGTCATCACCCCCTTGCCCTTGAACCACATGAATGCCATGGCCTTCTCCACCATGGTGGTGTTGCTCACCGGCGGCTGCTTGGTGCAACTCGACCGCTTTCACCCGCAAACCTGGTGGCAAAGCGTGGCCCAAAGCCGCGCCACCGTGGTTCATTACTTGGGCGTCATGCCCGCCATGCTGTTGTCGGCCCCTGCTCAGCCCAGCGACCGTGCGCACGCGGTGCGTTTTGGGTTTGGGGCCGGTGTGGACCAGCGCAACCACGCGCCGTTTGAAGCGCGCTTTGGCTTTCCCTTGGTGGAGGCCTGGGCCATGACCGAAACCGGTGCCGCGGCTTGCGTGATGGCCAATGATGAACCGCGCCATGTGGGCACCCGCTGCTTTGGCAAACCGCCCCCCGAGATGGCCTACTGCCTGGTCGACGACCAAGGCGTGGAGGTGGGCGTGGGCGTGCCGGGTGAATTGTGGGTGCGTGCCCAAGGCCCGAATCCGCGCCAAGACTTTTTTGCCGGTTACCTCAAAGACGCGCAGGCCACCGACGAGGCCTGGGCCGGTGGTTGGTTTCACACCGGCGATTTGGTGCAGCGCGATGCCAAGGGCTTGTTGTATTTTGTCGATCGCAAAAAGAACGTGATCCGCCGCAGTGGCGAAAACATCTCGGCGGTGGAGGTGGAGAGCGTGTTGGCCCAACACCCCGCGGTCAAGGCCTGCGCCATTGCTGCCACCCCAGATGCGGTGCGCGGCGACGAGGTCTTGGCCTGTGTGGTGACCCGCGAGGCCTTGCCCGCAGCGCAGCGTGCCGCTTTGGCCCAGGATTTGGTGCGCCACTGTTTGGACCAATTGGCCTATTACAAGGCCCCGGGTTATGTGGCCTTTGTGGATGCCCTGCCGGTGACCTTGTCGCAAAAAGTCCAGCGTGGGCAATTGCGCGATGTCGCGCGTGAATTGCCTGGGCAAGCGCATTGCATCGACGTGCGCGCCCTGAAAAAGCGGCAAGCATGAGCAGTCGGCGTCAATCCTATGCAGGGGTGGCGGTGGCGGTGCCCATCACCGTGCCCTACCAACGCTACAGCACCCAAGGAGCGCATTGGTTTGTCGGCCAGGCGCTGCAGGCCTTGATCCAAGCCTCGGGCATTGGCAAAGACGACATCGATGGCCTGTGCCTGAGCAGTTTTTCCCTCAACCCGGACACGGCGGTGGGCCTGACCCAACACCTGGGTTTGTCGCCGCGTTGGCTGGACCACATTCCCACTGGCGGGGCTTCGGGCGTGATGGCCTTGCGCCGCGCGGCCCGGGCGGTGCAGGCCGGTGACGCCGATGTGGTGGCGTGCATTGGGGCCGACACCAACCACGTTGATTCATTTCGCCAAACCTTGGGCAGCTTCAGCCACTTTGCGCGCGACGCCAGTTACCCCTACGGCTCGGGTGGACCGAACTCGGTGTTTGCCTTCATCACCGCCAACTACATGCGCACCTATGGCGCTCAGCGCGAAGACTTTGGCCGCATCGCGGTGGCCCAACGCCGCAATGCTTTGAAAAACCCCAACGCCTTGTTCAAAAAAGCCTTGAGCTTGGACGAGTACATGGCGGGGCGGCCGATTTCCGACCCGATCCACCTGTTTGATTGCGTCATGCCTTGTGCGGGGGCGGATGCGTTTTTGGTCATGGGCGAACAGCGCGCCCGCGACCTGGGCCTGCCCCACGCCATCATCCGTGGCGCGATTGAACGGCACAATGCTTTTGCCAGCGACCCCATCATGGTGCAAGGCGGTTGGCGGCGTGACCTGGCCGATTTGTACGCCCAAGCCGATGCCACAGCGGCGCAGGTGGATTTTGTGCAAACCTATGACGACTACCCGGTGATCGTGATGATGCAATTCGAAGACTTGGGTTTTTGTGCCAAGGGCGAAGGCCCGCAGTTTGTGCGCGACCACAGCTTGACCCACGATGGCAGCTTTCCCAACAACACCAGCGGGGGTCAACTGTCGGTGGGCCAGGCCGGTGCGGCAGGCGGCTTCATTGGCATGGTCGAGGCGCTGCGCCAACTGTGCGACTCGGCTGGCGAACGCCAAGTGACCAACGCGCAACTGGGCTTGGTGTCGGGTTTTGGCATGGTCACCTACGACCGCTGTTTGTGCACCGGCGCGGTGTTGTTGGGGCGACCCGCATGACCATGCCGCTGATGCGCCCAGCGCGCAAAAACCCGGTTTTGCGCACCCCGCAAATGAACCTGCCGCCATCGGCGCGCAGCCGTGTGGCCTTGGGACTGACCGCTGCCGCCGCTGAAGGCCGTTTTGAATTGCAGGTGTGCCAAGACTGCGCCAGCGTGCAGTACCCGCCGCGCGAGGCCTGTGTGCACTGTGTGTCACCGCACCTGAAGTGGCGCGCGCAATCGGGCTGGGGCCAGTTGTTGGCCAGCACCACCTTGCACCACAGCAATGATTTGTTTTTTCGCGAGCGCTTGCCCTGGCGCTTGGGCATGGTGGCGCTGGACGCGGGGCCTTCGGTGATGGTGCACTTGCACAGCGAAGTCACCGAGGCCCCCTGCCGGGTTCGGGTGGGTGCGCGTTTGGACCGTGCGGGCCAAGCGGTGTTGATAGGTTTTCCAGAGAAAGAGAGCGAGCACATGGTCGACGACAAAATGCTGCGCGAAATGGGCAGCGACCCCAAGTTCCGCAAGGCCCTGGTCACCGATGGCAAAACCCCGGTGGGCCAAGCCTTGGTGCGGGCCTTGGTCAAAGCGGGTGCGGACATTGTGTGGGTGGGCCATGCCGAACCGTGGAAGAAGTTGCCTGGCTTGGCCGAGTTGGCCGAGATCCCACAGGTGACCATGCTGCCACTCGACCTGAGCAATGAGCGCTCGGTCACCACCTTGGCCGGCGAGATCGGCGGCAAGGTGGACATCGTCATCAACAACGCCGAGGTGCACCGCAGCCACGGCATTGGCAACCGCACCGGCACCGATGTGGCGCGCATGGAAATGGAGATCAACTACCTGGGCTTGCTGCGCTTGTCCCAGGCCTTGGGCCCGGCTTTGCAAGGGCGCGCCGCCGATGGGGTGACCCACGCCTGCGCGTGGGTGAACTTGCTGTCAATTTACGCCTTGTCCAATTTCCCCTCTCACGGCACCTACTCGGCGTCCAAGGCCGCAGCTTATTCTTTGTCGCAATGTTTGCGCGCCGAGATGCGGCCATCGGGCATTCGCGTGGTCCATGTGTTTCCCGGACCGATTGACGATGAATGGAACCAAAACATGCCACCACCCAAATTGGCGCCCGACACCTTGGCCCAAGCGGTGATCAAAGCCTTGCGCGATGGCACCGAAGACGTGTACCCCGGTGACGTGGCCCAAGAGTGGTTGCAGCGCTGGCGCGACAACCCCAAGGTGTTGGAGCGAGAAATCGCCGCAGGGGGCACATGAGCATGGCCACCACTGCCCCCTTGTTGAATGCCTTGGTCGAGGCCATGCGCACGCGGCGCATTGAAGTCATCGACCTGACCCAAACCCTGACCCCTGACTTTCCGCAAATTGCCCTGCCGCCCGAGATGGGCCAGTGCTGGCCGTTTCGCATCGAAGAGGCATCGCATTACGATGCGCGCGGCCCGGGTTGGTACTGGAACAACTTTTCCTGTGGCGAGCACACCGGCACCCACTTCGACGCGCCCATCCATTGGATCTCTGGGCGCGACCTGCCGAACAATGCCGTTGACACCATTCCGGTGCAGCACTTTGTGGCCCCGGCTTGCGTGGTCGATTGCTCGGCCCAGGTGGCACAAAACCCCGACTACCTGTTGACGGTGGACGATTTGTTGGCCTTTGAGGCCCAGCATGGCCGCATCCCCGCCGGTGCTTGGTTGCTCATGCGCACCGATTGGTCGCAGCGCAGCGACCCCGAGGCCTACCAAAATTTTGACGAAACCGGCCAGCACACCCCCGGCCCCAGCACCGAAGCCGTGCGCTTTTTGGTCGATCAGCGCGACGTCTTGGGTTTTGGTTCCGAGGCCATTGGCACCGATGCCGGTCAGGGCTATCACCTGCGTCCCCCTTATCCCTGCCACTACTACATGCACGGTGCGGGCCGCTATGGCTTGCAGTGCTTGGCCAATTTGGACCGATTGCCCCCCACAGGCGCGGTGATTTTGAGCCCGCCCTTGAAGATTCAAAAAGGCAGTGGCAGCCCCTTGCGGGTGTTGGCCTTGGTGGAGCACGCCGCGTGAGCCACGCCCCGGCACCGGGTTGGCGACAGGTGGCCTTGGTCAGTGGCGGCAGCGCCGGCATTGGGCGCGCCGTGTGCGAACAGCTGTTGGCGCAAGGCTGCGAGGTGGTGTCGCTGGACATCCAAGCCCCAGGCTGGCAGCACCCCCACTTGCATGCGGTGCAGGTGGATTTGCTGGACCGCGAAGCCACCGCGCAAGCCCTGCAGCAAGTGGTGCAGGCGTGGCCCATCAACACCGTGGTGCACAACGCGGGGTTGATCCGCGCCGCCTTGCTGCCCGATGTGCGCCTGAGCGACTTGGACGATTTGACCCAACTGCACTTGGCCTGCGCCATCCAAATGGTGCAAGCGGCCTTGCCCACCATGCAGGCACAACAATTTGGCCGGGTGGTGCTGTTGTCATCGCGCGCGGCGGTGGGCCTGGCCACCCGCAGTGCCTATTCGGCCACCAAGGCCGGTCTGATGGGCATGGCCCGCACCTGGGCATTGGAGTTGGGCCCACAGGGCATCACTGTGAATGTGATTGCGCCTGGCCCCATCCGCAGCACAGCCATGTTCCACGATGTGGTGCCTGCGGGCAGCGACAAAGAGGCGCAATTGGCCGCGTCCTTGCCCGTGCGCCGCTTGGGAGAGCCCGCCGATGTGGCCCGTACCGCCGGTTTTTTTGCCCAGCCCGACAGCGGCTTCATCACCGGCCAGGTTTTGTACGTTTGTGGGGGTGCCAGCGTGGGGAGTTTGAATTTGTGATGGGTTGGCTGGGCGCCTCATGGATGAAAAAGCGCACAGGGGGAATCCCTGAGGGTTTCCCTCGTCGCTCAAGCGACAATGTGGGGTTTTGGATATTTGCCGGTTCTTCAGGGATCGGCCTTGTTGTTTTAAAGGAGTGATCATGCGCACATCAAAATCGGGCCGTTTGCTGGCCTTGTCTTTGGCCAGCTTGCTGGCCGCTTCCCTGGTACAGGCCGCTGACAAGGTCAAGGTCGGGTTTGTCAGCACCTTGTCGGGCCCCAATGGCGCATTGGGCGCAGAGATTCGCGATGCCTTCAACTTGGCGGTCAAGCTCAATGGCGGCAAGCTCGGGGGTTTGCCCGCCGAGGTGTTGATTGGCGACGACCAGTTCAAGCCCGATGTGGGCAAGCAACTGTTTGAGCGCTATGTCAAGCGTGACAAGGTCGACTTCATGACCGGTGTGGTGTTCTCCAACATCATGTTGGCGGGTTTGCCCGAGGCCGTGGGCGAAAAAACCTTTTACCTGAGCCCCAACGCCGCACCATCGCCCATCGCCGGCAAAGAGTGCACCCCTTATTTCTTTGCCGTGTCTTGGCCCAATGATGCCTATCACGAGGCCGCTGGTCAGTACGCCACCACCAAAGGCTTCAAGTCGGCTTATTTGGTCGCCCCCAATTACCAAGCGGGCAAAGACTCCTTGGCCGGTTTCAAGCGTTACTACAAAGGCAAGGTGGCCGCTGAGGTCTACACCAAGCTGGGCCAATTGGATTACTCGGCAGAGTTGGCCGAAATCCGCGCCGCCAAACCCGACGTGCTGTATTTCTTCTTGCCCGGGGGCATGGGCATCAACTTCATCAAGCAGTTTGTCGCCGCCGGTTTGAACAAAGACACCAAGCTGGTGTTGCCTGGCTTTGGCTCTGACCAAGACATCATCCGCAGCGTGGGTGACGAAATGCTGGGCATCAACGACACCGCCCACTGGGGCTTGGACTTGAACAACGCGGCCAACAAAAAGTTTGTGGCCGAGTTTGAAAAAGAATACAAGCGCTTGCCCACCGTCTACGCCGCCCAAGGCTATGACACGGCTTTGTTGATCGATGCAGCCGTGCGTGGTGCCAAAGGCAACTTGGAAGACAAAGAAGCCCTGCGCCGCCACATCAAAGAGGCCAAGTTTGAATCGGTGCGCGGTGCCTTCAAGTTCAACACCAACCAGTACCCGATCCAAAACTACTATTTGCGCGAAGTGCAAAAAGACGCGCAGGGTCGCTTGGTCAACAAGATCGTTTCGCAAACCCCCGTGTTGGCCAACCATGGCGACGCTTACGTGCAAGATTGCCCCATGAAATAAGCGCTGGGGCGCTGCCACCCAGAAGCCCCGCCACACCGTGGTGGGGCATTTTTTGTTTTTGACCGGTACGCGCGTGCATGACCTGGATTTTGTTTCTTGAACAAAGCCTCAACGGGCTGCAGTTTGGTTTGATGTTGTTTTTGCTGGCCTCGGGCTTGACCCTGGTGTTTGGCATCATGGACATGATCAACTTGGCCCATGGTGCTTTGTACATGGTGGGTGCCTTTTTGGCCGCCTGGTTGGTGGACTTGACGCATTCATTTTTATGGGGCGTCTTGCTGGCCGTGCCCCTGACGGCGGCGTTTGGCATGGTGCTCGAATCCACGCTGCTGCGCAGCCTGTACCGGCGCGATCACATGTCGCAGGTGCTGGCCACCTTTGCCCTGATTCTGATCATCAACGAAGCGGTGCGCATGATTTGGGGCAGCGATTTGGCCTTGTCAGCACCCGCGGCTTTGTCGGGCCCGGTGGAGCTGTTGCCCGGCTTGAAATACCCCAGCTACCGCTTGGTCATCATTGGCGTGGGCTTGGCCTTGGCCTTGTTTTTGTACCTGGTGGTGACCCAAACCCGCATGGGCGCTTGGGTGCGTGCGGGGGCCTCCAACCGCGACATGGCCATGGCCATGGGCATCAACATCCAGCGCTTGTTCACCCTGGTGTTTGGTTTGGGCGCGGCCATGTGCGCGGTCGCCGGCGCCATGCTCGGGCCTTTGTTGGCGGTCCAAGTGGGCATGGGTGAGAGCATTTTGATCTTGGCTTTTGTGGTCATTGTGATTGGCGGAATTGGGTCCATTTGGGGGGCTTTTGTGGGCTCTTTGTTGGTCGGTTTTGTCGACACCTTTGGCCGCACCTTGTTGCCGCACCTGTTTCGCGAAATCTTTCCGCCGCAAGTCGCGGCCACCGCTGGTCCGGCAGCCGCATCGATCATGGTTTACCTGTTGATGGCGGTGGTGTTGTTCATCCGCCCCCAGGGCTTGTTCTCGCGCAAATCATGAGCGCCCACACCATGACGTCGACCCGCTCCACCCCGGCCTGGGCTTGGTGGGTGCTCATCGCATTGGCCGTGGGTTTGGGCTGGGTGATGCAAGCGCAAGGCCAAAGTTTTTACTTGTCCATGCTCAGCCGCATGATGATTTACGGCCTGGCCGCTTGCAGCTTGAACCTGATCTTGGGCTATGGCGGCTTGGTGTCGTTTGGTCACGCCGCATTTGTGGGCATCGGCGCCTACACCGTGGGCATCTTGATCACCGAGGGGGTGCCCAGTGGCTGGATTGGTTTTCCGGCTGCGATGTTGGTCTCGGCCCTGTTTGCGGCCTTGATCGGGGCCATTTCGCTGCGCACCCGGGGCGTTTACTTCATCATGATCACCTTGGCCTTTGCGCAAATGGTGTATTACCTGGTCAACTCGATCAAGGCCTATGGTGGCGACGAGGGATTGAACATCCGCATGCGCTCCGATTTCGGCTTTGGGCTGAACTTGAAAAATGACTTGGCTTTTTATTACCTGGTGCTGCTGTGCCTGGTGCTCAGCCTGTGGTTCATGCACCGCTTGATGCATTCACGTTTTGGTCGGGTGGTGTTGGCCCAGCGCGATGACGATGTGCGCACCGAGGCATTGGGTTTTGCGGTCTACCGCTACCAAATGGTTTTGTTTGTGCTCGCTGGCGCCCTGGGCGGTTTGTCGGGGGCGTTGATGGTCAATCAGCAAAACTACGTCAACCCGAATTTGATGCACTGGACCCAGTCGGGTGTGCTGATGGTGATGGTCATCTTGGGCGGCGTGGGAACATTGGCCGGTGGTTTGTGGGGGGCATTGTTGTTGCTGACCTTGGAAGACGTGTTCGCCGAATACACCGTGCATTGGCAGTTTTATGTGGGTTGGATTTTGCTGGCCGTGGTGCTGATGGCGCCGCAAGGTCTGGCCGGTTTGTTCCAGCGCCGCCACAAGGGGGTGGGTCATGGCTGAGCCGGTGTTGCAGGTCAAATCTTTGGTCAAGCACTTCGGCGCTCTGTGCGCCACCGACCATGTCAGCCTGGATGTGCGGGCGGGTGAAATCCATGCCCTGATCGGTCCCAACGGAGCGGGCAAAACCAGTTTGGTGGCGCAACTCTCGGGCTTGCTCGCCAGCGACTCGGGCCAAGTGGTGTTCATGAACCAAGACATCACCGCGTTGAGCGCCCATCAGCGGGTGCGCCGGGGCTTGGTGCGTTCGTTCCAAATCACCCGCTTGTTCAAGTCGTTCACCGTGCGCGACAACGTCGCTTTGGCGGTGCAAGCGCGCACCGGCAACCCCTTCTCATTTTGGAAGCCGGTGGCGGCCGAACGGGCCCTGCACGATGAAGCCCAGGCCATCTTGCAGGAGATTGGTTTGGCCGAGCGTGCCGACGAACTGGCCCAGAACTTGTCGCATGGTGAGCAGCGGGTGCTGGAGGTGGGGTTGGCCATGGCCACCGCCCCCCAATTGCTGCTGCTCGACGAGCCCATGGCCGGCACCGGCCCCGAAGAGTCCCAGCGCATCGTGGATTTGATCGCGGGCTTGAAAAGCCGCGTGGCGATTTTGCTGGTCGAGCACGACATGGACGCGGTGTTTCGTTTGGCCGATCGCATCTCGGTGTTGGTCAATGGGGCGGTGATTGCCTGTGGCGAGCCCCAGGCGATCCGACATGACCCGACGGTGATCGCCGCGTATTTGGGTGAGGAGCACAGCGCATGAGTGCGGTTTTGTTGCAAGCCCAAGGTTTGCGTGCGGCTTATGGCGCCAGCCAGGTGTTGTTTGGCATCGACTTTGAAATCCGTGCCGGTGAGGTCATGGGCTTGCTCGGGCGCAATGGCATGGGCAAAACCACCTTGATCCGCAACTTGCTGGGGATGAAAAGCCCGCAAGCGGGCAGCGTGCGTTTTGAAGGCACGGAGATCACCGGCCACAGCAGCGACCGGATTGCCCGTTTGGGCTTGGCCGTGGTGCCCGAGGGCCGCCAGGTGTTCCCCAACTTGAGCGTGGACGAGCACTTGACCGCCTTTGCCGCACGGCGCAATGGCGCCGCGCAGCCGTGGACGCCCGCGTCGGTGTATGCCTTGTTCCCGCGCTTGGCCGAGCGCAAAAAGAACATGGGCAACCAACTCTCAGGCGGCGAGCAGCAAATGCTGGCGATTGGCCGTGCACTGGTGACCAACCCCAAGCTGTTGATCTTGGACGAGGCCACCGAAGGCCTGGCCCCGCTGATCCGCGAGGAAATTTGGCAATGCCTGACGCGCTTGCGCCAAGCCGGTCAAACCTTGGTGGTGGTGGACAAGTACGTCAACCGCTTGGTGCAAATCGCCGATCGCCATTTGATTTTGGAGCGCGGCAGCGTGGCTTGGCAAGGCAGCTCGGCCGAGCTCGACCAAGACCGCAGCCTGTGGCACCGTTACCTCGGCGTGTGAGTCGGGGCTGACGCGCCCGTTGGTCGACCCCCCCTGGCACCGACGGTCTGCGCCTCAAGCAAAGTGGCGTTGCGCCACCGCTTTCAATTGCGTTTGCAGGCTCAGGCCAGCCGCACTGCGTGAACCACTTCGCCGGCGGGTGATGCCCACCCGGCGCGCCCAATCGGTACCGGCCACGGGCAAGGCCATGAGCTGGCCAGCTTGCGCCTCCCAGTGGATCAGCTCTTGGGGGATGAAGGTCAAGGCATCGCTTTGCATCACCAGGGCCTTCATCAAGGCGGTGGAGGTGGTTTCAATGCGCGCGCTGGGCGGGGTGAGGTCGTGGGCCAAGAAAAAATCTTCAAACGCCAAGCGTTCAAGCTCACGCTGTCGTGGCAATATCCAGGTTTGGTGGGTCAGCTCGCTGGCCCCGACTTGGCGCCGCTGAGCCAAGGGGTGGCCGGTTCGGGCCACCACCACCGCGGTTTCGGTGAACAAGGTTTCGTGCACCAAGTCCGCATCGCTGGCGCGTGCCGGCACCGATGACAAGGCGAAATCAACCTCGCCGTTTTTGACCCAGGGCATCAGCGATTCGTTCAGGCCATACAACACCGTCACTTTGAGCTCGGGGTGGTTTTGTTGCCAAGCCATCAAGGCCTGGGGCAGCAAGCGGTTGGCTTCGGTGGGGCCGCAGCCAACGATCACATGGCCGCGCTGCGAACCCTTGAGTGCGTCAATTTCGCCGAGCGCATGGCGCAACTCGGCCTCGACCACTTGGCCATGCTGCATCAAGGCTTGCCCGTAAGGGGTGGGGCTGACCCCAAAGCGGCCGCGCTCGAGCAAGGGCACGCCCAGCGACTTTTCCAGCGCCTTGATGCTTTTGGACAGCGCGGGTTGCGACACCTCCAGCTCGGCGGCGGCCTCGGTCAGGCTGCCGCAGCGCACGGCAGCGAGGAAAAACTGCACTTTTCGATAATCCATAACCAATGGTAATGTAAAAAGCATGGAAAGTTGTAGGTGCTGCGCGCTGGCTTTGCTACCTTCGCGTTTGCTATCAACCCTTGCGTTCTTTTCGGAGATGCCATGACCGCTATTGACCTGGACCACTTGGTCCAACCCGACCGTGTGCACCGCAGCGTGTACACCGACCAGGCCTTGTTTGACCTGGAGATGGAACACATGTTTGAAAAGACGTGGGTCTACTGTGGCCACGAGTCCCAGGTCAAGGCGATGGGCGATTACCACACGCTGCACATTGGGCGCCAGCCCATGGTGATGGTGCGCGACCGCGATCAATCCATCCGCGTGCTCTACAACCGCTGCCCGCACCGGGGCGTGCAACTGTGCGGCACCCACAGCGGCAACACCGGTTCGGGCTTCGTTTGTCCCTACCATGCTTGGAGTTTCCATCTCAACGGACAAGTGCGAGCCATTCCCCTGGCCAAAGGTTATGACGGCACCCGCTTGAAACTGGACGACCCGCAAGCCAGCATGGTGCCGGCTGCCCGCGTCGACAGTTACCGGGGCTTTGTGTTTGCCAGCCTGAGCGCTGAAGGCCCGAGCTTGCTGGAATTTTTGGGCGAGGCCAAGGTGGCGTTTGATGACATGTGCGACCGCTCACCGGTGGGCGAGGTCGAGGTGGTGCCGGTGTGCCACCGGGTGGTGCAGCACTCCAACTGGAAGTTCTTCATGGAGAACCAGTTGGACGCCTTGCACCCCTCGGTCACCCACCAGTCCACCGGCGTGTCGGCGCGGCGCATTGAAGAGCGGGTCAAAAAGAGCCAAGGCTCGGCCCCGCTGTATTTCCATTACCTGTCGACATTTGCTTCGAGCTTTGACCAGTGGGATTCGGTGCAAACCGTCAATTTCCCCTACGGGCACGGCATTTTGAAGGCCTACATGGGCCTGCGCCCCACCGACCCCGACACCGTGGAATACGAGGGTTTGCTGAAGAAAGCCTATGGTGAAGAAAAGGCCGAGGAATACCTCTCGCGCAGCATTCACCATGTGCTCATCTACCCCTACCTGTCGGTGCAGTCGCCCTTGCAGCAATTGCGCTGCTTGCGCCCCATCGGTCCGGACAAAACCTTGTCAGAGATTTGGCACTTTCGGCTCAAGGGCGCGCCCGAGGCGATTTACCGCCGCGCCTTGTGGTACTTCAACCTGGTCAATTCACCCGCCACCATGATCAATGCCGATGACTTGGAAAACTGGACCCGTGGCCAATGGGGCTTGCAGTCCAAGGGCGGCGAGTGGGTGAGCTTTCACCGCAACATGGGCGGCGACACCGAGACCAACGGCGTGTCTTACTCCAACAACGGCACCTCTGAGGTCGTGATGCGCAACCAGTTCAAAGCCTGGCAGGCCTATATCCGTCCCGCGGTGCAAGCCGCGGTCAGCATTGCTTGAGGGAGCACACCACATGAGCCAAACCAACATCACCACCCAGAAAGCCCTGGGCAGCGGCGTCATCATCGAGGCGGTGCATTCCATGACCGGTGCCGAATCGATCGCGCCCGACCACATGGGCCGCGCCCGCGTGCCGGCGCAAGGCTATGTACCGCAATCGGTGGCCCAGATCGACCCAGCCGTGATGCACCAGGTGCAAACGCTGTTGTTTCGCCAAGCCGCCATGCTCGACGCCAAATGCTGGGCCGATTGGATCGCCTTGTTCAGCGATGACGGCGTGTATTGGATGCCGTCCAACCCCGATCAGACCGATTGGGCCAGCCAGCCGTCCATCTTTGCCGAAGACCCTTTGCTGATGGAAGTGCGCATGGGCCGTTTGCAACACCCCAATGCCTGGTCGCAAGCAGCCAATTGGTCGACCAACCACATCGTGGGCAATGTGATGATCGAGCATACCGATAAAGACACGCTCGAGGTGTATTCACGCTTTCACATGCTGGAGTTGCGCCGCGACAATGTGCGCCACTTTGCCGGCAGTTACCGCCACAGCTTGGTGCGCGTGGGCAGCGACTGGAAGATCAAGTTGCAGCGCGTCGACATGGCCAACGCCCAGGGCGCTTACGACTACGTGATCCAAGCCTGGGTGTGAAGCCATTCAGGACCGCTTGAAATCCAGCGGTCTCTGGCGGACCCAGGTGCTGCACGCCTGGCGTGGACAGGCGGATGCAGGCCTGGTTCAGCGCTTCACCACTGACCGGTTTCCATGTGGATGGCGACCTCGCAGTCGTCAAAGATGGCCAATTTGGCGATCTTCACCCGCACCCCCAGCACACCGGGCAAACCCATCAGGCGCGAGGCCAGTTTGCCGATCAGGCTCTCGAGCAAATTGACATGCTCGGCGGTGCATTCGGCAATGATGATGCTGCGCACCTTGCGGTAGTCCAGCACATGGGTGATGTCGTCGTCGCTGGGCATCAGCGGTTGTGAACCCAAGTTCAGTTCGGCGTCGACTTGTATCGGTTGGGGCGCATGTTGCTCTTGCGGCAATATCCCCAAATTGGCGTCAAAGCGCAGCCCCGTGAGGCTCAGGGTTTGGGTGCCTTTGCTGGCCATGTCAGTGCCTCACCACACGCCGGGCTTGGCGCGAAAAATTTCCACGCCGACCGCATCGCAGTCGGGGTACACATCGGGCTTGCGGGTGGACACCTGTGCCGCCTGCACGCCGGGGTGGGCCAGCAAGGCGGTCATGATGTCATCGCACAAGGTCTCTTGCAAACCAATGTGGCCTTGGGCCACACGTTGCTGCACCACCTGGCGCACAAAGTCGTAATCCACCACTTCATTCAATTGGTCGTTCCTGACCTGGGTGTCGGCCAAGGACACATACAAATCGACGTCAATGATCAAACGCTGCGGCGCTTGCTGTTCGAAATCATGGATGCCAATGCGCGCTTGCACTTGCAGGCCGCGCAAAAAAAGCCGTCGATGGTGTTGCAACAAAAAGGGTGTCATGGTTGGGATGAGAGCATGTCGTCGACCACAAACAGCACGTCGCGTGCCAGCGGCACCAAATGCTGGCCGTTGTCCACTTGGATGCACGTGCCGGTGATGGACGCGGTGTGGGCCAAAAACACCGCTGCTTGCGCCACATCTGTGGGGTCGATCGGTCGGCGCAGCAAATTCACCTGGGCGGCCTGGTCAAAGTTGGCCTGGGTTTGGGGCCCACTGAGGTACATCAAGCCGGGGGCCACGGCATTCACCCGAACCTGGGGGGCCAGGCTTTGGGCTTGCAAGCGCACGGCGCGCTCCAAGCCCAGCTTGGACAAGGTGTAGGAAAAATAATCGGGGTTGAGGTTGAACACCTTTTGGTCCAGCACATGCACCACGCTGGCCTGCCCCGCTGGGCTGTGGGCATGCAAGCGGGCCAAGTGCTGGCCCATGTGCATGGGCGCGAGCAGGTTCACCCGCAGTTGTTGCAGCGCCAAATCGTCACTGAAGTCACGCCCGGTGTCGGGCTCAAACAAGGAGGCGTTGTTGACAATGCAGCGCAAGCTGGGCCCGGCATGGGCTTGTGCCTGTTCAAACACCTGGGCCACTGATTCGCCGGTGTCGAGTGCACCCCCCACCGCTGCCGCCGACACGCCAAAGCTTTGCAACTCGCCCACCAGCGCATGGGCGGCCGATTCAGAGCGCTGGTAATGGCACACCACGCCCCAGCCGCTGCGCGCAAAAGCCAGGGCGATTTCACGACCCAGTCGGTGGGCCGCACCGGTGACCAAAACCCAATCGTGCATGTGAAAAAAACGTTGGCCCCTGCGAGACAGTGGCAACAAGGTAGGATGAAGAGGCCATGAATGTACCGCCTTTTTCGCCACCATCTGCCCCGCCGCTGCAGCGCTTGATCGAGCGCGCCATGGCCAGTGCTGGCGGCTGGTTGGGCTTTGACCGTTTCATGGCCCTGGCCTTGTATGCCCCTGGCCTGGGCTATTACAGCCGACAAGACCGCTTCATTGGGCCAGACCCGGCGCAAAGCGACTTTGTCACCGCACCCACTTTGGGCCCGTGGTTTGGCCGCACCCTGGTCCACCCGGTGCGCCAAGCCCTGGCCCACACCGGCACCGACTGCATTTGGGAGTTTGGCGCCGGTACCGGGGATTTGGCGCTGCAACTGCTGGCGGGTTTGGGCGATGCCGTGCAGCGCTACACCATCATCGAGCTGTCGGGCGCCTTGCGCGAGCACCAACAAGCCACCTTGCGTGACCACGCCCACCAAGTGCAGTGGTTGAGCGAATGGCCTGAAGCGATCGACGGCGTGGTGCTGGGCAACGAGGTCATGGACGCCATGCCGGTTCAGTTGTTGCAGCGCAGCCAAGGCCAATGGCATGAGCGCGGTGTGGTGGCCGCAGCGCCCGGCGAAGCACGCGTTTGGGCTTGGCAAGACCGCCCCAGCAGCGCCCGCCCGCCCATTGACATCGACGGCGAGCACGACTACCTGACCGAGGTCCATCCCCAGGCCGAGGCCTTTGTGCGCAGCTTGGCCGAGCGCTTGCAGCGCAGCCACCGGCCCGGGGTGGTGATCTTGCTGGACTATGGTTTCCCTGAAAGCGAGTACTACCACCCGCAGCGCCACATGGGCACCGTGATGTGCCACCGCGCCCACCGCGCTGACAGCGATCCGCTGGCCGATGTGGGCCTCAAAGACATCACCGCCCATGTCAATTTCACCGGCTTGGCCTTGGCCGCGCAAGACGCGGGCTTGCAGGTGTTGGGTTACACCTCGCAAGCCAATTACTTGCTCAACTGTGGCATCTTGCCTTTGCTCGAGGGCTTGCCCATCGCGCAGCGCCACACCGCCTTGACCTTGATCCATGAGCATGAAATGGGCGAGTTGTTCAAGGTGCTGGTGTTGGGCAGTGGCCCGCCGTGGAACCCCATGGGCTTTGAGCACGGAGACCGCACCCATGCCCTTTGAAACAGGTGTGCTTCGCGCACCTTCTCTGGGGCCAGGCCCAGCCACTGGCCGCAAGCCGGCCCACACCCTGGGGGTGCCCTGATGTGGCGCTGGTTGGTGGTGGTGTTTTTGGCCTTGATTTTGTTCAATGGCCTGATGCCGTGGTTGCGCAAAATGGGTTTTGGCCGCTTGCCCGGGGATTTTCAGTTTCGCCTCTTTGGGCGCGATTGGTACATCCCCATCACCACCACCTTGGTGCTGAGCATCGTGGCCGCCGGGGTCTCTCGGCTGATTTGACGGTTGATCTGGGTGACCCCACAGGCCCGGCAGCGGGGGTCTGCTGGCTTCATGTCCACTGGTTAAGATCGGGCGCCATCACCCCCATTTGCCCACCATGCCTATGTCACCTTTGACCCCCCAGCGCAGCGCCCGAAAAACGGGGCGTGCTGTTGCCTGGGTCGTGCTCGCGCTGGCCTTGGCTGGTGCAGGGACTTGGTACGTTTATGGGCGTCCCACGGCCGCCGACATGGCGGGTGAGGCCAAGGGCGAGGGCAAAGGGGGCAGCGCCAAGGGCGGGGGAGGGCGCTTTGGGGGTGGGCGCAACCAAGCCGTCAGCGCGGCCGAGGTGCAGCGCATGGACGTGCGCCAAACCATTCAAGCCATTGGCACCTTGACGGCCTTGAACACGGCGGTGGTGCGCGCCAAGATCGATGGCGAACTCAAAGCCCTGCGGTTTTCTGAAGGGCAAATGGTGCGCGCGGGTGATGTGCTGGCCGAGATCGATGACCGCAACGCCCAAGCCCAACTGGCCCAGGCCGAAGGCCAACTGGCGCGCGATGTGGCGCAACTGCGCAATGCGCAACTTGATTTGCAACGCTACCAAGGCCTGTTGGAAAAAGACGCGATAGCACGCCAGCAAGTGGAGTCGCAGCAAGCCTTGGTGCGCCAGTTGCAAGGCACGGTGCAGTCCGACCAGGCCCAATTGGATGCGGCCAAACTGCAACTCACCCACACCCGGGTGGTGGCCCCCATCTCTGGCCGTTTAGGCCTCAAGCAAACCGAGCTGGGCAGCTTGGTGCGCGCGGGCGACGCCAATGGCATTGTCAGCATCACCCAAACCGACCCGATGGCGGTGTTGTTTGCGGTGCCCGAAATCCATGTGCCCCTGATCCAGCGCAAACTGCGCTCGGGCCAGGTGTTGCCGGTGCAGGTGTGGGACCGTGAGGCCAAACAGATGTTGGCCCAGGGTCGGGTGAGCAGCACCGACAACGCCATCGACCTGGCCACCGGCACCTTGCGCTTGAAAGCCACTTTTCCGAATGCCGATGGCAGTTTGTTCCCGAACCAATTTGCCAACATCCGCTTGGAGTTGGACACCCTCAAAGACAGCCTGGCTGTGCCCAGTGCGGCGATTCAGCGCGGTGCCGCTGGCACGTTTGTGTACGTGGTGCAAGCCGACAACTCGGTGCTGACCAAAGTGGTGCAACTCGATGCCCAAGACGGCGATTGGCAAGCCATTCGCGGACCGATCCAAGCGGGTGACAAAGTGGTCACCGATGGCGCCGACCGTTTGCGCGATGGCAGCAAGGTGGAGGTGGTCAAGTCGGCCCCACCACGGGCGGCGGCGGTGGACGCTGCCAAAGATTCAAAACCCACCGCGCCTGGCATGCCGCCTGCGGGCGCAGCCAAACCGCCTGCGGGGGCCAGCCCACCTGCGGCTGCGGCCGCGCCCACAACCCCCCCTGCGGCCGCGCCCGAAGGCCCACCCGGTGGCGGTTCGGGGCGTCCCCCTTGGATGGACCGTTTGCCCCCCGAAGTGCAAGAGCGGGTGAAAAACATGTCGCCCGAAGAGCGCCGCGCTTTCTTCCAGCGCATGCGCGAGCGCCGCCAATCCCAGGAGCCCTGATGCGCGCCGTGGTGTGCCCGCAGCGGCTTGCTGCGACACCTGGGGAGCGGTGGTGAACCTCTCGCGCCTGTTCATCCTGCGCCCGGTGGCCACCTCTTTGTTGATGGTGGCCATGCTGATCGCCGGCGCTTTGGCTTACCGGTGGTTGCCCATCGCCGCCTTGCCGCAGGTGGATTACCCCACCATCCAAGTCTCCACCCTGTACCCAGGGGCCAGCCCCGAGGTGGTCACCTCGGCCATCACCGCCCCTTTGGAGCGCCAGTTCGGCCAGATGCCAGGCCTGGACTTGATGAGCTCGGTCAGCTCGGGTGGCGCGTCCATCATCACCTTGCGCTTTTCGCTCGACCTGGCGCTGGACGTGGCCGAGCAACAGGTGCAGGCCGCGATCAACGCGGGCGCCAATTTGTTGCCCACCGATTTGCCCATGCCGCCGCTCTACAGCAAGGTCAACCCGGCCGATGCGCCCATTTTGAGCCTGGCCCTGAGTTCGCCCTCTCGCCCCATCACCCAGGTCAGCGACATGGTGGAAAACCGCATCGCCCAGCGGTTGTCACAAGTCTCGGGTGTGGGTTTGGTCAGCATTGCTGGGGGTCAGCGGCCCTCGGTGCGGGTGCAGGTCAACCCGGTGGCTTTGGCGGCGGCAGGGTTTTCGCTGGAAGATGTGCGCACGGCCATCAACCAAGCCAATGTCAACCAAGCCAAGGGCAGCTTGGATGGGCCCAACCGGGCGTCCACCATCGATGCCAATGACCAACTTCGCTCGGCCCAGGAATATGGCCAATTGGTGCTGGCTTACCGCAATGGCAACCCGTTGCGGCTGCGCGATGTGGCCACCATCGTCGAGGCGCCCGAGAACAGCCGCTTGGCCGCCTGGGCCAACCAAACCCCTGCCGTGGTGTTGCACATTCGGCGCCAGCCCGGCGCCAATGTGATTGAAACCGTCGATCGCATCCAGGCCTTGTTGCCGCGCCTGCGCGCCGAACTCCCCGACTCGGTGGACTTGCAGGTGATGAGCGACCGCACGGTGACCATCCGCGCATCGGTGCGCGATGTGCAGTTTGAATTGATGCTGGCCGTGGCCTTGGTGGTGATGGTGATCTTTTTGTTTTTGCGCAACGCCGCCGCCACCTTGATCCCCAGTGTGGCCGTGCCGCTGTCGCTGGTGGGCACCTTTGGGGTGATGTACCTGGCGGGTTTTTCGATCAACAACCTGACCTTGATGGCCTTGACCATCTCCAGCGGCTTTGTGGTCGATGACGCCATCGTGATGATCGAAAACATTGCCCGCCACTTGGAGCAGCGCGCCAAAGACGGCGATGCACTGGAGGGCGATTGGCGCGCGGCCGCTTTGGCCGCTGCCCTGAGTGGATCGCGCCAAATTGGGTTCACCATCATCTCGCTGACTTTTTCGTTGATTGCCGTGCTCATCCCGTTGTTGTTCATGGCCGATGTGGTGGGGCGTTTGTTTCACGAGTTCGCCATCACCTTGGCGGTGTCGATTTTGATTTCTGCCGTGGTCTCGCTGACCCTGACCCCCATGATGTGCGCCCGTTTGCTGCGGCCCCACTCGGCGCAAAACAGCAGCGCTTGGTCGCTGGCCCTGGGCCGAAGCATCGATGCCTGGATCGAGCGCTATGGCCGCAGCTTGGGGCGCGTGCTGGACAACCCAGCCCGTGTGTGGGCGCTGTTCGGTTTGAGCTTGGCCAGCACCGTGGCCTTGTACCTGTGGGTGCCCAAAGGTTTTTTCCCCTTGCAAGACACCGGCAGTTTGCAAGTCATCACCGAGGCCACCCAGTCGACATCGTTTGACGCCATGGCACAGCGCCAGCAAGCCCTGGCCGAAGTGCTGCTGCGCGATCCAGCGGTGCACAGCCTGACCTCGTTCATTGGCGTGGACGGCACCAACACCAGCCTCAACACCGGGCGCATGACGCTGCAACTGGTGCCCAAAGCCGAGCGCGATGCGCCCTTGACAGCCGTGGTCGAGCGCCTGACCCGGCTGAGCGACCAAGTCAGCGGCATGCGCATCTTTGTGCAACCGGTGCAGGACTTGAGCATTGAGGACCGGGTGGCGCGCACCCAATACCAGTTCATGCTCAGCGGGCCTGATCTGCAGGCTTTGGGGCTTTGGTCGCAACGCTTGATCGAGCGCATGCGCGCCATGGCCGAGCTGTCGGACCCGGCCAGCGATTACCAAGACCAGGGCTTGCAGGCCTATGTGCAAATCGACCGAGAGGCCGCTGCCCGCTTGGGGGTGAGTGTGTCGGCCATCGATTTGGCTTTGTACAACGCGTTTGGCCAGCGCTTGATCTCCACCATCTTCACCCAAAGCAACCAGTACCGCGTGGTGCTGGAAGTGGCCAGCGCCCAGCGCCTGGGCCCTGCGGCATTGCAGCGCTTGTATGTGCCCGCCACCGCCGGCGCGCAAGTGCCTTTGTCGTCATTGGCCCAGGTGGTGGAAAAACCCGCCTTGCTCAGCATCACCCATGTGGCCCAGTACCCGGCGGTCACCTTGTCGTTCAACCCGGCGCCGGGTTTTGCGCTGGGCCAGGCGGTGCGCGCCATTGAGTCGGCCCGCGCTGAGATGTTGGATGAAGGCATGCCGGTGTCGATCGAAACCCGCTTCCAGGGGGCGGCCTTGGCGTTTCAAGCCTCGCTGGTCAATACCTTGTGGCTGATCTTGGCCGCGGTGGTGACCATGTACATCGTGCTGGGCATTTTGTATGAGAGTTACATCCACCCCATCACCATTTTGTCCACCTTGCCGTCGGCTGGGGTGGGGGCCTTGCTGGCGCTGATGCTGGCAGGCATGGACCTGGGGATGATTGCGGTGATTGGCATTGTGTTGCTGATCGGCATTGTCAAGAAAAACGCCATCATGATGATTGACTTTGCGCTCGACGCCGAGCGCGAACAAGGACTGGCCCCGCGTGAGGCCATTCACCAAGCGTGCTTGCAGCGCTTTCGCCCAATTTTGATGACCACCTTGTGCGCCTTGCTCAGTGCCTTGCCCTTGATGCTCGGCAGCGGCGTGGGCAGCGAGTTGCGCCAACCCTTGGGCGTGACCATGGTCGGCGGCTTGATCGTCAGTCAGTGGCTGACCTTGTACACCACGCCCGTGATTTATTTGTTCTTTGCCCGTCGCTTGTCAAAGGTGCGGGCATGAACCGTGTGCGCGACGCCTGGGTGGATGGCGCGCTCAACTTTTCTGCCCCCTTTGTGGTTCGCCCGGTGGCGACCACCTTGATCACCCTGGGCCTGGCCTTGGCAGGGGTGTTGGCTTATTTCCAACTGCCGGTGGCCCCTTTGCCCCAGGTGGAGTTCCCGACGATTTCGGTGCAGGCCAATTTGCCGGGGGCCGGCCCCGAGACCATGGCGTCCACCGTGGCCACGCCGCTGGAGCGGGCCTTGGGCACCATCGCTGGGGTCAATGAAATGACCTCTTACTCGTCGCTGGGCAGCGCCCGGGTGACCTTGCAATTCGACTTGAACCGCGACATCAATGGCGCTGCGCGCGATGTGCAAGCGGCGATCAATGCCTCGCGCGCCCTGTTGCCCACCGGCATGCCCAGCAACCCCAGTTACCGCAAGGTCAACCCCGCGGATGCGCCGATTTTGATTTTGGCGCTGACCTCGAAAAACCTCTCACGCGGCCAGTTGTATGACGTGGCGTCCACCTTGTTGTCGCAGCGCTTGTCGCAGGTCGACGGTGTCGGGCAGGTGACGATTGGCGGTGGGGCCTTGCCCGCGGTGCGCATCGAAATCGATCCGACCAAACTGGCCAGCCAAGGCCTTGCACTGGAAGATGTGCGCACAGCCGTGGCCGCCACCAACGCCAACCGACCCAAAGGCCAGGTGGAGGATGCCCAACGCAGCTGGCAAATCGGTGCCAACGACCAAGCCAGCCGGGCCGACGACTACACCCCCCTGGTGCTGCGCTACCGCGATGGCCGCGCGGTGCGCTTGGGCGACGTGGCCCAGGTCAGCGACGCGGTGCAGGATGTGCGCAACTACGGCGTGGCCAATGGCGAGCCGGCCATTTTGATTTTGCTCAACAAGCAACCCGACGCCAATGTGATTGAGACGGTCGCCCGGGTGCGCGCCTTGATGCCGGTGCTGCAAGCGGGCATCCCGGCGGCGGTGGACATGCAAGTGGTTTCAGACCGCACCTTAACCATCCGCGCTTCTTTGGGCGAGATCCAAAAATCCCTGGCCATCTCGGTGGGTTTGGTGATCGTGGTGGTGGGCGTGTTTTTGCGCCGCTTGCGCTCGGCCCTGATCCCCAGCGTGGCGGTGCCGGTGTCGCTGGCCGGCACGTTTGCGGGCATGTATCTGCTGGGCTACAGCCTGAACAACCTGTCCTTGATGGCCTTGACCATTGCCACCGGCTTTGTGGTGGATGACGCCATCGTGGTGCTGGAGAACATCACTCGCCACATCGAGCGTGGTGCCACCCCCTTGCAAGCGGCCCTCAAAGGCAGCCGCGAAATTGGCTTCACCGTGGTGTCCATCAGCTTGTCCTTGATCGCGGTGTTCATCCCCATCTTGCTCATGGGTGGGGTGTTGGGCCGCTTGTTCCATGAGTTTGCGGTGGTGCTGTCCTTGGCCATCCTCATCTCGCTGTGGGTTTCCCTGACCACGACGCCCATGATGTGTGCGGCTTTGTTGCAAGCCCATGTGCCGGTGCGCCCCTCAGCGCCCAGGTTGGCGTCGCAGGGCGTCAGTCGCTGGCGGCGTTGGTGGGCGCGTCGCCCCCAGGCTGGGCGGCTGTACCGCACCAGTTTGGCATGGGCCTTGCGCCACCAACCGGTCATGTGGTTGGTGTTGTTCGCAGCCATTGGGCTGAATGTGTATTTGTACAAAACCATTCCCAAAGGTTTCTTTCCCCAACAAGACACGGGGCGCATTTTTGGCTCGATCCGGGCCGATCAAAGCACCTCGTTTCAAGCCATGCAAAAACGCTTGGACGAATTCATCGCCATCGTGCGCGCCGATCCGGCGGTGGAGAGCGTGACCGGCTTCACCGGTGGTGGCAGGCGCAATTCGGCGCAAATGTTTTTGTCTTTGAAACCGCGCGATCAGCGCGATGTGTCGGCCGATCAAGTCGTCGCCCGCTTGCGCCCCAAACTCGCCAAACAAGCGGGTGCCTCTTTGTTTTTGGTGCCGGGTCAAGATTTGCGCATCGGTGCCCGCGTCTCCAGCGCGCAGTACGAGTACACCTTGAAAGCCGATGATTTGGAGGACTTGCGCTTGTGGGAACCGCGCATCCGTTTGGCCCTGAGCCGCTTGCCCCAGTTGGAAGACGTCAACACCGACTACGAAGACCGGGGTTTGCAAACCACCTTGGTGATCGACCGCGAGGCCTTGGCGCGTTTGGGCCTGAGCATGCGCATGATCGATGCCACCTTGAACAACGCCTACGGCCAGCGCCAAGTGGGTGTCATCTACCACCCATTGAACCAGTACCGGGTGGTGATGGAGTTGGCACCCCAACACTTGCAAGGCCCCGAGTCTTTGCAGCAAATGCAGTTCATCAATGCCAGTGGCCAGGCCGTGCCCCTGAGCGCTTTCGCCCGCTTGGAGATGACCCACACCGCTTTGTCGGTCAGCCACGAAGGCGGGGTGCCATCGGACACCTTCAGTTTCAGTTTGGCCCCGGGGGTGTCGCTGTCGCAAGCCACCGAAGCGATGGACAAGGCTTTGGGCGAGCTCAAAATCCCGGTCTCGGTGCGGGGCAGTTTCTCGGGCACCGTCAATGCCTATCAGCGTTCTTTAGAGACGCAACCCCTGCTGATCTTGGCCGCTTTGGTCACGCTGTACCTGGTGCTCGGTGTGCTGTATGAAAGCCTGCTGCACCCGATCACCATTTTGTCCACCTTGCCGTCAGCCGGTGTGGGGGCTTTGTTGGCGTTGATGTTGTTGGACACCGAGTTCTCCATCATCGCCATGATCGGGGTGATTTTGCTGATTGGCATTGTCAAAAAGAATGCGATCTTGATGATCGACTTTGCCCTGGAGCGGCAACGCCGGGGCAGGAGTGCGGCGCAGTCCATCTACCAAGCCTGCCAATTGCGCGTGCGCCCGATTTGGATGACCACCTTGGCCGCCATGCTGGGGGCCTTGCCCTTGGCGCTGGGGCGTGGCGACGGTGCCGAGTTGCGCTGGCCCTTGGGGCTGTCGGTGCTGGGTGGTTTGCTGCTCAGCCAGCTGTTGACCTTGTACACCACGCCGGTGGTGTTTGTCGGCTTGGAGCGCTTGCGCCAGCGCGTTCTCGGGCCCCGGCTGTGGTCGAGCCAGCCAATGGCCGCACCCGAAGCCGCGGCGGCACAATGGAGGCCCTCATGAGCCTTGTTTCAACCCATCGATGCGTGCTGTTCTGCATGGCCCTGCTGTTGACGGCCTGCGGTTGGCTCAAGCCCGAACCCATGCCCGCCTTGGGCTTGCCCACGCCAGCGGCCATTGGTCCGTGGCAATCGGCCACCCAGGTGCCCGCCGCTGACCCGTCGTGGTGGCAGTTGTTTCAAGACCCGGTGTTGGATGATTTGCAGCGGCAATTGGTCCTGGGCAACCACAACTTGCAAGCCATGGCCGCAGGGGTGCGCCAAGCCCAGGCCGCCGTGGGCACAGCGCAATCCAGTTTGTATCCCACGGTGAATGCCAACTTGGGTGTGTCACGCAGCGAAAACACGCCGGCCACGGTGACCGGCACGAATTACAGCTTGAGCGCGCCGGTGTCATGGGAACTGGATTTGTGGGGCCGGGTGAGTGGCCTGAACCGCGCAGCCGACGCCCGTTTGCAAGCCAGCCGCGAGGACCTGTCTGCGGCGCGTTTGTCGGCCCAATCCACCCTGGTGCAAACCTATTTGTCGCTGCGCAGTGCAGACCAACAACTGGCCGTGCTCGAACTGGCGGTGCAGGCCTATGAAAAATCCTTGCAGCTGACCGACTACCGTTACCAAGCCGGTGTGGTGTCGGCGGCTGACGTGGCCCAAGCCCAGTTACAACTGCAAAGCGCCGAAGCCCAAAGGCTTGACTTGCGCACCCAGCGCGCTCAGCTGGGCCATGCCTTGGCGGTGCTGTTGGGCCAGCCGCCATCGGCCCTGGCCTTGGGGGTGCGCACCCAAGCTTTGGTGGTGCCCGAATTGCCCGCGCTTTTGTCCACCGCCTTGTTGTTGCGCCGGCCCGATGTGGCCGCGGCCGAGCGGCGTGTGGCCGCGGCCAATGCCCAAGTGGGGGTGACCCAGGCGGCCTTTTTTCCAGCGCTCACCTTGTCGGCCAATGCCGGCTACCGCAACCAAGACTTTGGCAGCTTGGTGGGCGCCTCCAATGTCTTTTGGTCGGTGGGCCCGACCTTGGTGCAATCGGTGTTCGATGGCGGTTTGCGCCGCGCTGCCCGCGCCGACGCAATGGCTGCGCGCGATGCCAGCGTGGCCACCTACCGGCAAACCGTGCTGACCGCCATGCAAGAGCTGGAAGACAACTTGGTGGCCGCCGCGCAGTTGGCTTTGCAAGCCCAGGTCCAAGCGCAGGCCTTGCAAGCCGCACGGCGCAATTTGTCCATCACCGATGCGCAATACCGGGCCGGTGCGGTCAGTTACTTGGCGGTGGTCACCGCCCAAACCAGCGAACTCAGCGCCGAGCGCAGCCTGATCGATGTGCAAACCCGCCGCTTGGTGGCCATCAACGCCTTGCTGAAAAATTTGGCCGGACGTTGGCCGGAGCCAGACGCCACAGCGGCGGCTGGGAAATGACGGGATCCTTTTCAACCGGTTTTGTCACATGCACATCTTGCTGATTGAGGACGAGCAAAAAATCGCCGACTTTGTGTTGGAGGGTTTGGGGGCCTTGGGCTGGCAATGCACCCACGCCCTGGAAGGGGCCGCCGGCTTGGCGGCGGTGGGCCAAACGCGGTTCGATGCCATCGTGTTGGATTGGATGCTGCCGGTCATGGATGGCATGGCATTTTTGGGCCGCTTGCGCGAACAAACGCCATGCCCCCCGGTCATCATGCTGACCGCCAAAGCCGAGCTCGATGACAAGCTGCAAGGCTTTCAAATGGGCGCCGAAGATTACCTGGCCAAGCCCTTTCATTTGGAGGAGTTGGCAGCGCGCATCCGGGTGTTGGTGCAAAGGCGCACGGGCCAAGCACCAGAAAACTTGCGCTTGAATGGCTTGGAGCTCAATCGGGTGACGCGCAAAGCGACTTGGCAAGGCGCTACAGCGGTGCTCAGCCAGCGGGAGTTTTTGCTGCTCGAGTACTTGATGCAGTCGCCGGGTCAAATCTTCACCCGCAAGAAAATATTGTTTCACGTGTGGGGCATTGACTTCGATCCCCAAACCAATGTGGTCGATGTGAGCATCCAGCGCTTGCGCAAAAAACTCACACCGCCCAACGCTGAATTGGCACCCGAATTTCCCCTGGAAACCATTCGCGGGGTGGGTTATCGATGGGCCTCCCAGTGAAGCTTTGGCGCAGCGTGGGGTCGCGCACATTTGTTTTTTTTGTGGCCTGTGCCTTGGTGTTTTTGTTTGTGTTCAATCGCATGTGGGCGATTTATTACTCCGACATGGTGCACCAACCTTTGTGGGATCAAGAAATCACCCAAGCCCTGTGGCTGGAGCTGGCGGACTTGGACCCACCCATTGACATCGCCGCGTTGCAAAAGGGCTTGCTCAAGCGAATCCCGTTTGCGCAGGGGGAGGATGTGCGCTTGGACTCCCGGCCCATCGACAGCCAAGCCGCCACCTTGCCATCGACCTGGGGCGTGCAAAGCGCTGGCCCGGTCGATTGGGTGGACCTTCCAGAGATCGGTTCAGCCGATTCGGCTCGGCACGCGCACCTGGTGCACCAAGGCCAGCACTGGACTTGGGTGAGCTTGCGCCATCTGGGTCAGCAGCATCAAATGTTGGTGCACCACCGCGTGGCCCATCAAAGCCTGGAGCGCATGTGGAAGGTGCGAGATAAAACCATCTTGTACCAACTCCCCACCGTGGTGTTGTCGGCGGTCTTGTTGGCTTGGATGGTCACGCGCTTGATGCTCAACCCCATGCATCGACTCAGCCAGCAACTCAATGACATCGGCCGTTTTCATCCGCAAGAGCGCGTGGATGCCCAAGGCAGCTTGAAAGAATTTGAATCCTTGATCGGGGCGTTCAACGACTTGCTGGATCGGCTGCAAATCAGTTACCAACAAGCTGGTCGATTCTCCAGCGATGCGGCGCATGAGCTGAAAACACCCTTGACCATCGTGCGTGGCCAACTGGCCCAGGCCATCAACCAGGCCGACGATCACTCGGACTTGCAGGTTCGACTCAGCTTGATTTCAGATGAAATTGAGCGCTTGATCTCCATATCCGACAAGCTGCTTCAGTTGTCTTTGGCCGATGCGGGCCAAATGCCCTTGGCCGTGGAGCCCATCAACTTGAGTGACTGGGTCGCCGAGTTGGTGGCAGACGCTGCCAGCTTCGCGCCGGAACTCAAGACCACCTGGGAGGGCGACAAAGGTGTGATGTGGCATGCCGATCGAAACTTGGCTTGGCAGTTGCTGACCAATTTGTTCAGCAATGCGGTGAAATACAACCAAGCTGGGGGCTGGATCCATTTCACACTGCAAGCAGATGGCAAACACATCGTGCTCGACATCCGCAATCCCACCGATGCCGATTTGCAAGGCTTGGAAGAAAAGTTGTTCGAGCGTTTTTACCGCTTGGAGCCGCACCACAACCGCAAAACCGGTGGCACGGGCTTGGGCCTGAGCCTGTGTCGAGAAATCGCCAAAGCCCATGGCGGCGAGTTGAGTCTGCACACCGAACCAGGCCGCGTGGTGGTCATGCGTCTGGTCGCGCCGCTTGATCCTCCCCGTGCAGACCCCTTGAGCTGATTTGGCAAGCCAATCCAGTTGGCCCCTTATGCAGCCAGGCATCTCATGGCGATCGATTGTCTAGAAAACGCCTTTCATGATTGGACATCTGTTGGACAGCTTGTTTTTCACATTACAAACTTGTAATTTTCGGATCAAACAAAACTTTTTATTTCACTCCCCAGTGGCCTGAGCCCCTAGGATGCGAAGCATTCTTAAAGGAGCTTCCCATGAACGTTTTTGCCAAAAGTGCCGTGTGCGTGATGTTGTTGGCTGTGGGCGCTGCCTTTGCGCAGGCCAAGAAGGCCAACGATGATGGTTCGTATGCCGAGGTGTCTTACGTCCGTTGGAACATCAAGTCAGACAGCAGCTCGCAAACCATCAACCCCACTGGGCTGCGCGCCATTTATGGCTTCGGCGGCAATGGCTTGGCCTACGAGGCGCATTTGGGCTTGCCCCTGGCGGCGGGCAGCTACACCACAGTGGCTGGCGATGACGCAGATGTGCCCGGCAACATCAAGATCGATACCAAAATCACTTCTTTGGGATTGTTTGCCAAGCTTTACACCAAGGCCTCTGACGATTTGGAGTTGTTTGGACGATTGGGCATGAGCTCCATCAACGCAACGGCTGAGGCCTCCACAACATCCTCCACCGCCACCGCCAAGGCCTCTGATAAATCCACCGCCTGGGGTTATGGCGTGGGCGTCAAGTACAAGGTTGGCAGTTCCACCTCTGTCGTGTTTGATTACACCGGGTACAACAAACTTTCTGCCAACACCATGGGCTTGGGTGTGGCTTTCGCTTTCTAATTTTTTCAAACCACCTTTCAAAGGAATATCTCCATGTGCCAAATTTGTGACGACCACATGCCTGCTCGCCGCGGCTTTTTAACCGCACTGGGCTCCGGTTTGGCCGTGGGTGCCATGGGCCTGATGGGCACATCTGCCATGGCTGCCGGTGGTGCCACCACCTCGGTGACGGCCGATCAAGCCCTGGACAAGCTCAAAAGCGGCAACGATCGCTATGTCAGCCAGCCCCAGTTGTGCGTGGCCGACTTGAGCGCCAGCCGTGATTCAGTGGCCAAGGGTCAAATGCCTTGGGCCACCATCGTCAGCTGTGCCGACAGCCGTGTGCCCCCCGAGTTGCTGTTTGGCGGCACCAATGTGGGCGAGTTGTTTGTGGCGCGCAATGCGGGCAACATGGTCGACACCGCCACCATGGGCACCATCGAGTACGGTGCGGCCGTGCTGGGTGTGCCCTTGATCGTGGTGCTCGGTCACGAGCGCTGCGGCGCAGTGGCAGCGGCTTGTGAAGTGGTGACCAAAAACACCGTGTTCCCTGCGTCGATCAAACCCATGGTGGCTGCGATTGTTCCGTCGGCCAAAGCCGTGGCCAAGGCACCGGGTGATTTTGTGGACAACGCCATCCGTGAAAACGCCAAGCGCACCGCCGAAAAAATCCGCACCCAAAGCCCCATCGTCTCGGCGCTGGTCAAGTCGGGCAAGGTCAAGGTGGTGGCCGCCCGTTACGACTTGGACGAAGGTCGCGTCGAATACCTCTGAGCGTTACAGTGCCGATGCAAAACCACAGCCAAGGCTGTGGTTTTTTTTGGTGTGTTGAATTGTGTCGCTAAGCACCTCAGGCCTCAATGCGCGAAGCCTGAATCACGCGCCGCCAGCGGTCTATTTCTGAGTGGATTTGATGGCTGAGTTCTGCTGGCTGGTTGGCAATTGCATTGAAACCCATTTCCACCAAGTTTTCGCGCACACCAGGGCCGTTGACGATGGACACGATTTCGCGGTGCAGAAACGACACGATGGCCGCTGGCGTGCCAGTGGGGGCCATCAGCGCCTGCCAGGTCGAGGACTCTTGGTCGCTCAAGCCTGACTCGGTCATCGTGGGGATGAGTGGTGCTGAGGCAAAGCGCTGCGCACTGGTCACGGCCAAGGCACGCAACAAGCCAGCGCGCACCAACTCTTTCACCGGCGGCAAGGTGGTGCAGCCCAATGCGATTTCACCACTGACCACCGATTGAACCGCTGGCCCCGCTCCTTTAAACGGAATGTGCGTCACGTCCAGGCCCAGGCTGATTTTGAGTTGCTCCACCGACAAGTGGGCGATCGTGCCCGACCCGGCCGACACATAGCTGAATTTTCCCGGTTGGGCGCGCACGCGCTCGATAAGTTGGCGCATGTTTTGTGCATTCACGGATGGGTGAACAAAAAACACATGGGGCGATTCACCCACCATTGAAATCGGCACGAAGTCTTTGATCGGATCGTAGGTGGCCGTCTTGTAAAGGCTGGGGTTGACCACATAGGTGGAAGAGGCGAGCAACAAAGTCAAGCCATTGGGGGTGGCCCTTGCCGCTGCACCCATGCCGATGTTTCCGCCTGCACCAGCGATGTTTTCCACCACAAACGATTTGCCCGTTCGCTCGCTCAGGCGCTGTGTCAACCAGCGACCCATGATGTCGCTGGGGCCCCCTGGGGCGAAGGGGACAATGATTTTGACCGCCCGCTCAGGGTAGTTTTGCGCCCAGGCATGGGGCCAGAGGCTGGCGCTGACGGCCGCACCCAGCCAATGGCGCCGTGCGATGGTGGTTGTAGATTGAGACATGGCCAGGGCTCCTATCGAAGGGGTCAAACAAAGCGAGCTTGTCTTGCGGCGGTCATTACACCGTCATCAAGCGCGAAGCCCGCACATCGGTGATGAAGCTGTGTGCCGGTGCGTGCGCAATGAACAAGGGAAGAGCTGCGGTTTCTGCGGCGGCTTGGGGTGTCACGCCGCAGGCCCAAAACACAGGAATTTTTCCGTCTGGCAAAGCAGGCACGGGGCCGCCAAACAAAGGGTTATCCAAGTCGGCCCCAATCGCGGCTGGGTCACCCATGTGGATGGGAGCGCCATGGTTCAAGGGAAAGCGGGCACTGATTTCGCTGGCCAGTCGGGCATGTGCGGGGCTGAGCCAGCGCATGGTGGCGATCATGGGACCACCAAACACCCCTGCCGGTTCGGTGGGCAGTGTGGTTGTCACCACCCAGCGCTCGCTGTGGGTCGGTATGCCCGCTTGTTCAAATGCCTCATCAAAAGTGATGCCCGAGCCGATCAAAAATGTGACCAAGTCGTCGCGCCACACATCCACAATATCTGTTCGATCGGCTTGGCGCTGGCCGTTCAAGAACACGGCATAGCGTGCGCAATCGGTGCGCAAATCTGCCCCGGGGGCCAAGCGCTGCGGTTCGGTGTGACCCGGCTGCGTCACTTCCAGCACCGGGCAAGCGCGCGCATTGCGTTGGCAATAAAGCCAAAAATCATCGGCGTGTGTTTTTGGCAATATGGCTAAATTGCATTGCAAAAAACCCATCGCCTGCCCGCGACTGGTGCTGGTGATCGTGGCTTGCCGAATCAGTGAACGCACCCGTTGTCCCTCGTTGGGTACAGGCTCAGCGCTGAGTTGGGGCAGGCCGGTCAGATCCATGGTGTGACTGGCGGTGAGAAGGTCATGGCACTTCACATTCATAAAGTTGCGCATGCCCGCTGCGGTCAGAGGTGAAGATCACCCAGCGGCCATCGGGTGAAAAACGCGGATGCGGATGGGTGTGTTGCGGGGCATACACCTGCACGGGACCGTGGTTGTAGGGAAAGGGCCCGTTCCAATGCGTGCCGATCGAGGTGGCAAGCGACGCGCACAGCAAATGGCCCGTGCTGGGTTCGCCGCGCGCGGCAAAGGTGTGCAGGCCGATGTCTGGGTAGTTGGTGTCACACACAAAGCGCTGACCTTGGGGGTCGGGGAAAGCGTGCCAGGCCGGAAAGCGTGTCACCCAACGCCGCACACCCGTGTGCACATGGATGGCTTGCATGCCCCGCGGCCAGTCGACAAAGGCCAACTCTAGGGTGCCGGGAATCCAGCTCTCATGGGTGATCCACTGCTGGTCGCTCTCACGCTGGTACAGCCGCTCGTGGCGCTGCCCATCGACGCTGCCAATCCACAAGCGATCGGTCATCGGCCCGGCATAGAAAATCAGTGTCGGGTCATCCGGGCAAAACTGCGGATGCCCGATGATGGTGTTGTCAAAAGCCTCGTGCGTGGTTTGCTGTTGCAAATCGATGAACAGCATGTGCGAGCGCCCGCCGTGGCGCACCGGGATGGCCCAGGTTCGGTCGTCACCGGACAAGGTGGTGGTGCCCATGGCCGCACCCACCATGCCTTCGACCTGGTTGGCTTGCTGCTCAAAAGCCACCAGCACCTCTTCTTGCAAGGTTGCCATGTCGAGCCGATGGGCACCGCTTTGGGTGGTGAACAACAGGTGGCGGCCATCGTGGGTGGGGTGCAGTGACCAGGGGACCAGGTCGGCATGGTCGGTCAACTGCAACAACTGTCCGCTGTCACGCAACTCGGCATAAATTTGCGGCTGTCCTGATCGGTGAGAAACAAAAAACGTGTAGCGCATGTCACGATCATGCGCAGGGACAAAAAAGAACGGGTGGTGGTGGATGGCGGCGGCCGACGTGATTTGCCGCACCCGCGCACCGGTGGCTGCATCGGTGTGCCAGCGGGTTTCGCTGGGGTGCAACTGCCCCTTGCCCATGGTTTATTCGGGCTTGAAGCCGGCGCCGCGCAGCAACTCGGCACTTTGCGCCACATCGGCTGCGATGAAGCGGGTGAACTGGTCGACACTTTCGGTGATGCCTTCAATGCCCAGTGCGGCAAAAGCGCCACTTTTGTTGAGGTCGTTGACCGATTCATTGATCGCGGCATTGAGCAGCTGCACCCGATCGGCCGGTGTGCCCAGGGGTGCCCAAATGCCGTACCAACTGGTGTAGACCAAGCCAGGCACGCCACTCTCTGCCGCAGTGGGGATGTCTGGGGCAATGGCGCTGCGCTTGGCCGAAGTGGTCACGATGGGTTTGACCTTGCCGGTCTTGGCCATGGGCAGCAAAGCGATGATGGAGTCCATCAAAATTTGCGAATGGCCACCGGCGATGTCCACCAAGGCTGGGGCCGTGCCTTTGTAGGGGACGGTGGTGATTTTCAGGTTGGATTTTTGCGCCAGCAGCAGTGTGGCCAAGTGGCTGGGTGCGCCCATGGCGGGCAGGGCGGCGGTCCATTTGTCGGGGTTTTGGCGCGCTGAGTTGACCACCTCGATGAGCTTTTGCTCCGGCAAATTGGGTGAGATCACAAGCAGCAACGGTGCCTCGCCCACGCGGGCCACCGGCGCGAAATCGGTCACCGGGTCATAGGGCGCTTTGGCCATGACTTGTTTGGCCAGCACATGGGTGGCGCCCGAGAACAACAGGGTGTGGCCGTCGGCAGCGGCGGTTTGCACCACTTTGCCGCCCACGCTGCCATTGGCGCCGGCGCGGTTTTCCACCACCACCGATACGCCTAAGCGGCTTTGCATGTGTTTGGCGATCAAGCGCCCGGCGGTATCGACACCGCCACCTGGCGCAAACGGCACGATCATTTTGATCGGTCCATCGGGAAATTTTCCACTTTGCGCCCACAACGGGGCCAGGGCGCAGCCCAGCAGCAAGCCGGTCCAAAAGCGCCAGTGTTGGCGCATGGGTTTGATGGTCATGGGGGTCTCCTTGGGGTGCTACAGGTCAGCGCATGGCGCTGTGCTCTTCGATGGACGCGATGCTCACGCTCAAGGCGTCCAGCAAGGCGTTCATGTCGGGGGTGGTCAATGCATTGTGTGGTTGGGCCACGCATTCCAGCAAGTCGGACAAAGCTTGGCGTCCCGCATCGGCTTGCGCCAAGGCCGCTTGCAGCACGGGTGCCAAGCCGGTTCGGTGTGCAAAGCGTTGCAGCAGGTGGTCCAAAATCATGGCGTCCAGGCCGCCAATGTCAATGGCAGCGTCGATGCCACAAGCGCAGCCGTTCATCAAAGAAATGCGGCCCATGCCACAGCGCTGCCAACGCGCAAACAACAAGGTGGCGCGAACGCACTCGCCATGGCGATCCAGCACTTGAACGCCGCCATGGGGCTGGCGTGCAGACGTGCGTGCTGCGGGTGGGGCGCGGCGCTGTTGTGCGCGTTGGGCGGCGCCCAGTTGGGCCAGGGCTTGTTTCATGCCGGGCCACCGACCAAGTCGTGTTTTGCGATTTCTTGTTCGGTGGGTTGCACCCCATACACCTCGTCGGCTTCTTGCCAGCTGATGTAGCCCATTTGCAAGTCGCGCAGCACGGCGCTGCGCTCGCGCATCGCAGGCGGGCCAAAACCCCCGCCGCCGCCAGAGTGCAGCACATAGGATTCACCCGCCTCCAAGCGCATATTGACTTTGCCACCGGGAAACAAGGTCAGGCTGCCGTCTTTTTTGCGCATGCCCACTTGGTTGCCCAAGGCGCTGTGCCCGCCCAGCAAGCCCCAGGGCGGGTGGTTGACCCGGTCGATGCGGGTTTGGTAGTTGACGCGGGTCAAAGCCACCACCTCGGCTTGCGCGCCCAGACCGCCACGGAACTGGCCGGCACCGGCCGAGCCTTCGCGCAATTGGTAGTACTTGACCAGCAAGGGGAACTTGTTCTCCACCTGTTCGCTGGGGCCGTTGTGGGTGTCGCCGTCGTTCATGCACACGGTCACATTGACGCCGTCTTCGTTGTGTTTGGCGCCCCATCCGCCGCCAATCAGGCCACCCAGGTAAATCCACAATTTGCCGTCGCGCGGGTGGATGCCGTTGACGTTGGCGATCACCAAGTCCGCATGGTGTCCGGCAATGGTTTTGTCGGGAATGGCCTGGGCCACGGCTTTGAAAATGGTGTCGACCACGGTCATGGGGTAGGTCATCCACACCCGCATGGCCGACGGGTGCAAGGCGCTGACCACGGTGCCCGGGGGCAAGATCACCTTGAGCGGGCGAAAGTTGCCGTCGTTGATCGGGTGATCGCTGGGCATGGTCAGGCACTTGAAGGCCACTTGGGCACAAGCCACCCCCGCGCCCGAGTTGAAAAAGCCTTTCACCTGGGGGCTGACGCCACTCAGGTCGACGGTCATTTCATCGCCACGGATGGTGACTTTGACCCGAATGGGCACGGGCTGGTCGATGTCCACGGCGTCGTCGTCCATGAAGGACTCGGCTTCATACACCCCATCGGGCATGGCGCGCACCTGGGCGCGGGCCTCGGCCTCGGTGTGGTCCATGATGGCGTCGATGGCCAACTGCCAAGCCGACTCGCCGTGGCGCGATAGCATTTCTTCCAAGTGCTTGGCACCGACACGGCAGGCCGACAACTGCGCTTCCAAGTCGCCGGCGGCGCGGTCGCGCCGGCGCACATTCATCAAAATCAAGTCGCGCATTTCCTCGTTGAGCACGCCTTGGCGGTGGTACTTCACCAAAGGGATTTGCAAGCCCTCGGCATAAATATCGGTGGTCACGCCGTTGAGGATGCCGCCAATGTCTTGCCAGTGCGCCATGCAGGTGGAAAACGCAACGATCTCGCCTTGGTGAAAGATGGGAATGGAAAACGTCAAGTGGTTCAGGTGCGCGCCAGTGATGTAGGCGTCGTTGGTCAACAAAATGTCACCGGGGTGGATGTTGTCCAGCCCCCAATGGTCGATCTTGGCCTTGACCACATCGCTCATGCCACGGATGAACATGGGCAAGCCCAGGCCAATCGACAGGGTTTGACCCTGGCGGTCGAACAAGCCCACGGTGAAGTCCAAGGCCTCGTAAATGATCATGTTGTAGGACGTGCGCATCAGCACCGACTTCATCTCTTCGGTGGCCGCAACCAAGCTGTTGCGCACCAACTCCACCGCCACGGGGTCGGCTTTCTTCATGGCGGCGGTGCGTTTCGCTGCGACCGCAGAGACAGCCGTTTTTTTGGTTTTGGGACGTGTTGTTTTCATGGTTCAAGTGCGCTCTCAGGGCTGGCGTTCGGTTTGGGCCACGTCGATGTGCAAGTTACCGTGGGCATCGACCTGCAGGCGGTCGCCGGGTTGCAGCACCGTGGTGGTGGCGTGCTCTTCGATCAAGGCGGGACCTTCTAACCGGTTGTTGGCGCGCAGCTCATCGCGGTGGTAGACCTGGGTGGTCAGCCAGCCTTCGCCTTCGAAATAAACCTTGCGCTGACCGCGCAAGGCGCTGGCCACGGGTTTGCGCGTGCCCGTGCGAATGGTTTCAAGCACGGGCTTTTTCAGCACCCCAATCACGGTGCTGCGCAGGCTCACAATTTCGGCGGGCTCGTTGGGCGAGCCCCGGCCATAGCGCTCGCGGTGGGCTTCGTCAAACACGGCTTTGAGCGCGTCCAGGTTTTTGCGCTTGAAGGCGGCGGCGGGGATTTCCACCGTCACCGCATGCTCTTGGCCGATGTAGCGCATGTCCAGGTGGCGTTGCACCATGATTTTGCGGGTGCCGACTTCGGCCGCATCCAGGGTGCGCAAGCCTTCGGCCTCCAACTCGCCAAACCAAGCATCGAGCTGGGGCAACGACAACTCGGCCAGGGTGATGAAGTGCGAGCGCACCAGGTCGCGGCGAAAGTCGGCCAGCAGCATCCCAAAAGCGGAAAAATGCCCGGGCGCGCGCGGGATCACCACATGCGGGATGCGCAACTCGCGCGCCACCATGGAAGCATGCAAGGGGCCAGCGCCGCCGTAGGCGAACAAATAGGGAAACGCGCCGGTGTCCAAGCCCCGATCGGTGGTCACGCCTTTGACCGCATGCGACATGGCCGCCGCAGCGATGCGCAAAATGCCCGACGCGGCTTGGGTGGTGGTCATGCCCAGCGGCTTGGCAATGTGGCTTTGCATGGCGCGCTCGGCCGCCGCCAAATCGAGTTGCATCTCGCCACCCAAAAAATGCGCCGGGTCGATGCGCCCCAGCAGCACATTGGCGTCGGTCACGGTGGGCGCCGAGCCGCCCAAGCCATAACAGGCCGGGCCTGGGGCAGCCCCCGCGCTTTGCGGGCCCACACGCAACGCGCCGGTGCTGCTCAAGCTGGCCAAACTGCCCCCGCCGGTGCCCACCTCGTGGATGTCGATCATCGGGGTGAGCAAGGGCAAGCCGGTCATGTAGCCGCCAATCATCACGCTGTTGGCGACCAGGGCTTGGTGGTGGCGCACCACACCGGCTTTGGCGGTGGTGCCGCCCATGTCAAACGCGATGGCGTTTTCAATCCCCAGGGCTTGGCACAGGGCCTGGGTACCGATCACCCCAGCGGCTGGGCCCGACTCCATCATGCGCACACAGTCTTGCCGCGCCTCGGACAAGGCGTACAAACCACCGGTGGACTGCACCACCAAAAACTGACCGGGGAAATCCACCTCTTTCAAAGTGCTTTCGATTTCGCCCAAGTAGCGGTCGACGCGTGGGCCAATGTAGGCATTGGCCACCACCGTGGAAGTGCGCTCGTATTCGCGGTATTCCTGGGACAGGTCTGAGGAAATGGACACAAACGCATCGGGCAGGTGTTGGCGCAACAGTTCGCGCACCCGCCGCTCATGGGTGGGGTTGCGGTAGGCATGCAAAAACAGCACGGCCACGCTTTGAATGTGTTTGGTCTTCAAGCGCTCAATCACCGCCAACACCTCGGCCTCGACCAATTCAGCATGCACCTCGCCGCTGGCCAACATGCGCTCGGTCACCTCAAAGCGCAAATCGCGCTCGACCAAGGGGGCGTGTTTGCGGTGCCGCAGGTTGAACGAGTCGGGCCGGTTGATGCGGCCGATTTCGTAGATGTCGCGAAAGCCGCGGGTGGTGATCAAGGCGGTGCGGGCGCCGCTGCGCTCGAGCATGGTGTTGATGGCCACGGTGGAGCCATGCAAGAACAAATGCGCCTCGGGCAAAGACACGCCGGCCTTGTCCATGCCTTGCAAGATGCCTTGCACCAGTTTGTCGGGGGTGGTGAGGGTCTTGCCCAGCAGCAAGCGGCCTTCGCGCTCGTCAAAGGCAGCGACGTCGGTGAAGGTGCCGCCAATGTCGGCGGCTACGCGCAATCGGTGTGTGGTTTTCATGCGATGGCATGCTAGGTGGGGTGGGGTATGCTGTCAATCATGGTTTTTGCAATACAGGCATCACTTTTTTGGCATACCTTGAATGAATGATTTGTCCATGATGCGGCCCGCGGCCTGGCAACTGTTTCTCGACTTGGCCAAAGAAGGCAGCCTCAGCCGCTTGGCCCTGCGCCAGGAGCGCGCCCAGCCCCAACTCAGCCGCCAGTTGGCCGAACTCGAGGCCGCTTGCGGCACCCCCTTGTTTGTGCGCCATGCCCGCGGCTTGCAGTTGAGCGAATACGGCCAATGGGTGCTGCCCTTGGTGCGCGGGTGGCTGGCGCAAACCCAGGCCTTGCAAGACGAAATTCGCCATGGCCTGGGGGTGGCGGTGGGTGAGGTGCGCTTGGGCGTCATCCCTTCAGCGGTGGGCCCGGTGGTGATGCCCGCCCTGGCCGCGCTGCGACAGCAACACCCCTTGGTGCGATTGACCATCACCGAGGCCTTGGACAGCCAAATGGACCACAGCTTGCAAAGCGCCCGCGTGGACATGGCGGTGCGCTATGTGCACCCGGCGGGTGTGCGCCCTGGCGATCAGGTGTTGCAAAGCGTGGGCACTTATTTGGTGGGGCCACCAGGTGACCCGTTGACCCGGCGCAAAACCGTGCCTTTTGCGCGTTTGCAAGGTCTGCCGCTGGTGTTGCCGTGCAAACCCAGCGCATGGCGCGACACCCTCGACGGTTTGGCGCAGCAGCAAGGCTTTGCGCTGCAAGTGGCTTTGGAAGCGGACTCCTTGCGGGTGCAAAAAGATTCCGCCATGCAAGGCGTGGCCCACACCCTGCTCGGCCCCCTGGCCTTGGAGCCCGAGCGCCATCAAAAGCGCTTGCAAGTGGCTTTGGTGGTGGAGCCGGCGTTGCCGAGGTTGATTGTGTTGACCCTGCGCCCGGGCTTATCGCCCAACTTGGCGCACCGTGCGGTGGCCGATGCCATCATGGCCTGTGCCCAGGGTCAGCCTGGGCAAGCGGCTTGATCACCAGCTTTTTTGCAGCCCCAGACCCAATTGGCCTTGGCTCATTTTGATCGGCACAAAGCGCAAATCCGTTTCTTTGCGACGGCCACCCTCGAGCACGGTTTGCACCGATTCATAGGCCATGAACCAACCCAAGGCGGCTTGGGACGGGTAGTGGTCGTTGTCGTTCATGCGCGAAAAGGGCACCGCGAACGATGCCGCATAGCCCAAGGCCTTCAAACCGATGGATGCGCTGTTGAGTTCGGCCATGGCCAAAAACGGAATCGCGCCCACAAACGAGTGGCCGCTCACGCTGTTGTCATCTTGAAACGGCCGCCATTTGGAGTCGGGCACGGCCACGCCTTCTTCATTTGGGCGTGAGGCACCGGCCACCCGCTGCCCAATCAAGGTCGAGGGCGTGCCCACCACAATCGCGCGCAGGCTCAGGTTGCCCCAGGTTTGCAGGCCACCATCGTCTTTGGGCAGCAGGGCCGAAATGCCCCAAGAAATCGGCAGCATGTATTTCCACTCGCCAATTTGTTTGACGCTGGTGCTGAAGCTGTCGGTGCCGCTGGTGCGCCCGCCCTGGATGCTGTTTTGGATGCTTTGGTCGGCATTGGTGTTGGCCACCACCGCGCCCACCCCCATGGCCACACCCAAACGCATCAACCGGTCGCGGGTGTAATAGCGATCGGCATCCTTGGCCATGTCATCAAACCAGTCGCCCGACTGCTCCACTTGGGCCCAACCGGTGAAGGGCAGGGCGGACAACAAAAGGGTGGACAGCAGTTTTTTCATGGGGATGGTGGGGTTGGAAACGACAGGGTCGGATGGTACAGAAGTGGTTGCTCGGGCCTGTCACTACAAGCCCAGGTACTGGCGCAACGCACTCTCCAATCGCGCCAGGTCTGTGGGGGAAAGCTCACCCATGTACTTGCCCGCCCGCGTTTTATCGGCAGTCCGGTATTGATAAACCAGAGCCACTGAGCCGTCGCCAGCCGAGGGGGTGTCGACTGAGACAGGTTCATACGCCTTGGCAGAGGATGAAAGCGGCACGATGCCGACCGTGCGAAATTGTTTGTTGAAAGGCGTCAGCGACAGCACCACACATGGGCGAGCCACGCCTTGTTGCTCACTGCCACGCGCTGGTTCGAGGTTGAATCGGTAAATCTGACCCCGTTTAAATTCCATGGTTGCAGACCTTAGGCGGGGGTGCCATCCAGGCCATCGCCAATGGTGACGTCCCACAGTTTCTCGTCTGCAATCGCTTCGGCATTCGCAGGATCGCTCATGAATGCGGCAGCGATGCCTTCCAGCTCTTGTTCGCGCGCCAAAAGGGCTTGTTCGATACAGGCCTCGATCATGCGACTGCGCTCGCCCGGGGGCACAACGGCATTGAACCGCTGCAGCAGTGGGGCAGAAATCGAGTACGAGGCGCGGAGGGTGGTCGCAGTCATGGTGCCTGTTCCTGGCGCAGTGCGCAGTATTACTGTGTAGTGGTGCGCAGTGTACCTCTGGTCATGGGGCATCACCCGACTGACTCAGGGTGCTGCCTTGCCCAAGCGCAAAAACCCTCATCAAAAAGACTGGTTAGGGTTCACAACGCCGGGCAAGCCGCAAGCGCTTGGATGCGCGCCGCCTCGATGCGCTCGCCCACTTGGGCGCCCGTGAGGTCATCCGCTTGCGCCTGTTGGGCCACGCTGGCGGTATCGACCGCCAGTGCGGCATGCAGCAAGGCCTGCAAGCGCTCGGCCTGGGGGTAAGGGCGCTCGTGCCAACCCAAACGGCCCCGCGCGTCGCACAGGCAGGCTTGCAGCACCAGGTTGAATCGTTCGGGGCGGCGCAGCGCGTCACAGCGCACCAGCAAGCGCAAGGCGGCCGCAGCGCCCAGGGTGGCGCTGGCGTGGATGTGGCCGTGTTCGCGCGCCACCACCTCGGCCAATTCGTGGCAGCTTTGGGGCACGTGCAGGCGCTGGGTCAGGGCGTGCAGCAAGCGCACGCTGCGCTGTTCGTGCCCGATGTGCCTGGGCAAGGCATCGGCGGGGGTCAGGCCTTTGCCCAGGTCGTGGCACAGGGCGGCAAAGCGCACTTCCAGCGGGGCGTTGATGGCGGCGCTGTGGTCGAGCACCATCTCCAGATGCACGCCGGTGTCGATTTCAGGGTGGTGCTCTGCGGGTTGCGGCACGCCGTACAAACGGTCCACCTCGGGCAACAAGCGCGCCAAGGCGCCGCAGGCGCGCAACACCTGCAACATGCGCGAGGGGCGGGCGGCCATCAAGCCCTTGGACAGCTCTTGCCACACGCGCTCGCGCACCAAGGCATCCACCTCGCCCGCTTGCACCATGTCTTGCATCAAAACCAGGGTGGCGGGGGCCACGGCAAAGCTGGGCATGCGGGCCGCCAAGCGGGCCACGCGCAAGATGCGCACCGGGTCTTCGCGAAAGGCATCGGTCACATGGCGCAGCAATTGGGCTTGCAAGTCGCGCTGGCCGCCATGCGGGTCGATCAACTGGCCTTGCGCGTCTTGGGCGATGGCATTGATGGTCAGGTCGCGCCGCGCCAGGTCTTGCTCCAGCGTGACATCGGGCGCGGCATGCACCACAAAGCCTTTGTAGCCCGGCGCGGTTTTGCGCTCGGTGCGGGCCAATGCGTGTTCTTCGCGGGTGTGGGGGTGCAAAAACACCGGAAAGTCCTTGCCCACAGGGGTGAAGCCCGCCGCCACCATGGCCTCGGGCGTGCTGCCCACCACCACCCAGTCGCGGTCAGCGTCCGGGATTCCGAGCAAGGCGTCGCGCACCGCACCACCAACCAAAAAAGTTTGCATGCGGCAAATCGTAGCAGGGGGCCGCACAGACCCATGCAGCCGGGTGATGGCTTGTTGGCCGTTGGGACACCTCTTTTTTTGGGCCCAGTTGTTATTAACCGACACCACAGCCCTGAGCCCGGTGCTAACTTCGCGGCCAACGGGGGATCGGCCCCCAAGCACAACCCCTTTTTGAATGATGAGGACGGACCCCAGATGCCCTTGACGTTGCCAAGCTGCCAGCACTTGGATGCCCAAGACCCATTGCGGTCCTTGCGCGACTGGTTTGACCTGCCCCCGGGGATGGTTTACCTCGACGGCAATTCTTTGGGCGCCTTGCCCCGCGCCACCGCCCGCCGCTTGCAAGCCGTGGTGCAACAAGAGTGGGGGGTGGGCCTGATCCGCAGTTACAACACGGCGCAATGGTTTGAGCAGCCCCATTTGCTGGGCGATCGATTGGCCCCTTGGTTGGGTGCCGGTGGGGGTGAAGTGGTGGTGACCGACACCACCTCGGTGAACCTGTACAAGGTCTTGAGCGTGGCCATGGCCATGGCTGCGCAAGACCGACCCCAGCAACGGGTGTTGCTCAGTGAGCAGGGCAACTTTCCCACCGACTTGTACATGGCCGAGTCTTTGTGTGCCCAACACGGTTGGCAATTGCGCTGTGTACCTGCCGTTGAGCTGGCCCAACACCTGACGCCGGAGGTGGGTGTGCTGATGCTCACCCATGTCCATTACCGCACCGGGGCGATGTGGGACATGGGCTTGTGGAGCCAGCGGGCCCATGATGTGGGTGCATTGGCCGTGTGGGATTTGGCCCACAGCGCGGGTGCGGTGCCACTGGCCTTGAAAGCTGACCATGCCGATTTCGCCGTGGGTTGTGGCTACAAATACCTCAATGGTGGACCCGGTGCCCCCGCGTTCGTTTGGGCCCACCCCCAGCACCTTGAGCGCGCGTCGCAACCCTTGTCGGGTTGGTGGGGACACGCCCAACCCTTCGCCTTTGTGCCGGGCTATGAGCCTGCCCCAGGCATGGGGCGGTTTTTGTGTGGCTCTCAATCCGTGTTGGCCATGGCAGCCCTGGGCTGCGGATTGGCCGCGTTCGAGCACAGCTTGCCCTTGGGCGGCATGGCGGCCTTGCGCCAAAAGTCTTTGGCCTTGACCGATGCCTTCATCGGCTTGGTGCAAACCCATTGCGCTGGCCACGGCTTGGTGTTGGAAACCCCGCTGGACCACGCCCAGCGCGGCTCGCAGGTGAGTTTCAGTTGCCCAGAGGGCGCTTATGCGGTGGTGCAAGCCTTGATCGAGCGCCAAGTGATCGGCGACTTTCGTGCAGGCAACCCGTCGTTGGGCGAGCCCGACATCATGCGCTTTGGCTTCACGCCCTTGTATGTGGGCTTTGAAGATGTGTGGCGCGCCGTCGCCGCGCTCAAGGATGTGCTGGACTCGGGCAGTTGGCGCGACCCGCGCTTTGCCATCCCCAACCCAGTGACCTGAGTGGTGCCCCATGTCCCAGGCCTGAACGACCCCAGGAGGTGTTTGTGAATTGCCCTTTTTCTTCTGCCCCCATCGGCCCCCGTTCCGAGCCAGCGTTGGGTTTGGCGGCGGCGGACCAAGCGCACATGGACTTCAGCCAAGCCATGGCTTATGGCGACTACCTGCATCTGGGCTCCATTCTGGGGGCCCAGCACCCCTTGTCGCCCGCGCACGACGAGATGCTGTTCATCGTGCAGCACCAAACCAGCGAGTTGTGGATGAAGTTGATGCTGCATGAATTGGCGGGTGCCATGCAGTGCATCGAAAGCGACCGGCTGAGCATGGCCTTCAAAATGCTGGCGCGGGTGAGCACCATCATGGACCAGTTGGTCCAAGCCTGGGATGTGTTGGCCACCATGACCCCGCCGGAGTACACAGCGATCCGTCCCTATTTGGCGGCATCCAGTGGCTTTCAAAGCCACCAATACCGCTGCATTGAATTTGCCATGGGCAACAAGCAAGCCGCGATGGTGCAGCCCCATGCCCACCGACCTGAGGTGCTCAACACAGTGCAATTGGCCTTGAACGCCCCCTCGGTGTACGACCAATCTTTGCGCATACTGGCCAGGCGAGGCTTGACCATACCGGCCAGCCACTTAGCGCGCGACTGGTCCCAGGCCTATGTGGCCAGCGAAGTGGTGGAGGCAGCTTGGTTGCAGGTGTACCGCGACCCGGAAAAGCACTGGGATTTGTACCAATTGGGCGAAGCCTTGACCGACTTGGAAGACGCGTTTCGGTTGTGGCGATTTCGCCACCTGACCACGGTGGAGCGGGTGATTGGCTTCAAACGTGGCACCGGCGGCACGGGTGGGGTGTCGTACTTGCGGCGCATGCTCGATGTGGTGTTGTTTCCCGAAATTTGGAGCCTGCGCACCCATTTGTGAGCCCTTTTCCAGCGGCTGTGGGCCTGCACAGGGCGATTCCCTTGCCTGTGCGACAGGCATGGTCTTTCATTAAACTGTTTGCTCAGATTGATCTGGCACCCCCACTACAAGGAGCAAGCACATGCGTCACGTTGGCAAACACTTTTGGGTGACAGCCCTGCTGGGCTTGAGCCTGGCCTTCACGGCCTCGGCCCAAACCATGGGCGACGACCAATACAAGCCCACCGTGGGTCAATCGGGCAAGGACGTGGTTTGGGTGCCCAGCCCAGACCAATTGATCGACAAAATGCTGCGCACCGCGCAAGTCACCGACAAAGACCTGGTGTATGACTTGGGTGCGGGCGATGGCAAGATCGCGATTGCCGCTGCCCTCAACCACGGTGCGCGTGCCGTGGGCATTGAATACAACCCCGAAATGGCGGCTTTGGCCCAGCGCAATGTGGAACGCGCCGGTCTGAAAGACAAGGTGCGCATCATCCGTGGCGATATTTTTGTGGAAGACTTTTCATCGGCCACCGTGGTCACTTTGTACCTGCTGCCGCAACTCAATTTGCGACTCAAACCCATCTTGCAAAAAATGAAGCCTGGCACCCGGGTGGTATCGAACTCATTCAACATGGACGACTGGCTGCCCGAGGAAACCATCGAAACCGACCGGGGTCGGGGTTATTTTTGGATCATCCCGGCACGCATCGAAGGCCAATGGTCGGTGCAATGGGGTGGCCAATCGGGTCAATTGCGTTTGCAGCAAAAAGACCAAATGTTCGATGGCAGCTTCAACGTGCAGGGCGCCAGCTACAAAGTCGAAAAAGGCCGATTGCGTGGCAGCGAATTCAGCTTTGAATACCAACGCGGGGATGGCAGCGTGGCCAAGGTCACGGGCACGGTGGATGCGGGCCGTTTGCAAGCCCAGCAACAAGTGCTCAGTGCGTCTGTGCCTTTGACGGCGCAAAAACAGTGAAGCAACGCGGTCCGGGTACGCGCCCGGGACCGCTCAATCGGCCTTGATTTGTTTTTCGCGCCAGTGCAGCGCCACCAAGGCCGCCACACCGCTGAGCAATAGCAACAAAGCCACATGGATGGCGTTTTGGCTGATGGCATAACCAATGCTGGAATAGGTCAGGTAGGCGCAGGCCAGGCAAAAAACCGCCGGGGTCAGGGGGTACCAGGGCACCTGGAATGGACGGGGCGTTTGCGGGTCGCGCCAACGCAGCCAAAACAGGGACAACCCCACCAGGCACAAAAAGCCCCAAAACACCGGTGCGGTGAACTCCACCATGGCTGAAAAGCCGTCGGCCTCTTGGGTACCCAAAGCGATCAAGGCCATGCTGATGACCGCTTGAAACAGATAGGCCCGGGTCGGACTGCCGGTGTGGCTTTTCCATTGGCCCAGTGCGCGCAGGCTTTGCCAGTCTCGACCCAAGGCAAAACTGGTTCGTGCCCCCACCACCATGGTGGCGTTGATGCTGGTCAAGGCGGCAATGGCGACAAACAGGCCCAAGGCTTTTTGCGCCCAGGGGCCAAAGGCCAGGCCCAGCAAATCAGCGGCAGCGGTTTTGCCATCGGCCAGCCCCTTCAGGCCCAGGCCATGCAGCAAAGCCAGGTTGACCAAGAGGTAAATGAGTGTCAGGGCGAACATGCTCACCACGATCACGCGCACCATGGTGCGCGGGCCCCCTTTGAGTTCGGCCGACACATAGGCGGCCTCATTCCAACCGCCAAAAGTGAGCAACACAAACACCAACGCCAGGCCCATCATGGCCACCGGTGGGGTGCTGGAAAAAGCCGCTGGCGCGGCAGGGCTGGCAGGCTCGACGACCAGGCCTGCCACCACCACGGCCACCAAACCCAGCACTTCAAAGGCGGTCAACACCATTTGCACCCGGGCAGAGGCGTTCACCCCCACGATGTTGACAGCGGTCAGGGCCAACACAATGGCAAACGCCCCATAAGCGCTGCCGTGCGCTCCCCAAGACCAGACTTGGCTGAAATAGTCGCCAAACACAAAGGCCAGCAAGGCGATGGAGCCGGTGTTGATCACGGTGGCGCGGGCCCAGGCATACAAAAACGACACGTGGCGACCAAAAGCACGGTGCAAAAAGTGATAGTCGCCGCCCGCATGGGGATAGGCGGTGCACAGCTCGGCGTAGCACAGCGCCCCCATCAAGGAGACCAGGGCGCCGACGAGCCAAATGGCGATGACCCAACCCACATCGCCAGCGATACCGGCCACCATGGACGGGGTTTTGAAGATGCCGGCGCCAATCACAATGCCCACGATCAGGGCCACAGCCCCCAAAGGGCTGAGCAGGTGCTGGGGTTGGGCTTGGGTCTCGGTGGGTGGGCTCATCATCGTCTCGGTTCGGCGCGGCTGGCGCGCACACAGGTGATCAGCGGCGAATGGCCTCAATGGGCAGTTGACCGCCTTGTGATGTGGCGATGCCTTGCATCTTCTGGCCTTGGACCTGGGCCGTCACACTGCGCAGTTGCTGATCTGCCCCCATGTATTGGAAAGCGATTTTGTCGCCGCGCAACTGCGCGCCCATCAACGGCGACTTGCGACCGCGCTCGGTGATGCTGCCCCCAATGTTTTGAAAACTTTGCTCAATGTCCAACTGCACCTGGGCTTTGCTGTCCACCTCTTGCAGCGTCCAGGTGCCTTGGACGTCGCTGGGGACCACCCACATGAAGGCGTGGGCATATTCGTGGCTGACCTTTTCGTCGGCATCCCATTCGCCCATGTCAAACGCATGCGAGACGATGCGCGTGCCTGGCTTCATTTTGAGCAATATCGGTCGCAGCTTCAAATTCAGGTGCGGCAACAGGTACATGGTGACCACCGTGGCCTCGTCAAACTTTTCCACAAAGATGTCGCCTTGGCGGATGCTCACCTTGTCGGCGACACCGGCGGCGCGCGCATTGTTTTGGGCATGGGCGGCCATTTGGGGGTTGTATTCGATGCCGTAGGCGCGGGCGCCAAACTGTTTGGCGGCGGTGATGGCGATGATGCCGTCGCCCGCGCCCAAGTCGTAGACGATGTCTCGGCTTGAGACCTTGGCCATGTTGAGCATCCGGGTGACCAATTCCGGTGAGGTGGGAATCCAAATCACGTCCTTGCCGCTTTGCCCACGCTGCGGTTGGTAGTCGGGGGCCTGGGGCGTGGCACAACCCATCAGCAGGCCCAGGGTCAAGCTGGCGCAGGCGGCGAGGGTGCGGGATGAAAATAATGGCATGGCGGGGTGGGTTTTAAAACGCAAGGGGATGTGGTTGCAGGCCCATGGGCGAGCCGTTCACAGGTTCAATTCGCTTGGGCGCCAGAGCTTTTGACCACGGCCGCCCATTTGGGCACTTCGGTGCGCAAAAAGGCACCAAACTCCGCGCTGTTGTTGCGGGTGAAGGCGAGACCCAGTTGGGTGAATTTTTCGGTGACCTCAGGCGACTCCATGGCGCGGTTGAGCGCAGCGTTGAAGCGCTCGATCACGGCAGGCGGCGTACCCACCGGCGCCATGAAACCAAACCAGGTGTAGTCGTCAAACTCTTTGTAACCAAACTCGGTGATCGAGGGCACATCGGGCAGCAGGGGCGAGCGGGTGGCACTGGTGACGGCCAGGGCTTTGAGCTTGCCGGCTTTGATTTGTGGCACCGCTGGTGGCATGGAGGTGGAAGCCATCAGGGTGTGGCCCGCCACCACGGCGTTGATGGCCGCAGCCGGTTGGTAGGGCACGTGGGTGATGTCCACCTTGGCCGCCGTTTTCAACCGCTCCATGGATAAATGCGTGGTGGTGCCAATGCCCGATGAGGCGTAGCTCATGGGGGTTTTCTTGGCGGCCTCGACCAACTCGGGCAGGGTTTTGGCGGTCACACTCGGGTTGACGGTGATGATGTTGGGTGTCTTGGGCCCCAGGGCCAAAGGCACAAAGTCTTTCAAGGCGTCGTAGCCGGCATCGGCATACAGCGACGGGTTGACGGCAAACGCCACGCTGTGCACCAACACCGTGTAGCCATCGGGCGCAGCGCGTTTGACTTGGCTGCTGGCGATGTTGCCACCCGCGCCGCCCTTGTTGTCAATGATGAAGTTGCCGCCGGTGAGCTCGCCCAACTTTTGCGTCAGCGCGCGCGCCACGATGTCGGTGGACGAGCCAGGGGCAAAGGCCACCAGCAAGGTGACGGGTTTGGCTTTGGGCCAATCGGCGGTTTGGGCCAGCAAGGATGGGGCGCACAAAGCCAGCCCGGTCAGCAGGCCAAAACGACGGGAGATGCGGTTCATGGGGCGCTCCAATGGTGGGGACAACAGCCAAAGATTATGGCGGCCATCGATGGCGCAAAGCCCCGGCGCAAACGCCTGTCAGGCTGGGTGAAACCCTTGGTTTGACCGCCCCAGCCAGCCGCACCAGGCGTCTGGGCTGGGCACAGGCCGCTCAGCCCGTGGGCGTTTGGCCTTTGTGCTCGGGGTGGCGCAAAAAATCAAAATCCACGCCTTGGTCGGCTTGGGTCACGTGCTTTAAAAACAGTTGCCGGTAGCCGCGTGCGGCGCTGGGCGGGGACACCGGTTGGGCTTGGCGCCGCCGCTGCAACTCTTCATCGGACACCAACCAGTCCAAGCGGCGCTGCGCCACGCTGAGGCGGATGCGGTCGCCGGTGCGCACATGGGCCAGGGGGCCGTCCATCGCTGACTCGGGCGTGACGTGCAGCACGATGGTGCCAAAGGCGGTGCCGCTCATGCGCCCATCCGAGATGCGCACCATGTCTTTGACGCCGGCGCGCGCCAGTTTTTGCGGGATGGGCATGTAGCCGGCCTCGGGCATGCCAGGCGCACCCTTGGGACCAATGTTTTTGAGCACCAAGATGTCGTCGGCATGCACATCCAAATCGTCGCGGTCGATGCGCAAGGCCAGGTCTTCGCTGTTGTCAAACACCACGGCACGGCCTTCGTGCTCCATCAAACCGGGGTCGGCGGCCGATTGTTTGATGATCGCGCCGCCGGGTGCCAAATTGCCTTGCAGCACGGCAATCCCCCCCTGCGGGTAAATGGGCTGGTCCAAGGGGCGCACCACGTTTTGCACATGCGGCGGGCCAGCGGATTCGATGTTTTCGCCCAAAGTGCGGCCATTCACCGTGAGCGCATTCAGCTTGAGCAAGGGCTTGAGTTGGTGCAGCAAGGTGGCCATGCCACCGGCGTGGTGGAAGTCCTCCATGTAGTGCTGCCCCGAGGGTTTGAGGTCGAGCAACACCGGGGTGTGGCGCCCCATGCGGTCCAAGGCGGCCAGGTCCAGGTCCAGGCCCACGCGACCGGCCAAGGCCGCCAAATGGACGATGCCATTGGTCGACCCCCCAATCGCCAACAACACCCGCCAAGCGTTTTCAAACGCATCTGGGGTCAAGATGCGGTCAATGGTCAAGCCATCGATGGCCATTTGCACCGCCCGCGCGCCGGTTTCCTCGGCGATGCGCATGCGCTCCGCGGTCACGGCGGGTGGGGAGGCACCACCCGGGACGGTCATGCCCAGCGCCTCAGCAATGCAGGCCATGGTGCTGGCCGTGCCCATCACCGAGCAGGTGCCCACGCTGGGCACCAGCTCTTGGTTGACTTCGTCCTTTTCGGCGCTGTCGATGGTGTTGGCGCGAAATTGCGCCCAGTAGCGGCGGCAATCGGTGCAGGCACCCACGCGCGTGCCCCGGTGCGAGCCGGTCAGCATCGAGCCGGTGATGAGTTGGATGGCGGGCAGGCCCGCAGAGGCTGCCCCCATCAACTGCGCGGGCACGGTTTTGTCGCAACCGCCAATCAGCACCACGGCGTCCATGGGTTGGGCGCGGATCAGCTCCTCGGTCTCCATGGCCATCATGTTGCGCAAATACATGCTGGTGGGGGCGGCAAAACTCTCGTGGATCGACATGGTGGGGAAATCCATTGGCAATCCCCCGGCGAGCATCACGCCGCGTTTGACCGCCTCGATCAATTGCGGGGCATTGCCATGGCAGGGGTTGTAAGCGCTGCCGGTGTTGGCAATGCCAATCACGGGCCGATCCAATGCGCTGTCGGTGTATCCCGCGCCCTTGATGAAGGCTTTGCGCAAGAACAACGAAAAGCCTTTGTCGCCGTAAGACGTGAGGCCTTTGTGCAGGCCGGAATCGCTGAGGTTGAGGGGGGGGAGGGGCTTGGGAGTGGTCATGGCCAGGTGGGTGTGGGGTGCAATGCAAGACAGGGGTGTCCCCATAATAGACAAAGCCGCTGGCCGACTTTTTTGCCCGGCCATGTTGGCATCTCCGGCATTGGCGTCAAAAAAGTTTCACATCGCAGACACAGGGCTGTCACGTGGCCACCAGACACTTCCCGGCATGCAACCAATGGAGCGTTCATGTCAGTCGGGTCTGTAGAGCTCACACACACCATCACACCCGTTTGGGGCCCGGGAGAAGCGGCCACCCATCGGGGTCCACAACCCGCCTCTGCGACGCCCGCATCCCCAGCCCCAGCCAAGGTCACCATCCAATGGGCGCAACACTTGGACGAGGTGCGCGAAGCCCAGCGCTTGCGCTACCAGGTGTTTGCCAACGAATGGGGCGCGCACATTGCCAGCCCCTTGACTGGGCACGACATCGACGTCTTCGACGACTATTGCGAACACTTGCTGGTGCGCGCTGGCGTGGATGGTCCCGTCGTGGGCACCTATCGGGTGTTGGTGCCGGCCCAAGCCGCGCGCATGGGTGGCACGTACACCGACACCGAGTTTGACCTGGTGCGCTTGCGCAACCTGCGCCCCGGCATGGTCGAGTTTGGCCGCAGCTGCGTTCACCCCGATCACCGCCAAGGTCCGGTGATCATGGCTTTGTGGGGCGCGCTGATTGCCTTCATGCAGCAAAACCATTTTGAAACCATGCTCGGCTGCGCCAGCATTCCCATGTTGCACAACGGCGTGGTCAACACCCAGGTGGCCGCCAGTTTGTGGGCGCGGTTGAGGGCGTCCCATTTGGCGCCGATCGAGTATCGCGTGAGTCCGCGCTTTGCCTTGCCCTTGCAAGAAGCGCAAGCCGATTTGGCGGTTGAGCCACCGCCCTTGATCCGTGGCTACCTGCACTTGGGTGCGAAATTATTGGGCCCACCGGCTTGGGATCAAGACTTCCACAGCGCTGATTTGCCCATGATGCTGTGGCTCAAAGACATCCCTGAAAAATACCGTCGCCACTTTTTGAGAAGCTGATGCATTACCGCGCCGTATTTATCTCTGACGTCCATTTGGGGACGGCGGGTTGTCAGGCACAAGCGCTGTTGGATTTTTTGAAGTCGCATGAGAGCGATTACCTTTATCTGATTGGCGACATCGTTGACGGCTGGCAACTCAGGCGCAATTGGTATTGGCCGCAGGCCCACAACGATGTGGTGCAAAAGTTATTACGCCGGGTGCGCAAAGGCTGTCATGTGCTTTACATCCCCGGCAACCATGACGAGTTCGCCCGCGAGTTCACCAGCCAACACTTTGGCGGCATCGAGGTGATGGAAGAGGGCTCGCACACCTTGCTCGATGGCCGAAAGCTGTGGCTGACCCATGGCGACTATTTTGATGCGGTGGTGCAGTACGCCAAATGGCTGGCCTATGTGGGCGACTATTTGTATGAATTCACTTTGCGCATGAATCGGCACTTCAACCGCATCCGGGCCAAGTTGGGGATGCGCTATTGGTCGCTCTCGGCATTTTTAAAGCACAAGGTCAAAAAAGCCTTGAGCTATGTGTCTGATTTTGAAAAGGCCGTGGCCCACGAAGCCGCCCGGCGTGGCTACCAGGGGGTGGTGTGCGGCCACATCCACAAGGCAGAAATGCGCACCATCGATGGCATCTTGTATTGCAACGATGGCGATTGGGTCGAGAGCCGCACGGCCCTGGTGGAGCACATGGACGGGCGTTTGGAATTGATCTACTGGGATCAGTTGATGGACAAAACCTTTGTCCACGCCTCTGCCATGCAAACGGCGTGACGCCATCGCGCCGCCCATGAGCCCGGGCTTTCACCGCTTGATGGGGGCCCAAGGCTTGGCCGGCTTGGCCGACAACGCCTTGCTGCTGGTGGTGATGGCCATGCTCATCGAGCAGTCCAAAGCGACCCACTGGATCCCATTGTTGAAGCTGGGTTTTACCCTGTCGTATGTGCTGCTCGGGCCTTGGGTGGGCCGCTTGGCAGATGCCTGGCACAAGCCCCGGGTCATGCAATGGGCCAATGCCCTCAAGTGGATGGCGGTCTTGTCCATTCTGCTGGGGTTGGATGTGATGCTGGCCTATGTGGGGGTGGGCTTGGGGGCGGCGCTGTATTCACCCGCCAAATATGGCTGGATCACCGAGGTGGAGCCGCCACACCGGCTGGTGCGTGCCAATGCCTGGATTGAAGTCAGCACGGTGAGCGCCGCTGTTTTTGGCGTGGCTTTGGGCGGTCTGTTGATCAGCGACGCCTGGACAGCGTCACATCTGGCCCAAGCCGTCAACGGATGGGCCTGGTGGGACAGCCGCTACGGTGTGTCGGTGCTGTTGATCGTGGGCATGTATGCCACGGTGGCCTGGATCCAACGGGGCATCCCGCACAGCGGTGTGCCGTGCCAGTCGCGGGGTTGGCATTTGGGTCGGGTGTGGCAAGACTTTTGGGTCGATCAAAAAACCCTGTGGACCGACCCCCTGGGCCAAACCAGTTTGGCTGTGACCACACTGTTTTGGGGTGTGGGGGCCACCATGCAGTTGTTGGTGCTGTTGTGGTGCCAGCAGGTGTTGGGCTTGGGCTTGGACCAAGGCGCTTATTTGCAAGCGTGCACGGCCGTGGGTGTGGTGCTGGGTGCGTGGTTGGCCGGTCGCTGGGTGCCCTTGCACCAGGCCCCACGGGTGTTGGTGTTGGGTGTGGTGTTGGGCCTGATGTTGCCGCTCATGAATGGGGTCCAAGCTTGGCCTTTGGCCCTGGTGGTGATGCTGTTGGTGGGCGTCATCAGCGGTTTGTTTGTGGTGCCCATGAATGCCTTGTTGCAACACCGGGGCATCCGCTTGCTCAGCGCAGGCCGATCGATCGCGGTGCAAAACGTCAATGAAAACGCCAGTGTGGTGACCATGATGGGCATCTACAGCGCCTTGCTGTATTGGCAATGCCCGTTTGAAACCATCACCTGGTTGCTGGGTGGCTTCATCGCCACCTGCATGAGCTTGGTGTGTGGGCTGCACGCACGCCGCATGCGGCGCGCGCCAGCCCACTGAGCCCGCAAAATCAGCTGGCGGTCAAACTCGCTGCGGCAGATGCTTGGGGCGCGTTTTGCTGCGACACGCGGCCAATGCCGTGGTAGGTGAAAGCCTCTTGTGCCATGCGCAGCGGATCGAACAAATTGCGACCGTCAAAAATCAGCGCTTGCGCCAATCGGCTGCGCAGTTGTTGGAAATTGGGGCTGCGATAAGCCTTCCACTCGGTCATGATCAGCAGGGCTTGCGCACCATCGGCCACGTCCATGGGGTCATCGTGAAAGCTCAAGCGGCTCCACAGCTCGGGCACATCCATCAAGTCTTCTTGCAAAGCCAACTGACCGGTTTCCATGGCCACGGGGTCGTGCACCTGCACCCGTGCGCCGGCGCGCAGCAAGCCGCTGATCACGGTGCGGCTGGGGGCTTCGCGCATGTCGTCGGTTTCGGGTTTGAAGGCCAAGCCCCAAACCCCAAAACACAGACCGCTCAAGTTGTCGCCAAAGTGGGCCAGCACTTTGTCCAGAATGCGGTGCTTTTGGCGCTGATTGACGTGTTCGACCGCGCTCAAAATTTGCATGGCCATGCCTTGCTCAATGCCGGTGCGGTGCAAGGCTTTCACATCCTTGGGAAAGCAGGATCCACCGTAGCCTGTGCCGGCGTATAAAAAACTGTAGCCAATGCGCGGGTCCGACCCCATGCCTTGGCGCACAGATTCAATGTCAACGCCCAAGCGCTCGCTCAAATTGGCCAATTCGTTCATGAATGAAATCCGGGTGGCCAGCATGGCGTTGGCCGCGTACTTGGTCAACTCGGCCGAGCGCTGCGTCATCACCAAAGTGCGCTCATGGTGGCGGTTGAAGGGGGCATACAGGTTGCGCATTTGGCCCAAGGCCCATTGGCCCATCTCATCGCTGGACACGCCGAGCACAATCCGGTCCGGGCGCATGAAGTCCTCGACCGCTGCGCCTTCTTTCAAAAACTCGGGGTTGGAGACCACGGCGCAACGCAGGCGTGCATGGCCGGTTTTGGCCGGGCTGCCTTCCAAGTCAATGCCCCTTTGCTGCAATTCGCTGGCAATGGCCGCTTGCACCCGCTCGGCCGTGCCCACGGGAACCGTGGATTTGTTGACCACCACTTTGTCGCTGCGCATCCAGCGACCAATGTCACTGGCCGCTTTCAGGGCGTAGGACAGGTCGGCACTGCCATCTTCTTGGGGTGGGGTGCCCACGGCAATGAAGATCACATCACCATGGCCAATGGCCTGGGCTGTGTCGGTGGTGAATTGCAAGCGGCCTTGCTTGAGGTTGCGCACCACCAAGTCGTCCAGACCGGGTTCGTAAATCGGCACCACGCCGCTGTTGAGGCTGCGGATTTTGTCCGCTGCCAAGTCCAAGCACACCACATCGTTGCCCAATTCAGCCAAGCAAGTTCCGGTGACCAGACCCACATACCCGCTGCCAATGATGGTGATTTGCATTTGCCACTCCTGTTAGTACATCGAATCAAACGATGCCCACAGTCTCGAGAAAATGCGTGAAAAATGTGTGAAGCTTTTAAGAACTTATCGTGACGAAGTGGCCCCCGTTGTGGCGTCTGGCGTGATTCAGGGGCTGGGTGGATAGGCCATCAAAGCCTGACCCATTTTCAATGGGCTGCCGTTTTCCAAGCCGGGAAACAGTTGAAACCCTTTGGGTGCAAAGACCAAGATGGTCGAGCCGTGTTGAAACCAGCCCATTTCTTGGCCTTTGACAAAGCCATGCACACCGTCAAAACGGTGCGGTCCTTTGTAACGGGTGTGCAACAAAGTATCGATGGCATGCAAGCGGATGCTGGCGACCAAAATGGCGGCCACGGGCACCAAAGCGATGGGGTGATCGTCGGCGGTGCGCATGTGCAAAACCGCGCGCTCGTTTTTGCAAAACAACTTTTCCACCCGCTGCAGCGCAATCGGGTTGACGTTCCAGGTGTCGCCGTTCAGGTAGTCCACACTGTGCAAATGCCCATCGAAAGGGGCGTGAAAGCGGTGGTACATGGCCGAAGTGATGCGGATGGTCGCGTACACCCCATCGTGCCAAGGGCTGGCTGCCGCTGCGTCGCCAAACAAGTCTTGCAGTTCGTAAGGAAAGCCTTTGGCCTGAAAAACCTGCCCAGCTTTGACCTCACCACAGCTGCCCAAGATGCCATCGCAGGGGCTGGCCAAGATGTTTTCGCGCATGTCCACGGGCCGGGCCCCGTCTTTGAGTTCGCGGATGAAAAAGTCATGCAGGCTGCTGAATTTATGCTGCCGAGCTTCGCTCAGGTCAATGTCAGTGAACAAGCGCCATATATAAATAGATACCCGGCACACCCAGGGGTTTTGGATGTGACTGAACCATCCCATGAAATGGGTCAAGGCCAAGCGGGGAATGCGGTTGGTCAGCAAAAAGTTCAAATCTTCTTGGGCGCCCAAGCCCCGCAACCATTGTCGAACCGTCATCATTGTTTCATCCTCATGAAATACAAAAGAAGCTTCTGAAAGGGAAGCACATGTTTGAAGAAAATGGTTTTTCGTCTTTGATCATCTTGGCCTGCGCCTTGTTGGCGTTGGTTGGGGGCCCCAAGCTGTGGCAGCGCTTGCAACTGTCGCTGGCCAAGCATCCGTCTATGGCAGGTCACTTGCGTTGGGCCAAACGACTGGCGAACTGGGCACCGGCCTATGACTACCCGGGTGAGCAATGGTTTCGGGTGGATCACGCCCCTGAAGCCGTGGGCACCCAGCGTCAACACGCTTTGCAGCGATTGGGCAGCACCTTGGCCCAACGCAGCCCCCAAACATTGGCGTTGACCCAAGCCACCAAGCCCATGGTGTCGGACATGCAGTTGATCTCGCGCTACCGGGTGCCGTTCCAGTTTCAAAAGTTCCTGAGCGACAACTTGCAAATTGGCAGCTACTGGACGCACAGCAAAGGGGTGTGGGTGGCCGACGCCGATGAGCAGTGGCACCTG
>CANFPJ010000003.1 GCA_947448885.1 Comamonadaceae bacterium
ATGACCTTTTCAACCCACATGAGGAGACAAGCATGAAAAGAACCTGGATTTCATCCATCGCACTGGCCGCCTTGGCTGGTTTGTCAGGCGTGGCGAGCGCACAAACGGTGTTGAAGATCGGCTACGCCGTGCCCACCAACTCCCACTACGGGGTCGGCTCAACGGTGTTGTGCGACGAGATTGAAAAAGGCACCCAAGGCCGCTACAAATGCCAACAATTTCCCAGCTCTGCCCTGGGCGGCGAGCGCGAAATGATTGAGGCCGTGCAATTGGGCACCCTGGACATCGTCAACACATCCACCGGGCCGGTGGGCAATTTTGTGCCCGAGGTCAAGATCGTCGACATTCCCTTTTTGTTCAGGGACTATGACCACGCGCGACGCGTCTTGGATGGTCCGATTGGGCAAGACATCTTGGCCAAGTTTTCATCCAAGGGTTTGGTGGCGCTCGCATGGACCGAAAACGGTTTTCGCCACATGACCAACAGCAAGCGACCCATTGTCAAACCAGCTGATGCCGCTGGCTTGAAGATGCGCACCATGGAAAACAAGGTGCACATGGACGGGTACCGTGCATTTGGCATTGCCCCCACGCCCATGGCTTTCCCTGAGGTGTACGGTGCCTTGCAACAAGGCACCGTGGACGGACAAGAAAACCCCATCCCCGTGATCTTGGCCAGCAAGTTCGCGCAAGTGCAAAAACACTTGTCGCTGACCGGCCATGTGTACTCGCCTGCACTGTTCATCACCTCACCCCGGGTCATGGGCAAACTCAGCGAAGCCGACAAAAAAGTTTTTTATGCCGCCGCCATCAAAGCCGCCGCCGCCCAACGCAAGCGCGTCAATGACGATGAAAACACGGGCATCGCGCAATTGGAAAAAGACGGCATGAGTGTGGTGCGCAAGGTCGATGGCCAAGCCTTCCGCGACGCCTTGCGCGAACCCTATGCCAGCTATGCCAAAGAGTTTGGTGCTGACAACATCCGCAAGATTCAAGATTTCAAGTAAACCGAGCGGGCACATCACCCTGGCCCCACCATCGTTTGGGATGGCAGGGGTTGCGCCCGCCCCGCTCGATCCTGTTCATGCAAACTTTCGAAACCTGGTTTCTGGCCTTCAACCGGTGGCTGTTGATCGCCATCTTGGCGGTGATGTCGCTCATCATCTTCACCAATGTGGGCCTGCGCTATTTGACCAATGAGTCCATTCCATGGGCCGAGGAAGTGGCGCGACACTTGATGATTTGGCTCACCTTCATGGGCTGTGGCCCCGTGTTGCGCTACGGTGGCCACATCGCCATTGAAAACCTGCAAGACGCCTTGCCTGCATCATGGGCGCGGGCCTTGCGCTGGGTGATTGTGCTGCTCATGCTGGGTTTGTTCGGGTTTTTCATCTACTTTGGCTGGGAATACATGGACCGCACCCAGTACCAACTGACACCGGCCACGCAAATTTCATTTGCTTTCATTTATGCGGCCTTGCCCTTGGGCATGGCCCTGTCGGTGGTGCATTGCTTTTTGATCATGCACTCATACATCACTGACAGGCAGTTTGCCAGCGACGCTCATTTTGACGCCACGGCCAGCGCATCCCTATGAGCGCCAGCCTGATCTTGCTGCTGTCGGTATGTATCTTCCTGGCCATGGGTGTGCCTGTGGCCTTTGCCCTGGGTCTGTCCACTGTCACGGCATTGGCTTTGACCGGCAACTTTCCCCTGTTGGTGTTGCTCAAAGAAACCTTCACCGGCGTCGACAGCTTTCCCCTGATGGCCGTGCCATTTTTCATCTTGGCAGCAGAGTTGATGAGCGGCGGATCCCTCACCGAAGTGTTGCTCAAGTTTGCAGGTCAGTTCGTCGGCCACAAGCGCGGTGGGCTGGGCTACACCAATGTGGTGTCACTGACTTTTTTCTCGGGCATATCGGGTTCGGCTTTGGCCGATGCGGCCGGGCCGGGCTCGATGCTGATCCGCATGATGGACAAGGCCGGTTATGACCGGGCTTATGCCGCAGCACTCACCGCGTCCACCGCCATCGTCGGGCCCATCATCCCGCCATCAATCATCATGATCATTTACGCCTTGGCCGATGACCGGGTGTCGGTGGGTGCCTTGTTCGTGGCCGGTGTCATTCCAGGCATCTTGATCGCGGCAGCCATGTGCGTGGTCAATTGGCACATCTCGCGCCAGCGCAACTACCGCGGCGAAGGCGCATTGCCCCCTTGGCCTGAAATTTTAAAAACCAGCTGGAACGCCATGCCGGCCATCCTGTTGCCGGTGCTGATCTTGGGTGGGATGCGTGCCGGTTGGTACACCCCGACAGAGGCCTCGGTGGTGGCCGTTTTTTACGCCATCGTGTGCGGGAAATACATCTACAAAACATTGACCTGGGCCATGATCCCCGACATTTTGTGGCGCTCGGCCCTGCTCACCGCATCGGTGCTGATCATCATTGGCATGTCGGCCTCTTTTGCTTGGGTGCTGACGATAGAGGGTGTACCCCAGCAAATGGCCAATTGGATCAGCAGTTTGGACTTGAGCGCATGGGGATTTTTAATCGTCCTCAACGTCTTTTTGCTGTTGTTTGGCATCTTCATCGAACCATTGCCGGGGGTGATGGTCTTGGTGCCCATCTTGGCCCCAGTCGCCGCCAAAATGGGCATTGACCCGATCCACTTTGCCATGATCGTGATTTACAACCTCACCTTGGGCATGATCACCCCGCCCGTGGGCGGCCTGCTGTTCGTCACCTCCAACGTCTCCAGGGTCCCCATGACCGATCTGACGCGCGAACTCAAACCCTTTTTGTGGGCCCACGGCGGGGTGTTGCTGGTGCTGACCTTCGTGCCGGCATTGAGCACCTGGGCGCCGCATGCTTTTGGGTTTAAATGATTTTCAGCAGACCTCTGAGCGAGTCCATTCAGTTCAAGTGGCGCGTTGATTTTTCCAAGGCCTGAATAACGGCTCGACGCAGCTCGGGCCGTTGCAATTTACCGGTGCTTGTCATGGGATAAGACGGTAACCAGACCAGATCGCGCGGTATTTTGAAACTGGCGATCTTGCCTTTGCATTGGGCATGCACATCTGCCAGGCTCACGGTATTGAGGCCAGGCGTGCAGCAAGCCACAGGCCTGTCGCCCAAACGTTCATCGGGAACGCCCACCAATTTGACATTTTCCAATCCAGGCAGCTGGGACAGGAATGCCTCGACCTCAGTGGGGTCCACGTTTTCTCCACCGACTTTGAGCATGTCTTTGTAGCGGCCGATGTAGCGCAAAAAACCCGCCTCATCCATGCTGGCCATGTCGCCAGTTTTGAACCAACCCTGGTCGTCAAAGGCGTCCCGGGTCTCTTGGGGCTTGCCGTGGTAGCGCAACATCACCCCATATCCCCTGATCCACAGTTCGCCGACCGCATTGGCCGCCAACGGCTGTCGCGTTTCGGGGTGGCGCACCTGAAAGTCGTACCCGGGCATGGGATAACCTGATCCCAAGCCGCGCTGCGCCAAAGTAGCGTCCAAGAAACTCAAGGCGATCGCGGTTCCACACTCTGAACTGCCATAACCGCTGAAGCTGCGGCAAAGCCGCTCGTTGACCTGCAAGGCCGTGGCCTGTGACGCCGCCGATCCCGCCGGCACCATGCCAATGCGAAGGCTGCTGCGGTCGCGTTGATCAAAGTCAGGGTGCTGCAGCAAATCTTGGTAATGGGTGTCAAAACCCAACATGAAGCTGACCCGCTCACGCTCGATGCGCTCCAACTCCAGAGCAGGCTCAAATCGGGGCGATAAAACCAATCGTGCCCCTGCCACCAAGAACATCAGCCCACCCAAATACAAGCCCATGCTGTGAAACAAGGGCAAGAACAACAAGATGCATTCAGACTGCGACACACCCAAACGGCTGGCGGCATCCACCATGGTGCGCACCATGCCATGGGCATGCACCGCGCCCTTGGGTGAGCCCGTGGTGCCTGAGGTGTACAAAATCAACACAGCATCGTCGGGCCTGACACAGGCTTGTCGCTGCGCCAATGCCAATTGACTGGTGTTGGATGCCAACTGCAGCATCTGCGCCCAATCCATGGCGCCCGCCATCGGTATGGGTTGAAGCGAGATGAGGTGCTGCAAATTTGGATAACGAGAGCTCGTGCCATGCGGCGAATCGGTGGCCATCTCCGGCAACAATTCCAACAGCATCGCAGGCACATCCAGCCCAGAAATTTCAGTGTCCACGATCAACGCATGGGCGTCCGACTGCCGCAAAAGGTAGTCCAAATCATGGCTGCGAAAACGGGTGTTGACCGGCACCACAACCGCACCCAATTTGGCCAACGCATAAAAAGCACACAACCACTGAACGCTGTTGGGCATGAACAAAACCACATGTGTGCCTGGGGCAATGCCCAGACCCATCAAACCACGTGCGGTCAAATCCACTTGTTCTTTGAAATCAGCAAATGTGAGGCGCTGACTTTCAAAAACCAATGCCTCCCTGGTGGGATTGACCAGAGCGGCCTGGTCCACCAAATCACCCACACAGGTGCTGATGGCTGGCCTCATGGCTTGGCCTTTTTGGCAGCCAAAGTTTGCTGCGCCTGGGCAAAGCCTTGGATCACATCACCGCTCAAATGGGCACGCATGGCGCCCAAGGTTTCTTGCTCGGCAGCAGCCAAAAAATCGCTGTCCAATCCATCCAAAATGGCTTTGCGGGTCAGGCCCATTTCACGGCTGAAATGGCTGGCCATTTGCAATGCCATGGCATGAACCTCATGGGCCAAGTTCTCTGGCGCAACCAAGCGATTGACCAAGCCCATGTCCATGGCACGTTGGGCACTGAAGCTTTCACCCAAATACAACAACTCAAATGCCCGGCCCAAGCCAATGATGCGGGTGAGCAAAAAAATTCCTCCCAAGCTCGCCACCGTGCCATAACGAACCTCGGGCAGGCCAAATTTGCAATCGGCTGTGGCCACGCGCACATCACACAACGCAGCCAAGATGCATCCACCGCCCATGGCTGCACCGTGCATTTGGGCGATCAAGGGCTTACCCAACAGCCGCACCTGTCGAGCGATGTTTTGCTCGATGGGCAATCGGGTGGCACGGTAATCGGCTTCACTGCGCTGCTGGGGCATGTCGTGGATGTCCCCGCCGGCACAAAATACCCGGCCAGCCCCGCGCACCACCACCACCCGGGCCTGATCATCGGTAGCGGCCCGCGCCAGCTGTTGGGCCACACCGTCCAACAAGGCATCGTCCATGGCATTGAGCTTTTCCGGCCGATTCAGGGTGATGTAGGCCACATTCGACAACACCTCATACAACACAGATTCGTTCATGTTGCATCCAAGCCCAGGTATGCATTGCGCACATGCACGCTTTGGGCGACGGTCTCGGTCGGGCCGTGGGCCACGACGCACCCTTGCTCCATCACATAAACCTGTGTGGCCAGTTCAAAGGCCAATCGCGCATTTTGCTCAACCATCAACACGGTCATGCCTTGCGCCGACAAGCGTTTGAGTTGGCGGTAAACCTCTTGCACCACCACAGGCGCCAAACCTTGGGACACTTCATCGACCATGATCAGGCGCGGCGCCGACATCAGGGCTCGACCAATCGCCAGCATTTGTTGCTCACCACCCGACATGGAACCGGCTCGCTGCCCCAAGCGCTCCTGCAACCTGGGAAAAGCCGCATAAACCGAATGCAGTGCTGGCGCCACATCTTTGCTTGGCCGCAAATAAGCACCCAACAACAAGTTATCAAGCACACTCATCTTGGCAAAAATACGTCGGCCTTCCGGAACATGCGCAATGCCGGACAGGGCCATGTCCTTGGGGCGCAAACCCACAATGGATTGGCCACTGAACACCATCTGACCTTGTCGGATGGGAATCAATCCAGAAATGGCTTTGAGCAAGGAAGACTTGCCAGCGCCGTTGGGGCCCACAATGGCCGTGACCTGTCCAGGGTGCACCTGAATGGTCACACCGTTGACCGCCAATGCCTGGCCATAACGCACATGGACGTCGGTCAAATGCAGCAGGGCTTGGCTCATGCACCCATCCCAGCCGTACCCAAGTACGCATTCACCACTCTCGCATCGTGCACCAGATCGTTCGGTAGGCCATCAAATATTTTTTGGCCAAATTGCAACACCACAGCTCGGTCACAGTATCGGCCAACCAATCGCATATTGTGTTCTACCAACACCACGGTGCAATGGGTTTTGACACGGCTGGCGACCAAATCCATCATGCGACTGGACTCCTCGTGCGACAAACCCGCTGCAGGTTCATCGAGCAACAACAACTTGGGCTGGGTGGCCATGGCGATGGCAACGGTCAACAACTTGGCCTGCCCCAAAGGCAATGCTTGAGCTGGCACGTCGGCCATGGTGTGCAAGTCCAAGTTCCGCAACACCTCGATGGCCCGTGCTTGCCAATCGGCTTGCTGTTGACAATATGCCGCCGTTTGGAAAAGCCCCCCCCATAAGTCGGCTGGCATGTGGCGGTGAAAGCCCTGCATCACGTTTTCCAATGCCGTCAACTCAGGAAAGAGATTCACCATTTGAAAGGTGCGGGCCAAACCACGCCGAGCCAGTTCGTGGCTGGGCAATCCCGTGATGTCCTGGCCGTCCAACAAAATATGACCTTGTGTCGGCGCAAAAACACCTGCAATGGCGTTGAACAGCGTGGATTTTCCCGCCCCGTTCGGTCCAACCAAGGCCAACAATTCACCTTGCTGAACATCAAACGAGACATCGCTCAAGGCCGCCAGTCCATCGAACTGCTTGCTGACGTTTTGGATTTGCAAAATGGCCGTCATTTGCTGATCATCCACCTGGCTTGGTCAACCACTTGTCCCGAACCCGATCAACCAAGCTCATCAGTCCGCCTGGCAGCGTCAAGATGACGGCCATCAACACCAGGGCATAAACCAATGTTTTCCAATAACCCACCGAGAACAACTGTTCCCCCAACAATGTGAGCAGGCCCGCCCCCAGCACAGGTCCCCAAAATTGCGTGATGCCGCCAACCATGGCGTAGATGAGCAAATCGGTAGACGTGAGAAAGCTGAACACTTGCGGGTTGATGAACATCAAGTACTGGGCATGGACCGCCCCCATGGTGCCCACCACCGCACACGACAGCGCAAAGGTGGCGGTCTTTAACTGGACAGAATCCATGCCCACGCTTTGGGCCAAGCGTTCACTGGCTTCGGTTTTCAAAGTGAGCAAAGCGGCACCATAACGGGTGAACTGCAATCGGTATAACAAGGCCATGAAAAACAAAGCCAAGACCAACACCAGCCAATAAAACGAAAAATGATCGTTCAATGCATGCCCGAAAAAAACCGGTCTGGGCACATTGGCGATGCCCGATGGGCCACCGAACCAATCAAAAGCACGGAAAAAGGCCACCACAATTTCACCAAAAGCAAAAATGGACAACGAGAAATAAATACCCCGCAAGCGCATGGTCATGGCACCCAACCCCCAGGCCATGGCGCCTGAGACCAGGCCAGCGGCCACGATGCCCCACCACGGTGACATGTCCCAACGCACGGTCAACACCACACAGGTGTATGCCCCTAGTGCAATGAAGCCGGCATGGCCTAAAGACAAGTACCCCATTCGCAAAACACTGAACAATGCAACGGTGTAGGTGATGTTTAGCAAGACCACGATGGCAATGTGCATCCAATAGGTGCTGGCCACCGCTGGCATACCAACCAAGGCCAAGACTCCCAACAACACTGGCCAAACGGATCGACTCACAGCTTACCCATCAAGCCTTGAGGGCGAAAAATAAGCACCGCGATCATCACCACAAAAACCAACACATGGGCCGCTTCGGCCCCCAACAGCAAGGCACCCATGGACTGCACCACCCCAATGAACAAGCCTGCCACCAAGGTGCCGGTGATATTGCCCAAGCCCCCAATGATGATGATGATGAACGACATCAAGATGGCTTCCAAACCCATGCCCGGGTTGATGGAGTAAATGGGGGCCACAAACACCCCGCCCATGGCCGCCAAAGCAAAGCCCAAGGCCACAGCCAAACCAGCCACTTTGTCGGTATCAATCCCCATCATGCGGGCGGTTTCTTCGTCTTCCTCAATGGCGCGCATGGCCAAGCCCGATCGGGTTTTATAAACCACGGCATACAAAGCCGCCACCATGCACATGGCAATCCCTGCAGCAGCCAAACGTTCATAGGGCATGCGAATGCCCCAAGCCATGAGCACACCTGGCAATATAGAAGGCACGTTCTTCTCTTGGGCGCCAAAGACAATCCAGGACAAAGATTGAATGATCAAAGACACACCGACAGTGGCCACCAGCAATTGCAACCACTGGCCGCGAAGGCTTCGAAAAACACCCCGCTCCACCAACCAACCCACCATGGCAGCAACCAAAGCAATCGCTGGCATGGCAGCGAGCAGCGGCCACTCCCACAGCACATAGACCACATACACCAACATGGCCCCCAACATGAACACTTCTCCATGGGCAAAGTTAACGATGTGCAAGATGCCGTAAATCAGCGTCAACCCCAGCGCTGTCAATATGTACAACGCACCATTGACCAAACCAATGGCCAGACCTTGCAATAAAAGGGTCAAGCTCATGAGGATGTGCGCAGGCATGTGGGTGCCACATCCATGCGCCTGCATGTTGGGATCACCATGTTCACCAGCACCCAAATTGCATCACATGCCACAGCCACGCTTTATTCCAATGTGCCCATGCGCACATCCAAAGGGGTCCAAGCCCCATCTTTGATGATCGATGCTGGCAAGGGTGTTTGGATTTGGCGCTTGGCGCCATATGTCTTGTCCCCACCCCAACTGGCCGGACCATATGGGTGGAATTGGAATGTGGAGTTGGCCAACTGCTCGGCCACCTTTTTGGTGTCAAAGGTTCCGGCTTTTTGTACGGCCTCCACCACCCAACGGGTGGCCGCATATGCTTCCCAAACAGTGCCCAGGGTGGCCTCTTTGTATTTGGCCATGTGGCGCTCTGCGATTTGGTCATACAGCTTGGTCGGTGCCCCAGACCAAATGCGGTAGGCCACGATGTTGTCAGCGCCTTTGCCAGCCACGTTCACCAAGGCTTTGGCTTCAAGCACAGCCGTAGAGCTGATGAAATAGCCTTTGTAGCCCAGCTCACGGGCTTGCTTGGCGATCAAGCCCACTGTGCCGGTGGGTGAGGCGTTGGTATCGATCACGTCGGGGTTTTTGGCCAATAAACGCAGCAAGGAGGCTTGAAAATCTTTGGCGTTGAGTTCGACAAGCTCTTCCCCAACAAACTCGACACCTTGCCCTTTCAAGCGAGCGGCAATCTCTTTGAGCACCTTGACATCCGAACGACCCAAATCATTGTTGGGGCCCATGAACGCGACCCGCTTGATGTTGAGCTTTTTGTAAATTTCAGGGGTGAAAGTGTAGTACAGCTGGTCAGAGGATGCCATGAACCGAAACACCGTGGGGTTTTCGGCATTGGTCACTTCTTTGCCCGCAGCGCCCATGAAGATATCGAAAAAACCGTTTTGTCGAATGATCGGTAAAACTGCGCCATGTACCGCAGCGCCCAATATAAAACCGTACTTGACGTTGTCATTGAGCACCGCACGATTGAGCGCGGCCACGGTTTTTCCGGGGTCTAGCGATGTGTCGTACGGAACCACCTCGAGTTTGTATGGTTTGCCTGCGACTTGAAAGGTGCCCACATCTTCGGCTGCCAACTCAATGCCCCGGTTGATGCCGATGCCAAAGGCGGCCGCCGGCCCTGACAGGGGTGACAGATTACCGATTTTGAAAGACTCCTGGGCCATGGTCGGCGTGGTCAATGCCATACAAGCGGCCATCAAGGCGGTGGCAAAGGATGCAATTTTCATGTCAAAAACTCCTGCAGTATGGTGGTTAGGGAACACGTGAAATTCAGTTTATGGGCCCTGGGGTGCAGCGTCAAGCACGCTTTCCCAGGGGCTTGCATGCCACACCCACGACGGGGTGCGCGAACACGTCCGATTTCAGTCCTGCTCCCCAATGCATCTTCATCAGCGGCTAAGATGGTCTTGCGTTGCTGATGCGCATTTCTTTTTGGAGAACCCCGGCCATGAAACCCCAAACCGCTTTGAGCAAAGTTCCACGCGCGCAATTGGACGCCACCATGCAGGCCGCCTTCGATCGGTCGCTGGCCATGCACCAGGACGCCACCTTTGTGGAGGTCATGGGCCACGCGCCGCATGTCTACCACTGGTATCAAAATGATTTTTACAAGAAGCTTTTTTATGGCAGCGCTCTGCCCGTGACCTTGCTGGAGTTGGTGCGCTTGCGCTTGGCCAATGTGCACGGCTGTGCCTTTTGCAACCGAAATGACACAGCGGCGGCGTTGCGTGCAGGCATCGGTCAAAACCAAATCGACGCCTTGGCCGATTACGAAAACGGTCCCTTCAGCAACCGAGAAAAAGCTGCGCTGGCTTTGGCCGACACCATGGCACTCACCCAACCCAAGGGGCAATTGGACGCCGCTTTGCATGCGCGATTGAAGCCCCATTTCACCGATGGTGAGTTGGTGGAGCTGGGCGTCATCATGGCGGTGCTGTGCGGAATGGCCAAAATGATTTTCGCTTTCGACCTGGTGGAAAAAGAGGACAGCTGCCCGTTCATTCCTGGATGTCACTGAGTGGATCATGCTGGGCCAGTTCACGTGCATGGGTGGGATCAAGCGGGCACAAAGATGGGGACATTCTGGCCTGAGGCGCTGGCCGAAAAACCCAGCTTGACCCGCATCCCAATGTGCACGGCATCCCAATCGGGTGCCTGCAAATGCGTCAACACGGTGACCCCCTCATCCAGCCGCACATAAGCCATCAAATAGGGCGTTTCAACGCCGCGAACCATCCGGGTGAAGGTGTAAATTTCGCCTTCGCCCGCACTGGCCCGCCATTCGGTTTGATCACTGCCGCAGTGGGGGCAATACGGCCGCGGGTAATGGTGCGACACATCGCAAGCCAAGCAATGCTTGAGCATCCACCGGCCTTGCTGGGCCTGTTCCCAATAGGTGTGGTTTTCTGGGTTTTGCAGCGGGTCTTGAAAGACCAAAGGGGTGGCGGGTGTGTTCATGTCAAACCCTTTTCATGATCAAGGTGGCGGCGCCATGGCGCGAGCCCAAAAATCCACCGATGCCATTGGCCAAAGCAAATTCCAAATTGGGCACCTGCACTTTGGGGTGGGCTTGACCGCGCAGTTGGCGCACCGCTTCAATGACCTTGGTCATGCCACCGCGGTTGGCCGGGTGGTTGTTGCACAGGCCACCCCCATCGGTGTTGACCGCGAGCTTTCCTTGCCCGGCAATCAACTGGCCATCGGCGACAAACCGCCCCCCCTCACCTTTGGCACAAAAGCCCAAGTCTTCGAGTTGCATCAGCACCGTGATGGTGAAACTGTCGTAAATGGAGGCGTATCGGATGTCGCGTGGGGTGATGCCGGCTTGCGCAAATGCACGGGGTGCGGTCCATGCCGTGGCGGAGTGGGTCAAATCCACCTGCCCGCCCGATTGGCCCTTGACCGAGGCCGACATGCCCACCACTTGCACCAGTGGTTGGTGCAATGATTTCGCCACATCGGGGTGAACCACCACCACCGCACCGCCGCCATCCGTCACAACACAGCAATCGGCGCGCCGCAATGGGTCGGCCACACGGGGTGAATCCAACACGTCCTGCACCGTCATCACCTGTCGCAGCAAGGCGTTCGGGTTGTGTTGCGCATGGTGTGACATGGCCACCTTGATCCAAGCCAATTGCTCAGAAGTGGTGCCAAATTCGTGCATATGCCGCATGGCACACATGGCATAGCTGTTGAGCGGCGTGGGCATGTAAGGGCGTTCAAACTCGGCATCCGGCGCGGTGTCGCCATAGTTGCGCGGCTTGGTCCCGCTGGAGCCCTCGGACTTGGGGCGCCCCGCCAAGGTGACCAAGGCCACTTTGCAACGGCCCGCCGCAATCGCTGCGGCTGCTTCACCCACATGCGACAGGTAAGAGGCCCCGCCCAACTCGGTGGTCTGCACCACTTGAAGCCGCTTCAAGCCCAAATAGTCAACGATCGATGTCGGCCCCAAACCCGGTGCATCGCCCGCACAGAAATACGCATCCACATCCTTGAGGGTCAATCCGGCATCGCGCAAGGCGCCGTGGGCCACATCGGCATGCAAACGCGCCACCGAATGGTCTGGCGCCACCCGCAATGGGTGCTCGTAAATGCCGGCCATGCAGGCTTGAAAGGCTGCGCTCATGGGTTCACCGCGGCATGGCCAGATGCCTGTGCGTCAGCGACCAAGCTTTGTGCGAGCAACCACACGGGGCGATCGACCAATTTGCCATCCACCGCGATGGCGCCCAAGCCATGTTGCTCGACTGACTGCAACACACGCTGGGCCCATTCCAATTCACTGGCGCTGGGTGCGAATCCCTGGTTGACGCCAACCACTTGCTTGGGGTGGATGCACAATTTCGCGCCCATGCCCATGCGCCGCGCGCGCGCCACATCGCTGGCCAAGGCTTGGTCATCGGCAAATGCCAAGGTGACACCGTCAACCGGCGAGCGCACACCGGCCAATCGAGAAACCAAAACCAAATGGGTGCGCACGGCATTGAGTTCTTCGCCGTCACTGCCCATGCCCGCGTCAGAAGCGAAATCCACCGAACCAAATATCAACCTGTCCACCGCGGGTGCGCTGGCCAGTTCCCGTGCGCGATCCCAACCAAACACACTTTCGACAATTGGCAACAGGCGTTGATCAGGGCGCAGGCTTTTGGCCAGTTGGATCAACAAATCAGGTTCCTGCGCTTTGGGCAATACCAAACCACGCACCGCTGGGTGGCTGAGCAAATCCAAATCGCCATCAAACCAAGGCGTTCCGTAGGCGTTACACCGCAGATAAATGGGTTTGTCAGGGTGCAGCCATTGGCCAATGGCTGCGCGGGCTGAAACTTTGGCCTCGGGTGCCACCGCATCCTCCAGGTCAATGATCACCGCATGGGCGCCTGTGGCCAGGGCCTTGTCAAAACGCTCGGCACGGTCGCCGGGGACAAATAAATAGCTTTTCATGGGTCATATCACCGCGAGTTCGCGCAGTTTTTCAATTTGTTGATCGGTAAAACCCGCCTCTTGCAGCACTTGGGCCGTGTGCTGACCCAAGCTGGGTGCGGCCACGGCGGCCACCGGCCCGGCCGTGATGGGGCAAGCCATGGTGCGAATGGGGCCTTGCGGGTGGTCCACGTTGACCACCATGCCCATCTCCTGTGCAAATTCGTTGTCCAAAGCTTGCGCCACATCATTCACCGCCGATGCGGGCACCTGACCCGCAAACACCTTCAACCAATGGGCCGTGGTTTGTTGTTGAAGCACCTCGTCCAAGGCCACATTGAGTTCAAGGCGATTTTTCAAGCGGGCCGCAAAACTGCCAAACCGTTCATCGCTGGTCCACTGCGGGCGCTGGATCTTTTCACACAACACCGCCCAAAATTTTTCCTTGTTGCACATCACAAACATCCAACCATCTTGGGTGCGGTACAACTCGCTGGGCACCAGGGAAGGATGGCCAGACCTGGCTTGGCGTCCTGTGACCACGCCTTTGTTCAGGTACCAAGTGGCCAAGTAAGCCAAGTTGTACATGGCCACGCTGTAAAGGCTGACATCCACATCTCGGCCCAGTCCGGTTTGCCGAGCCGACAACACGCCCGCCAGCATGGCCAAGGCCGCCGTGGTGCCGGTCATGTAGTCCACGATGGACAGGCCTGCGCGCGAGGGCGGGCCGTCGGGCTCGCCGGTCAAGGACAAATAACCCGCTTCAGCTTGCATCAAATAGTCATAACCCGGCCAATTGGCCCGCGAGCCATGGCGCCCATAAGCCGACAGGTGCGCACACACCAAAGCGGGTTTGATGCGCCCGAGTTGCTCGTAGGTCAGGCCCAGCTTGGGGGGCAAGTCGCCACGCAAATTGTTGAACACCACATCGGCTTCGCGCGCGAGTTGGTGCAGCACCGCTTGCCCCTCGGGGTGTTTGAGGTCCAGGGTCAGGCTCTTTTTGTTGCGGCTGAAGGATTGATAGAAGTGGCTGTCACCCGGCCCAAAGAAATGGGGGCCCACCATGCGGCCCACATCACCCCCATCTTTGCGGTTTTCAATTTTGATGACCTCTGCACCCAAGTCGGCCAGGTACTGGGTGCCAAAAGGCCCCGCGCCATATTGCTCGACCGACAGAATGCGCAAGCCTTGCAACACGGGCGCTGCGGGCGGGTTGGTGGAAGATGTTGTCATGAAAATTTCCTTGTCGCCATGGATGTCAAGCCGCCAACCACTGGGCCAGCTCGCGGGTGCGGATGTGGGGCAGGTTCAGCACGCCGTCGCGCAATGCGCTCGCAGCTGACACGGGCCAAGCCAGCGCCGCGTTGTCCATGAACTTGGCCACGATATCGGCATGGGCAATGGGCCGACCAGGCGCGCCGCGGTTGATGGGTTCTTGGTGCACGACCTGGCGGCCATCGGCGAAGTGCAACACCACCTCTCCCGGGAAGTATTTGGGGTAATCGGCATCGGGGTCGACTTCATAGCGCACTTTGTCGGCCAAGGCCTGGGTGAGCGGGTCTTGCATGGCCTCGGGCTCCAAGGCTTGCAGCCCGAACTTGCCATGGCGCAAGGCCGTGGCGATGCCATATTGCACGCTGAACTGGGCTTCATAAGCATTCGACGGTCGGCGCTTTTGGGCCACTGGCTCGCACACCACCGGCACGTAACCCTGGGCCACACGGGCCACGATGTGCGACAACTCCCCCCGCGCCAACTCGGGGCGCAAAGCGCTGGCCGCATCGATGCAGGCATGGACAAAATGGCATGCGGGGATGGGCTTGACCGCCACGCGCATCAACTCCCAGGCCACGCCCAAACCCTGCGTGGCCAACTCCATGCGACAAGCGCCCAGGGCTGTCCCCAAATGGCTGGCGTACAAACCGTATTGGCCTTCGTAGGCGGTGGATGGCCCGCTCATGCCACGCCGCGCCAAGGCCACCGCCACGATGGCGCTGGAGGCCGCCCATCCTGGGTGGAAGCGTTTGGTGCCTGCGCCCTCTTTCAAAAACTCCAAGGTCCCGCCGGCCATCGACAGGGCGATGCCCTGGGCCTGCACAGTTTGCGCCTCGTCCAACCCCCACAGACGAGCCACCGCGATCACGCAACCAAAAATACCGGCCACCGCTGTGGGGTGAAAGCCCGCTTTGTGAAACACGCCACCGGCCACCATGCCGACGCGGGTGGCCACCTCCATGCCGGCCACATAGGCCAACAGCAAATCTTCACCGCTGCTGTCTTGTTGGCAGGCCACGCTGAAAGCGGCGGCCAACACCGAAGCGGTGGCATGGACCACGCTGCCGGGGTGGGTGTCGTCGTAATCCAAACCGTGGATCAACAAGCCGTTGATCAAGGCCGCATCGCGGGCTGGCAAATGGGCTTGCATGCCAAACACCGGAACGGGGCCTGTGCTGGGGCACAGGTCTTGCATCGCCAGCCATGTTTGTTGGGCAAAAGGGTAGCGCCCTGAAGCCAGCGCGATGCCCAGGGCATCCAAGATCAGGTGCTGGCTTTGGGCCACCACCTCGGCGGGAAGATCGCGCCATTGCAACGCATGCGCCCAATGGGCATAGCTTGCCGCAATAGGTCCAGCCACTGGGGGGGCATCGGCGTCAGGCTTTTGCATATGTTTGACCTGGCTCAATCGTCCACGGCATGGCCACGGCATGCCACCAAAATGATGCGCTCAAAGGACATGATCTCGGCGCCATCCTGGTTGATGCCACGGGTGTGCACGGTCACGATGCCCTGGTGGGGGCGTGACTTGGACTCGCGTTTGTCCAATACCTTTGTTTCGGCATACAAGGTGTCGCCCGCGAACACCGGGCCGCTGAGTTTGATGTCTTTCCAACCCAAATTCGCAATGGCTTTGGCACTGACGTCATTGACCGTCATGCCCACCACCACCGCCAACGACAAGGGGCTGTTGATGAGCAAGCGGCCAAATTCGCTTTTTTTGGCGAACTCCATGTCGCAATGCATGGGGTGCTGGTTCATGGTGAGCAGCGCAAAACTGATGTTGTCTTGGTCGGTCAAAGTGCGTCCTGGGCGGTGCTCATACACATCGCCGACTTGAAAATCCTCAAAGTAACGGCCATAAGAGGTGCGGTAGCGCTGGGGTCCGATTTCGCGGGCTGTGATCATGGGTTCTCCTGTTTGTGGTTTTAAAAATGTTTCATGCCAAACTTTTTTCTTCGGCCAACGTCGGGTAATCGTTGTAACCATCGGGCCCGCCACCGTAAAACCGTTTGGTGATGGCCTTTTGATAGGGCCCATCGGCACGGATGCGCTCGGGCAAATCCGGGTTGGCCATCCACAAGCGGCCAAACGAGACGGCATCAATGGACCCATTGGCAATCAGGGTTTGGGCCGTTTGTGGGTCTATCCCCCCGTTGGCAATGATGGGCCCATCAAACACCGGTCGGGTGAGGGACAGCATTTGATCGCGGTCAAATTGGCCTGCCCAAAAGTTGGTGTCGGCCAACTCCAACCAGCCCATGCCATGGCGGGCGAGTTCATCGACCAAATAGCGGTAAGTGGGAACGGGGTCCGGGTCCAACGCGCCATTGAAGGTGGTGAAGGGGGAAATGCGCATGCCCACGCGCCCCGCAGGAAACTCGGCAATCATGGCGCGCATGGCTTGCAACGCGAATTGAGCGCGCCCCTGGGGTGAGCCCCCATAGGCATCGGTGCGGCGGTTCAGATAGGGTGACAAGAACTGATGTGGCAAATAGCCATTCGCTGCATGCAACTGAACCCCATCAAAGCCCACTTCGCGCGCGGCACGGGCCGCACGGCCAAAGGCGGCAATGGTGTCTTCCACTTCAGCCAAAGTCATTTCACGTGAAGGACAGGCAGTTTTCTTGCGAAAAATGCCTTGCTCATCGCGGCCCCACACGGTGATGGTGTCGATGTTGTCATTCACCCCCGACGGTGACAGCGGGGGATCGGGTTGCTCCCGGTTGTCCGCGGCCACGCGGCCGCCGTGCCACAACTGCAGCGCGATCTTGCCGCCGGCTTGGTGCACGTGATCCACCAAAACCCGCCAAGCAGCGATTTGCTCAGCCGTGAAGATCCCTGGCGTGCATTCCCAAGCGTTCGAGCGCAAAGCCACGTTGGTGGCCTCGGCAATGATCAGACCCGCTGAAGCCCGCTGCACATAGTGCTCGAACATCATGGGGGTTGGCACGCGCTCGGGGGTGGCACGCGAGCGGGTCAATGGCGCCATCCAAATGCGGTTGGCGAGTTGAAGGTCGCCCAGTTGGATGGGGGAAAACAAGTCAGACATGGTGTTCGGTCTCCTGGGTCGAAATAGAAATCAGCGTTCAGCGGGGCAGCAGCTTGGGGCTCAAGCCATGGTGGGTACAGCCCAGGCCTGCACCTGGGCGCCGTTTTCGCGCAAGGGTTTGATCTGTGCGTATTCTTTGGAATGCCAAAAGGCCTTCAGATGGTCCATGCTGGGAAACTCCAACACGATCAGGCGTTGGCCATCGTGCTGGCCCTCCATGACCTCGAGGTCCTTGCCAATGGCCAGCACCTTGCCGCCATGCAGCGCCATCAAGGGCTGGACTTGCGCTTGGTATTGCTTGTAGCGCGCCATGAACGCTGGGTCTGGGCTGAGTTGGGCTTGGATGATGAACAAAGCGGGCATGGGTCAATCCAATGGATGGGTCAGTTGTGCGATCAGCAGGTCTTTGAGCTTTCCGCGCTCGACTTTTCCCGTCGGGTTGGACGGAATCGCATCAATGAAGAAGTAATGGCGCGGTCGCTTGAAGGCGGCCAAATCGGGGTTTTGCAAACAAAACGCGTCCATGGCCGCGGCATCCAAGGCGGGGTCTTTGCGCACGATGGCAGCGCACACCACTTGGCCCCACTTGGTGCTGGGCAAACCCACGGCGGCTGCGTTGGCCACGCCTGGGTGTTGGAACAAAATGTTTTCAACCTCTGAAGGGTGGATGTTTTCGCCACCGCTTTTGATGGTGTGGTCCATGCGCCCCATCACGGTGATGAAGCCCTCGCTGTCGGCCACCGCAGCGTCGCCAGAAAAATACCAGCCGTTGCGCAGCGTCTCCGCGGTTTTGTCGGGCAGACCCCAGTACTCGGTGAACAAGGTCGGGCCACGGGCGATCAGTTGACCAATTTCACCGGCGCTGCAAACCTGATTCGGGTCCACGCTGTCGTTGCGAATCACCCGCACTTCCATGTTGACCGCCGCTTGGCCCACGCTGCCCAGTTTTTCTGGCCGCCGTCGGTAGTCACACACGGTGACCGCCAGGGCTTCGGTGGAGCCGTAGATGTTGCCAAAGTAGTCTGGGAACAAAGCCATGCATTTGCGTGTCACGTCGTCGGCCAGGGTTTGTCCGCCATAAAAACCACAGCGCAAACTGCTCAGGTCGTATTGGCTCAAATCGGCGGCCACCAGCATCACCATTTGGGTGGGCACACCGTGCAACACGGTGATGCGCTCAGCTTCGACCAAAGACAAGGTTTCGTGCACATCAAATCCACGCGTCAGCACATTGGTGCCGCCGATCTGGATGAAGGGCATCAACTGCAAATGGAATTGGGCAATGTGGAACAAGGGTTTGTTGTGCAGGATCACATCTTCGTGACGAAACCCCACTTCGACCGCCATGGTCATGCTGCCCACGATTTCGGCCAAATGGGATCGCACCACCCCTTTGGGTCGTCCCGTGGTGCCGGAGGTGTACATGATCAAGGCCGGGTCGTGCCAATCGACATGAACCTGTGGCTCCTGATGGCCCCCTGCGGACACAAAGTCGTCGAAGCGAATTTCGCCCGCTTGAACCTGGTCCCCGATGTAGATGAGCTTTTCCAACTTCAATTGGTCTTTGATGGCCATGACCGGTGCGCGCAGGTTTTCCTCGAACACCAGCATCTTGGCGCCACAGTCTTCGATGATGTACTTCACCTCGTTGGGCGCCAACCGGTAATTGATGGGCACGGGAATCGCGCCCAACTTCATCAAGGCGTAAAAGCCTGTGATCTGCTCTGGCAAGTTGTAGGTGAAAAAGGCCACCCGATCACCCTTGACCACACCGCTGGCCGCAAACGCGCCCGCAGCGCGGTTGACCCAGTCATTCCACTGGCCGTAGGTCCAGCGTTGGCCTTCAAAGACCAAGGCGGTTTTGTGCGGCCATTTCAAGGCCGATTGGGTCATGGTGGCAGCGAGGTTCATGGCTGGGTTGTGCAAAGTGGTTTCAAAAATCAAATCATGCGGGGCCAACGCGCCCAATGGAATCCGAATGGCACGTCATCTGCGAGGGCCGGCTTGGCGTGCCCCCTGGGCGTTGGCAAATCGAAGGCATCCATCGCCACCCCGTGGGCTTGCAAAGCAGCCAAGGTCGAAGACGGCAGCACCCCGTGGGCCATGCCCTGCTGTTCAAAAGCCACTTGTGCAGACCCCAGGCCGAGCAGGTTGACCTCAGGCCATGTGGGCCACGCTGGTCTGTGTCGGCTGGCTTGCGTGGGCGCAGTCGCCGCTCGGCCTGCATGCCATTCGGGTCGGCCATGGAAGCGCGCACAGGCCACGCACCCATGGCGTGAGTAGGTTTGTCCGCGCCAAGCGTGGGCCGGCACAAACCCATGCTCGCGGGCCTGCCACCCTTGGTCGTTGATGGTCAAGTCGCCATGCAGCAGCAAAAAATCTTCATCCACACTGTAATGCCCGGGTCGAATTCGGCGCCAATTCGGGGGGAATTTCACCAAGGCCCAAAAGTGATCTGGCGCCAACGACGGCAACCGCGCCAATTGAACCGCCCCACTGGCATCGGGCATGGCGTATTCCCGCCAGGTCAAGTCCAATGGGGGGTTGAGCGCCATGCCCATGGCTCAGGCCTTGCCCATGCGGATCTCGCTCATGGCTTGCGCCACCAAGCGCTCACCGCACATGAGTTGCTGATCGATGTGCACCACCCAATGGCCCGCGGGTGCATCGATGGCCATCACCTGGCCGCGTGCCACCAGGTGGTCGCCGGCGAAGGCCATGGATTTCATTTTCAAGGCCATGCGCTGGATGAACGCCTGGGGGCCAGCCCAACGCATGGCCTCCCGCGCAAACACAGCGCCAAAAGCTTGACCATCGATCAACACCCCCGGCAATTGCTTGGACTGGGCATGCGCTTTGTCATAGTGCAAACGGTGCCAGTCCCAGGTGGCCGCACCATAGGCCACCAAGTCGACTTCGGTGAAGGTGTGGGCCTGTTCTGGCAAGGCATCGCCAGGTCGCAGCTGGCTGGGGTCAAGGCTGGGTCTGAGCATGGGGCACCAAAGGTTGAAAGACCAAGGCTTCGCGGTTGGTCGCGACGATGTGGCCTTGCGCATCGGCATACGTCGCCACCGACATCACAAACAACTGCGTCCCGCCCCTGGAAGACGGCTTTTCCACCATGCTCTCCAAAGTCCAGGTCACAGATATGCGGTCGGTTGCCAAGATCGGGCGGTTGAAGGTGTAGTCGTTGCCGGCGCGGATCATGCGGCAGCCGGGCACAGGCAAATGCCACTCATGCCCGATATACCCATCGGCATCGGGTGCGCGGTGGGCGTATTGACAGGTCTCACAGACCAGCGTGGGTGGGGCAATCACACCTTCGTGGCCAGCGGCTTGGGCGTAGGCCTCGTCGACATACAAAGGGTTGTCGTCGTGCATGGCCAATGCGAAGTAGCGGATGGATGCATGACCCAAGGCTTCGCGCGCAGGGTAATGCACTTGACGACCCATCAGCGCTTGCAGTTCTGGGGTGAGCAAGGCCATGGGTCAGTCCAATATCGCGAAAGGATCGACTTCGATCTTCATCTCGGGCCTGAGCAATGCCTCACAAATCAAACCGGTCGATGCTGGGTAAGGCGTGCGCAACAAAGCCGCGCGCACGCCAGCCACATTGCGGTAGTCGGCCAAGGCATTGGGCGTGACGTATTCAATGGTTTTGACCAAATTTTGCGGGCCAGCGCCAGCGGCCTCCAGCACCTTGAGAATATTGCGGTAGGTGTACTCGGCTTGTGCCACCACATCGTCTTCGTGCACCACCCGTTCTGTGGCCGGGTCCAAGGCCCCTTGGCCCGACATGAACAACAGCTTGCCTGCTTTGACCGCAGGGCTGTAGGTGAGTTTTTCATAGCGGGTCCAACCCGGGTTGATGCACTCCAGCACATCGCGCGAGGCGATGAAGTCGTATTGGATCAAAGCCTCGGGGTGCACCAAGCGCGGCATCATCAAACCTGCGGCGCCAGGGTAGATGGGCCCCAAATGCTGTTTTCGAATGCGCCCGGTCCCTTTGTACTGGGCCAAGCCTTGGGCCGTGAGGTAATCCACGGTTTTGACCACATTTTGAAAACCCAAACCCAGCGCAGCCAGCATCTTTCCCGCTTGCTCGAAGATATAGGCGGTTTGCGCCACGATGTCGCCCGCGCCCACGATGCGCCCCTGGGCATCGACCGGTTGAATGGTCGGCAAGTAAACCACCCCAGCCGAGTCGCGCGCGGGCGAAGCCCGGGAACCCACATCGGTGGCCGCACCCACCGGGCCGGCGGTGATTTCGATTTCAATGAAGGCCTCTGGCCGCAACAAACTTTTGACCGGCACGGTGTGCACCGTCGGCTGATGGGTGCCAAACACTTCGGCGCGCACCGCTGCGGCTTCGGCGTAACGCTCAATGCCCTCTGGCCGGACGTATTCAACCACCCGCACCACATCTTGAAAGCCCATGCCGGCCCCCTCCAAAATGGCACCGATCTTGGCGTAGGCCGTGCGCACCTGATCGGTCATGCTGCCGCGCACAACAATTTTTTTACCGATCGGGTCGTACTCGGACGCCGTGTGGCCAGACAAATAAGCGCCGCGTTCGGTTTTCAAGCCCAAGGAAAAGGAATAGCGCGCATAGTCGAACCAAGGGAAGTGGGCGGGCGTGATGGCTTGGAGTTTCATGGTGATGATGGGTCGATAAAAAAGAAATCAGGGTGCATTTTTTTGCCACCAGCCACTCAGCAATTGGAGGTGTTCCTCGCTGGGGTGAGAAACCGCGCTGGGCATGCCTTGCGGCGAATGAAGGCTCAAATGGGCATAGGTGTCGTTGTGGGCGGTGGTGCAGTGAAGCGGGGCTTTGATTTGCGGCCATTGACCTGCCCAATCAAATGACCAGTGCGTGCGCCAGGCACCGGCATAGCTGTCGGGCTGTTTCATGGCTTCCAACACCCAGGCGTTCAAGCGCACGGGGTCCATTTGAGAAGGCTGTGGCTTGCGCTGCGACATGCGGCGATCAAACCAGGGCCACCACAGTTCGGCATCGCGGGCGTGGTGCCAAGCGCGCAACCAATGGGCGCCCTCCCAACTGGGTTTCACATCGGGGATGCCATCTGCCATCAGGCGGGCACGTGTGGCTGCATCTGCCCACAAGGGCGCATCCAAGACGACAGACGCCACCCTGTCCGGGTGCTGCACAGCCAGGGCACAGGCCAAGGCCGCGCCACCCTGGTGGCCCCACACATGCACCCGCTTGACACCCATGTGGTCGAGCACATGGGCCACGGCACGAACCCAAGTGGCGTGGTCTTGCGGGTTGCCGGGCAGCGCATCCGATTCGCCATGGCCCGGCAAATCCAGCGCCAGGACCGGGTGCTTTTCACCGATGGTCAACAGGGCCGACTCATACAAACGCGATGAGCCCGGTGCGTGGTGCAGCAACAAAACCGGTGTGGCCTGACCCCAGTCCCCTTGGCTTCGCACCGCCAACTGCGCCCCTTCAAAGTCGACATAGGTCTCGGTCAAGCGCTGGGGCAGCGCCTGGCAAGGGGGCGCTGCGGGCACGGGTTGGCTGGCCGGGTGTTGGGCCAGCAAGCCCATTTCATGCACAGATGCCGCGTCAAACTCACGCGGCACATCGGCCATCCACACGCCGTCTGGGTAAAGATGACGGGTCAGGTACATGCTGTCGCCCGGTCGGTTGCCAAAACACACCGGCACTTTCAAATCTGGCACCACGCCCAGGGCGCGGTGCCGAAACGGGGCCGCATAGCCCACCCGGTAGCCATCGCCCGCTTGCAACAGCTCGACCACGCCACGGTGCAAGAAATCCAAATCGGGCACATCGGTGTCGGAGCGGTTGGCATCCAACTGTTTGTTCCACGGCCAAAACACATGCTGGTCGCGGTAGCGAAACCACAACCGCAACATGTGCGCCGCATCCCACTGGGGAATGATGGGCTCCAAGTACGCCTCGAGTTCGCTGGGCGAATAGGCTTTGGCAAACACGGCAAAACCATCGGCCAAGGCCATGCTGCAGCGATCCGGGTGCCGGGCCGCAAACTCAACAGCGATGGATGCGCCGGTGTGCCGCCCATAGGTGGCCACTTGCCCAATGCCCAAGGCACTCAAGGTGTCGGCCAGGGCGTCCGCAAAATCTTCCACCGACGGCCCATCGATGGGCAAGGGGTCGGAAAGACCAAAGCCCGGGGTATCGAACGCAAAACAGGTGTACCGCTGGGCGAAGATGTCCATCAAGGGCCGCATCACTTTGGATGAACAAGGTGACGCATGCAACATGGCGACTGCCGGCCCTTGACCAGCGCGCAAATAATGCACGCGCCGCTGACCCACGGTGACGAAATGTTTGGTGATCTTCATGGTCTGGCGCCTCAATAGCTCTTGGGCAAACCCATGCGTTCGCCCAAAAAGTTTTTCACCATCTCGTTGGATATGGGGCTGAAGGGGCCCAAGCGGGTGTCGCGAAACAAACGCTCCATGGGGGTCTCTTCCACCAAGCCATAGCCACCCAAGATGCGCATGCATTTGTCGGTGGCCCGCACCGCGGTTTCGGTGGCCGCCAATTTGGCCATCGCGGCCTCGGTGGCGCACTCGCGCCCCTGGCTGAGCAACCAAGCCGCCTTGTAGGTGAGCAATCGAATTTGCTCCAACTCGGTGGCCACTTCCGCCAAGGGGTGCTGCACCGCTTGAAACTGCCCGATGGAGCGGCCAAAAGCTTGCCTGTCCAGGGCGTACTGCAAGGCCTGCTCCAATGCCGCACTGGTGATGCCGACATACATGGCGGCACACAGAATGCGTTCCTCGTCCAGACTGGCCAGCAGGTGGTACCAACCGCGGCCGCGCTCGCCCAACACCGCCGCTTCCGGGGCTTTGGCATCGTCAAAAAAGACCTCGCAAGTACACGCGGCACGCATGCCCATCAACTCCAAACGGCGCACGGTAACCGCCGGCTGTTGGCGCGGTGTGAGCACCAGTGACATGCCACGGGCGCGTTTGCCTTCGGTCTCCGGTTCTGTTCGGCACAGCACCAAAATGGCATCGGCATCATCGGCCAGCGATGTGTACAGCTTTTGGCCCCGCACCGTCCACTCGCCATTGCTCAAGCTGGCGCGGGTTTTCAAGCTGAGCACATCGGTGCCCCCGCCGGGTTCGCTCATGCCAAAACCCATCAAAAACTCGCCTTTGGTCAACAGAGGCAAGTAATGGGCTTTTTGCTCGGGGGTGCCCACTTCCATGAAAACACGCGCGGTCATGGAGGTCAGCAACCAATCGGTGCCCAAGGAGGGGAACCGCCTCGACAACTCCTCACACAAGATGGTGCCTTGCATGATGTCACCGCCTGCACCGCCATATTCTTCGGGCAATGAAATTCCCATCCAGCCTTGCGCGGCCAATTTGGGCCAAATGCTGCGCGGGATTTTGCGCGCACGGTCGTATTCGCGAATGGTTTTTTCTGGCAGCTCGGCATCCAAAAAATGACGCACACTGTCGCGCAACATTTGGTGCTCGGGGATGGTGTCGAAATTCATCTGCCTGTCCTTGTGATTCTGTCGATTGATGTCATGGCGCTGCAGGGGTGAAGTCCATCCATCCATCGATCTTGGCGTAGAGCAAGGCCCCTTGGGCACTGGCCATGGCCGCTTCCACCGCGCCGGCAGGTCGGTGCACAAAAACACCTTCGCCAAAGTGTTCACCACCCCACTGCACGCCACCCGTGAGCACAAACATTTGCCACCACACGGCATGAAAGCCAGCGGTGGCCTGTTGGTAGCCCGGCGCCAAACGCAGCAGCACGGTTTGCTGCCCGGTAGACGGATTGCGGCTGAGCACACGCACCGATAGATGCGCCAAGTCAAAACCTGCCAAAGCCCCTTCGCCGCGCGCATAGGCTTCGCCGGGTTGCCAGACCAATTGGGAAGCGGTCACTTGGCACAACCGTCCCCGACTGCCCAATGAGGCTTCATCGCTGGCGGCGATCAAATGATTGGCACCCGCCAAATGGGCTGAACAGACGTGGCGGCTGACCGGGCCGCTTTCGTTCGATTGCCCTTCGAAACCAAGCAACAACTCCACCCCAGGCTGGGTCTGGGCATGGTGAATCCACCCAGGGGGACGCCAAAAATAATCCCCGGTTTGCAGCGCACCCTCGCCATCCAAGGTCACGTTGCCAGCCAGCAAAAACCCTTCTTCGACGGAGTCATGACAACAATGCGTCAAGTCGCTGTAGCCCGCTTCGAGCTGAACCAAGTCCAGCCGCCGGGTGGTTTGGGGGTCGAGGTACAGGTTCTTTTGCCGGTACTTGGCAAAGTTCGCTTCGACCAGATCGGCCGGGCCGAGGTTGTCACGGAACGCTGGGGCCAAGGTGCGCAGGTAATCCAAGCCACTTTCCCACGGCATGCTGTGGGTGTTCAAAACGGTGGCGTGTTGCAAGCCCATGGTGCTTAGTCTCAGCTTTTGAGGACGGGCTGACCATCCACCGCAACGGCTTCGCCCAAATAGACCTGCTGCACCAAGGCGCTGGCGCGCACCTCTTGCGGCAAACCCACGGCCAATACCTTGCCTTGGTGCAACACCGTGATCCGACTGGCCACCGCAAACACCACGGCCATGTCATGCTCCGTGAAAACGCAAGAGACCCCCAACTGCACCGCCACCTTGTGCACCAACTGAATGGATTCCAAACGTTCTTGGGCAGCCATGCCCGCTGTGGGTTCATCGAGCAACAACAATTTGGGCTGGCTGGCCAAGGCAATGGCCAATTCCAAGCGCTTTTGATCGCCGTGGGCCAAGGTTCTGGCGGTGCGCGACACCTGGGATGCCAATCCCACCAAATCGAGCAACTCTTGGGCCCGTTGAACATGCAAACCCGCGGCCGCCGTCCAGCCTTGCCAACTTTGGCCGGCATGCGCTGACAGGGCCACTTGCACGTTTTCCAACACGGTCATGCCGTGAAATACCCGGGTGATTTGAAAGGTGCGGCCCATGCCCAGGCGGGTCAAGCGGTGCGGCGCAAAGCCAGTCACATTGCGCCCATCGAACCAAATGCTGCCCGCATCGGCTTTCAACAAGCCGGTCAAGGTGTTGAAAAAAGTGCTTTTGCCAGCGCCATTGGGTCCGATGATGGCGTGGAACTCCCCCGGCTTGACGTGCATGTCCACGTTTTGCAAGGCTTGCAATCCCCCAAAGCGTTTGGATATGCCTTGGACCTTCAGCACATATTCGCTGGGCGTGTTGCTCATGCATCGCCCTTTTTGATGCGCCCCACCAAGCCAGTGGGCATGAGCAGGACCAACAACACGATGATGATGCCCATCGCCAACGGCCAGTATTCGGTTTTGCCACTGATCATCACTTCCAGCACCACATAAACCGCAGCGCCCACAGCGGGCCCATAAAAAGACTGCACGCCGCCCAACACAGCCATCACCACCGGTGTCGCGCTGGCCGTCCAGTTGAGCCAAGATGGAAACACATTGCCGGTTGAAAAAGCAAACAAGGCACCGGCCAAACCGGCAAAAGCGGCGCTGATCACAAAAGCCACCCACTGGTGTTGGCGCACATGCACCCCCACATATTGCACGCGCAACGGGTCGTCTTTGAGGGCGCGCAAGGTCAAGCCAAAAGGCGACTTCACCAAACGGTGCAGCACATAAACACTGGGCAAGCACCAGGCCAAGGCGTAAGCGTAGTAACCCATGGGCGTGCCCAACACACCCGGGGGCTTGAGGCCGGTGATGCCATCGTCACCGCCGGTCAATCCGGAGGCCTTCAAAGCCACCGTGAACAGCAACATTTGAAAAGCAAAGGTGAGCATCGAAAAATAGATGCCAGATCGGCGCACCGAAAAATAACCAATCAAAGCCGCCATCGCCGCAGATGCACACATGGCCACCAAGGGAGCGAGCATGAACATCCAAGCCACATCCAAACCGCTGCGCTTGAAAAAGATGGCTGCGCTGTAAGCGCCCACCCCAAAGAAGGCCGCATGCCCAAACGACAGCATCCCGCCAAAGCCCAGCAGCAAATTAAAACTCAAGGCGTACAGGGCAAATGCCAGCACCTCAATGGCAATGAAAATCCAAAAATCGCTTAAAGCCCAGGGCAACAGCACCAGCAAGGTGCACACCAAGACAAGCCATTGGCGGTGCGCTGTCATTCGGGACTTCCAAACAAGCCCCAAGGCCGAACGATCAACACCACCGCCATGCACACAAAGGTCATGACCACGGACCAACCCGGAAATGCCAGCACCCCGTAAGCATTGATCACCCCCACCAGCAATGAAGCCACCAAAGCCCCCATCACACTGCCCATGCCACCGATCACCACCACCACAAAAGCGTCAATGATGATTTGCACATGCAAACCCGGTCCCACCGACACCACGGGCGCTGCCAAAGCACCGCCCAAACCGGACAAAGCAGCACCCAAGGCGAACACACTGGTGTAGAGCCATCGGGTGTTGACGCCCAAGGCGCCCAGTATGGCGCGATCGTTAGTGGCCGCCCGAATGAAAATACCCCAGCGGGTTTTGTGCAACAAAAACCAAAGGGCAACCGCCACCAGGACGCCCACACCAATCAGAAATAAGCGGTAATTGGGAAAGATGATGCCCAAGGTTTGGGCCGCACCTGACAAGGCTTGGGGCGCGGTCATGGAGCGGTCTTCATTGCCCCAAATCAGCTTGACCACGTCGCCCATGATGAACACCAGCGCAAAGGTGATCAAAAGTTGAAACTCATGGGGTGCGTTGTAAATTCTGCGCAAAAGCCCCCACTCGATCAATCCACCGATCACCGCGAGGACCACCGTGGCGCCTAGCAAGACCATGGCAAACATGGCCCCACTCTCACCCCACTGGGCCGACAAACTGACCGCCACAAAGGCCCCCAGCATGAACAACACGCCGTGTGCGAAGTTGAGGATGCGCTGCACGCCGAAGATGAGCGACAGCCCTGCAGAGATCAAAAACAGCAGCATGCCATTGGAAACCCCAGCCAGGGTTTGGCGCGCCAATACAGTGGGCTCGAGCATCCAAGCAAAGTGTTGCGAAAAAAACTCCATCATGGCAGCAAAGGTATGGCGTGTCTGGGCATGGATTCAGTTTGCCAGAGCCGCCGACAAGTTGCAATCACTATTTGTCCGGACAAAAGAAAACTGCCGCACCAAATTCGGGTTTACCCCAGCGCACCTCTTCGGTGCAGCACATTTCTTTCGTTCAGATCTGGTCATCAGCGATTGACAAGCACCCAGGCAACACCGCAGAATCCATCACGCATCAACCGAGGAGAATTCTTTGTACACCTTGATCAGAAATCGTTTGTTACCTGCTGTGGCCTTGGCTGCGGCATTGATCTCACCTGCTGCGCATGCACAAGCGGCCAGCGGAAATGACCCCATCAAATTGGGTCTGATCGATATTTACAGCGGTGGCTTTGCTTTCATTGCAGATTCCATCCGCACAGGATTTCAAATTGCTGTGGATGAAGCCAACGCAGCAGGTGGTCTCAAAGGGCGACCCTTTCAATTGGTCAGTGCCGACATGGGCGGTCAAGTTGAAAAAGCGGTCACCGAAGGCCGGCGCATGATCTTGGAAGACAAAATCAAATTTGTCACCGTGGGCATCCACAGCGGTGCCGCCATCGCGGTCGGCAATTTGGGCAAAGAGCACAAAGTATTGGTCACCGGTGGCTTTGCCACCACCAAGCGGCTCACCGGCGAATCGGGCCACCCCTATATTTCGCGCGCCAATTTATCGACGGTTGAAATTGGCAGCGTGATTGCCGAGTACATCAAGGCACGGCCCGACATCAAACGCATTTCCACCATTGCCCCCGATTACGAATACGGCCAGCAATTCATTGAAGACTTCATGCGCGCCCTCAAAGCCGTGCGCCCCGATGTGGTGGTGGTGCGCCAAGAATGGTCCAAGTTGGGCGCGACTGATTTTTCAGCCCACGTGACCGCCTTGCAGGCGCAACCGGTGGATTTGATCGTCAACGGCGGCTTTGGCGCCGACCTGGTGAACCTGCTCAAAGCCGCCAAGGACTTTGGCTTGTTCGCCGGCAAGACCCAATTCTTCACCCACGGTTTGGACCTGGTGAAAATGAGTTCGGTCAAAGATTTGCTCCCCGCCAATACGGCTGGCACCGTCTGGTATCCGTTTTATGCCCTCAATTCCGCCAAATCGAAAAGCTTTGCCGCCGAAGTGGAAAAGCGCATGAAAACCTACCCCACAGGCCCCACCACGGTGGGCTATTCAGCGGGCAAGATGATTGTCGAATCGATTCGCAAAGCGGGCACGGCCACCGATGTGGAAAAAGTGATTCAAGCCATGTCCACCATCAGCTTCGAAGGCCCCACCGGCAAAACAAAGGTGCGGGGATGCGACAACATGGCCTTGTTTGACTTTTATGTCGGCACCGTCAAGCGTGACGCCAATTTGCCCGATGGCATTGGCGTGACCGATATCAAGACTTACCACACCGAAGACTACGCACGCCCCTGCCAAGAACTGCTGCGCTCACGGGGCAGCTGAATCCATGACCTTGTTACGGGTTGAGGGCCTGGAGACCGCCTACGGCGACAGCCAGGTTCTGTTTGGCATCTCTTTGGAAGTTCACAAAGGCGAGGTGGTGGCTTTGTTGGGCCGCAATGGTGCAGGCAAAACCACCACCTTGTCGTCCATCATGGGCTTGGTGCCCTCGCGCCAGGGCGAGGTGTTTTTCAAAGGCCAAGCGATTGCCAAGTTGGAGCCATTTCAAATCTGTCGTGCAGGTTTGGGCTATGTGGCAGAGGACTGCCGCTTGTTCACCTCTTTGACCGTGGCCGAAAACTTGGAAACGGCACGCATGGATGCGCGCGATGGTGGTGCCCCTTGGGGCTTGCCGGAGGTTTTGGATTTGTTCCCCGATATTCGGAACTTTTTAGATCGAAAAGCGGGCGCATTGTCGGGCGGTCAGCAGCGCATGGTGGCGATTGCCCGCACCTTGATGGGCAACCCCGATCTGATTTTGCTGGATGAGCCTTCCGAGGGATTGGCGCCCTTGGTCATCGAAGCCATGTTGCAACGCTTGAAACAGCTCAAGTCGGCCGGTCAAACGGTGCTGATCAGTGAGCAAAACTTGCGCTTTGCCAATGAGCTTGCCGATCGGGTCTACATCATTGAAAAAGGGCAAATCCCTTATCAAGGCACCCCCGCCGAACTCAACAACCTGCCCGAAGTGCGGCAGCAATACCTGATGGTTTGAAGCGGGATTTCAAGGCTTGAAGTCTGAGCGCAGCAAACTCATGTGATAGCTGAAACGGCCACTGGGGTGCAAGCTGTCTGAAATTTCCAGCAACAAATTGTGGGCATCAAAATACAAGCGCTGCATGCGCAGCGCAGGGCTGCCCACAGGACACAACAACCAGGTGGCATCTGCGGCGCTGACCGAACAAGCATCGATGCGTTGCTCAATGCGTGCCACCTTGATGCCGTAAATCTCTTCAATCCAGCGATAGACCACGGCATTTTTGCGCCGCTTCATCGCCGGAATGATTTTTTGAAATGCGGGGTTCAAGTAAACCCGCGTCAAACAAACTGGCAGGTTGTCCTCGCCCTTGCTGCGCCTGAGCCCCATGCCAAATATCCAGGTTTGGCCTGAGGTCAACTGCGTCTCGCCCATGCTCAGGGTTTGATCCAGCTTGAGTGTTTCCCAATGGGATATTTCAAACCGAGTGGACTCCGCGTATTGCAACAAGTCGTCCACCGTCTCCAAAGTTTGCACATAGGGTGTGCGCCTGTTTTGCGACGCCACCACGCTGCCCACCCGGGGGCGGCGGGTGACCAAGCCAGCGTCGGTCAGCATGCTCAAGGCATTGCGGGCCGTGAAGCGACTCACGCCGAACAGTTCACACAGTTCATGCTCGGTGGGCAGCAATTCACCGACCTGGTACACCCCATCGGTGATGTCTTGGCACAGCTGGTTGAACACCGCCAAATAACGCGCCTCACCAGCCACAGTGGGCACCACTTTGGTCTTGGTTTTTTTTAGCTTGGGCGTCTTCTTGGTGACCATGGATGAAATTTGACAGCGGTAGAGATTCCCAGTAAATTCAGCTGGTTATTTTGTCTGGACAAATGATTTTTGGGTCTCAGGATTACCCTCAGGGTATGGCCGATGCCACACCGCACACCCGCGATCATTTTTTCAACAATTCAGGCCATCATAAGGAACACCATGTCAGACATCAACGCCGACAACGATCAAGAACAACAAATGCTGGACGCCATCGAAAAATGGCTGGAGCGCGACGTTCGCCCCCATGTTTTGCGTTTGGAGCATGCCGACGAGTACCCCATTGAGATGGTCGAACAAATGAAAGAGTTGGGCTTGTTTGGGGCCACCATTGGGGTGGAATACGGCGGTTTGGGTTTGAGCGCAACCACCTACGCCAAGATCGTTGAAAAAATCGCCGCGACCTGGATGTCGCTGTCTGGCATTTTCAACAGCCACTTGATCATGGCCGCTTGTGTGGAGCGCAACGGCACGGATGAGCAGAAAAACCATTACCTGCCCAAATTCGCCACCGGCGAAATTCGCGGTGGACTGGCGCTGACCGAACCCGATGCCGGCACCGATTTGCAAGGCATCAAAATGCGCGCCAAAAAAGATGGGGACCACTACATCATCAATGGCACCAAAACTTGGATTTCCAATGGCATCCATGGCACCTGCTTTGCCCTGCTGGTCAAAACCGATGCATCTGCCGATCCCGCCCACAAAGGCATGTCTTGCTTCATCGCGGAAAAAGGCCCAGGGTTCACCGTCTCGAAGAAGCTGGAGAAGCTGGGCTACAAAGGCATAGACAGCGCTGAGTTGATTTTTCAAGATTACAAAATTCACGCCAGCAAGTTGATCGGCGCCAAAGAAGGGCGCGGCATGCAAACTGCTTTGGGTGGCTTGGAGTTGGGCCGCATCAATGTCGCTGCCCGCGGATGTGGCATTGCTGGCGCGGCCTTGATGGACGCCGTGAAATACGCACAGGTGCGCCACACTTTTGGGAAGCCGATTGCAGAGCACCAGGCGATTCAACTCAAATTGGGTGAAATGGCCACTCGGCTGCAAGCGGCGCGCCTGCTCACCTATGACGCGGCCCGCATTTACGACAAAGGCGAGCGCTGCGACATGGAAGCGGGCATGGCCAAGTATTTCGCTTCCGAAGCCGCACTGGAAAACGCCACCGAATGCTTGCGCATCCATGGCGGATACGGCTACTCCAAGGAATACCACGTTGAGCGTTACTACCGCGACGCCCCATTGATGTGCATTGGCGAAGGCACCAATGAGATGCAGCGCATCATCATTGCCCGCCAAATGATCGCCAGACATCCGGCTTGAACAAGCAACGGGCGGTGGTGCCCAAAGGACGGGGGCCCTGTTGTGACATCCGTTGTTTGTTTTTTTCATGATGTTGACACACGGCTGACTGAGCATACGAAAACTTTCCAACCAGGAGTTTTCTATGTGTCAAATTTCAAAGGTGTTATCAGCGTGCTTGGCCTTGGCCTTGCCCATGGCAATCCATGCACAAACTGAATTCAAGGCTGAGCTGACGGCCCATGCCTTCCTGCCGGCTCAGACGATGATCCCAGCCCCCAAAGATGCACCCATCAACTTGCAAACCAGCGGCAAATTCACCACCGGCATTCGGGTGGAAAAAATAGGCAGTGTTGAAGGCAAATCATTTGACCGCCCCACTGGCGTGTTTCTGCCGTTCAAAGGACAACCCATCCAAGGGCACTCGGGCATCAAGAAAATGCCCGACGGCAGCTTTTGGTTGCTGACCGATAACGGTGCCGGCTCCAAAGCCAATTCGCCGGACTTCATGTTGTATTTGAACCGTTACAAAGTGGATTTCAAATCCAATAAATTCACCCGCTTGAACACCATTTTTTTGCATGACCCCGATAAAAAAGTACCGTTTCATATCGTGACCGAAGGCAGCCAAAAACGCTATTTGACCGGCGCAGATTTTGATATTGAAAGCTTTCAGTTTGCCGATGGTGCTTTGTGGATCGCCGATGAGTTCGGACCGTTCCTAATCAAGGCGGACTTGAACGGCAAGGTCATGGCCGTTTTTGAAACCCTGGTCGATGGCAAAGTGGTGCGTTCACCCGACCACCCCCAGGTCACCATGCCGGGCGTGCCCACCGGCTCCACCCCCTTCCAAGTGCGCCGATCCAAAGGCTACGAAGGCATGGCCGCCTCCAAAGACGGCAGCAAACTCTATGCCTTGCTCGAAGGCGCCTTGTGGGATGAGGCCGTCAAAAACTACGAGATGATCGATGGCAAGCAGTACCTGCGGGTTTTGGAGTTTGATGTGAAATCCAGCCAGTGGACTGGGCGCCACTGGAAGTACGTGATGGAGGCCAATCACCATGCGATTGGTGACTTCAACATGGTGGACGAAACAACCGCGTTGATCATCGAGCGCGACAACGGCGAAGGCGTGCCCAGCCGTGCTTGCACCGACGGCAAAAAGCCCGACTGCTTTCACGATCTGCCCAAATTCAAACGGGTCTACAAAGTGGAAATGACCGAAGCCAACGTCAATGCCGCGGTTCGCAAAGTGGCTTATGTGGACCTGCTCAATATTGCAGATCCAAACAAAATCTCACGCAAACCTTTGGAAAATGGCGTTTTGACCTTTCCGTTTTTCACCATTGAAAACGTGGACGTGATGGATGCCCGACACATCATTGTGGGCAACGACAACAATTTACCGTTTTCCACCAGCCGCGACCCCAACAAGGCCGACGACAATGAGTTGATCATTTTGAACGTGGGTGACTTTTTGACCGTTCGCTGAGCGTTCGCCCCACCCAAGCCCAAGCCACTGTCGCTTCGACAGTGGCTTTTTTCTATGTTTTCACCATCATTTCACCGATGTGTCACATTGATGCCATATAAAGACACCACTTAGCCAGGATCCACGCCATGTCCAACAAACACATTGACCCGATTTTCAACACCTCCACGGCACCCCACTTCCAAGATGTTTTGACGGCCTCATTGGCCAACCCCCAGCGACGCAGCATGCTGCTGGGTGGCTTGGGTTTGGCTGGCTTGGTCGCTTTGCCGGGTTGTGCCACTTTGGCGTCAGGCTTGGGCCCTGCCCCGAGTGACTTGGGCTTCCCAGCCGTCGCGAAAAGTTTGCTGGACAACGTGATCTTGCCGCCGGGCTACCAATACAGCGTTTTGCACGCCACCGGTGACGCCATGGACACCAGCACACCGGCTTACGCCAACAACGGCAGCGAAACCGATGATTGGTCGCGCCGCATTGGCGATCACCATGACGGCATGGACATCTACCACATCGATGACCAAGGCAAGTATTCTGAAAAAGAAACCCGACGCGCTGTTTTGTGCGTCAACCATGAAAGCTCTGCGGACGCCCACTTTTTGCACCCCAATGGACAAACGTCTCAGGGGGTGAGCGGCAAGAAGTTTTCGCAATTTGGCGAATGGGACTTGGGCAACCGACCTGAACTGGAAGTGCTCAAAGAGATCAACTTGCATGGCGTTTCTGTGGTCGAGATCAACAAAACACCGGCAGGCTGGCGCATCAATCCCAGCTCGGCGTTGAACCGCCGCATCACCCCACAAACACCGATGCGCATCAGCGGCCCCCGGGCTGCGATCGAAAACATTCGACAAAAAATGGTCACCCGCTGGGACACCTCTGGCAGCATGAGCCGGGGCACCCTGAACAACTGTGGCCACGGCAAAACCCCCTGGGGCACGTACTTGGGCTGTGAAGAAAATTGGGCGTTTTATTTCCAAACCACGGCCGGTGGAAATTTGACCGGCCAAGAAACCGCCTCGCGCAAGCGTTACGGCTTGCCCGCAGCACATGTCGCCGCCAATGTGGCAAAAACCACCGGTCAGGGCTGGCACACGGTATCGACCACCGATGACCGATTTGCCCGCTGGAATCTGGCGGCCCTGGGTGCGAATGCCGAAAAAGACTTTCGCCAAGAGGCCAACACGTTTGGCTTTGTGGTGGAGATCGATCCACTCAACCCCAACGCCACCCCCGTCAAACGCACCGCCATGGGCAGATTCGCCCATGAGGCCGCCGTCTGCGGCCTTCCTGTGGCGGGTGAGCCCTTGGCCTTTTACATGGGCTGCGACTCACGCAACGAATACATCTACAAGTTTGTCAGCGCCGCCGTGTGGGACCCAAGAGATGTGGGCGCCGGACTGGTTGCTGGCGACAAATACTTGAGTGAAGGTCGTTTGTATGTGGCCAAATTCAATGCCGATGGAACCGGTGAATGGCTTGAACTGACGCTGTCGGATGCGCGGATCGCTCAATATGCGGCGTTTAAATTCACCTCGCCAGCGGACATTTATGTGAACACCCGACACGCTGCTGATGCGGTGGGTGCCACGCCCATGGACCGACCCGAATGGGGAGCGGTCAACCCCCGCAATGGGGACATTTATTTCAGCTTGACCAACAACAGCGCCGCCAACCGCACCCCCACCAAAGTGGATGCCGCCAATCCTCGGGCTTACACGGACATGGACGGTAAGAAAACCGCTGGCAACCCGAATGGGCACATCATCCGCTTCAAAGAAACCCAGCAACGGGCTGTGTCCAAAAGCTTTGCCTGGGACATCTTTTTGTTTGGTGCCGAAGAGGATTCGGGCGACGCCAACCTGTCGGGTTTGACAGCGAGCAATTCATTTTCTTCACCCGACGGCTTGTGGTTCAGCAAGGCGACTGGCATTTGCTGGATTCAAACCGACGATGGCGCCTTCACCGATGAGACCAATTGCATGATGCTCGCTGCCATCCCCGGCCACGTGGGGGACGGGGGCAAAGTCACCGCCAAAAATAAAATGATCGTCAACGGTCAAGAGCAAACCGGTACCCAAGAAACATTCATCTCAGCGGCCCTGGGCGAGGCCAAGCTCAGACGCTTTTTGGTCGCACCCAAAGGTTCTGAGGTGACTGGCGTGACAGAAGCCGATGGCGGCCGCACCTTGTTTGTCAACATCCAACACCCCGGTGAGTTATCGGCTCCGCTGTCGGCTGGCAAGCCGCTGGAGAGCCTGTGGCCGGGCAATCAAGGGGTTGGCCCGCAGGGTCGGCCGCGTTCGGCCACCATCGTCATCACCCGCCAAGATGGGGGCGTGATCGGTCTTTGAGGCGGGTTCACGAGTCGGGCTTGATGTTGGCGGCGCGAATCACCCGCGCCCATTTGGCCGCCTCGCTCTTCATGAATTCACCGAACTCTTCAGGGGAATTGGCCGCTGGGTCAATCCCTTGCGACACCAATTTTTCTTTGATGTCGGGCAACTCCAAAACCTTGGTGATTTCGCGGTTCAATCGCTGAATGGCTTCGCGCGGTGTTCCTGCGGGCACCACCATGCCATACCAGTTGACCGCCTCTAAACCCGCAGCAAATTCGCTGGTGGAGGGCACATCCGGCAAGATGGCCAAACGCTTGGGGCCGGTGGTGGCCAAGGCGCGCAAGCGGCCCGTCTTGATGTGCTGCAGGCCAATGGCCACCGTGTCGTAACCCAGTTGCACCTGGCCGCCGATCAAATCATTCATGCCCGGCGCGCTGCCTTTGTAGGCGATGTGCACGGTTTGAATGCCCGTCACATTGTTGAGCAACTCACCGGTCAAGTGGGGCAGTCCGCCGTTGCCGCTGGAGTAAAAATTGACCTTTCCCGGATTGGCCTTGGCATAGGCCACTAACTCCGACAGGTTTTTGGCCGGCACGCTGGGGTGGGCATAAACCAAGAAAGGCAAAGAGGCCACCAACATCAATGGCGTGAAGTCCTTGTCCATGTTGTAGGGCAAGTTGGGCATGAAGGCCGGGTTGATGCTGATGTTGCCCGTGGTGCCAAAAAAGATGGTGTGCCCATCGGCTGGGGCCTTGGCCACCAGGTTGGTCCCCAGCACACCAGCCACACCCGGCTTGTTGTCAATGATGACCGGTTGGCCCAGGGCCTCCGACAACTTGGGCGCAATGGTGCGGGCCACAATGTCGATCCCGCCACCTGGCGGAAAGCCAATCACAATGCGGATCGGTTTGGTGGGGAAAGACTGGGCCCAGGCGGGCACCAGGGGCCAAGTCAGACCCATGGCCACCATCAGGCTGGAGAGTAAAAATCGACGAGACTTGAAGTCAGACATGGTGATGATCCTGATGGATGAGAAGCGTTGACAGTAAATTCCAAATACTGGGATAATTTTACAAATTAAACCACAGCAAGGCAGACTGCTCATGCGCTCCAACATCCATGTTTACGCGGGTACCGCCGGTCACTCGGCTTGGTTCAGCGAAGACGCCGGACAAACTTGGGTGCACCCCAACAGCCACAGTGGCATGTACTTGGAGGCCCGGGTATGGTGCTTCAGCAGTCACCCCGACATGCCCGCGCATGTGTTTGCTGGAACCGACATGGGTGTCTACCGCTGGGACGAGGCCCCGGCACGCTGGGTGGCCCTGCCCTCGCCCATGGCCGATGTCTGGGCCTTGGCCCAAGACCCCAGCGATGCACGCGTGTTGATCGCCGGCACCAGGCCCGCCGGGTTTTTTCGTTCCACCGATGCGGGCCAACATTGGCAAGCCTTGCAAGCGCCCGGCATCAGCCAGTTTTCTGACATCAACATGGGCCCCACCCGGGTGACGCAAATTTTGTTCGACCCGGTCGTCCCCGGTGTGGTGTGGGCCACGGTGGAAATTGGCGGCATCTACCGCAGTGCGGACCATGGTCAAACTTGGCAACTGCTGGATCAAGGCCTGGTATCAGCTGATGTGCATGGCATCGCTGTGGTTGCCGCACCCGACGGGGGCAGTTGGGTCTACGCCACCACCAACCGCGGCTTGCACCGCAGCACCGACCAAGGTCAAAGCTGGGTGTTTCAAGAATTGAAAACGCCTTGGCAATACACCCGCAGCGTGGTCCCGCGCTTGGACAACCCGGCCATCGTGTTTCTCACCAATGGCAATGGCCCACCGGGCAATGACGGCAAACTCTTGCGCAGCCACAACCATGGTCAAGATTGGGAAGAGGTGGGTTTGCCCGGGGAAATCAACAGCACCGTGTGGTGTGTCGCCATGAACCCCAGTGACCCGCAGTTGATTTTTTTGTGCACCAACCTCGGCCAAGTGTTTCGCAGCACCGACGGGGGTGCGCATTTTGAGCGCCTGCCCCACGAGTTTGGCGAACTGCGCGCCTTGCACTGGCGTGCCTTGCCCGAGGGTGCGCGCCAAGCCCCACATGCCATCACCCGGCCCCAAATCAAGGCGCGCGAGCTCGTGGCCATGGCGCAGTGAAACCTTCTTTTTTCAACCGAGACACCCATGACCCAAGCCCTGCACATCGGACTGATGGTTCCCATCAACAACACCACCTACGCCCAAGAAGTCCTCCGTTGGATGCCACCTGGTTCGCGCGCCACCACCTTGCGCATCCCCCGGGGCAAAGGCATGTTGACCACCGAAACCTTGCCGGCCTACAAAGCCGCGGCCCTTGAACTGGCGACCCAGTTCAAGGACAGCGATGTCGATGTGGTGGCTTATGGGTGCACCGCCGCGGGCTTTATTTTTGGCCCCAAAGGTGACGCCGATTTGGCCCAAGAGTTGCACCAAGTCACGGGCAAACCCGTGGTGACCACGGCCCGCTCCATGGTGCTGACCCTGCAAGCGGCTGGTGTGAATGACATTGCCCTGATCACCCCGTATTTGGATGCCGTGAACACCCAACTCAAGGCTTTTTTGGCCGATGGTGGCATCCGCGTGCGCCGCTTCAACAGCTTTTTCGCCAGCGACGTCGATGCCTTGGGCCGCATCACGGCCGAGCAAGTCAAAGACCTGGTGCTGCAGACCGACGACGATGGCTGCCAAGCGGTGTTCATCGCCTGCGCCCAATTGCCCACCGCCACCATCCTGGATGAGTTGCGGGGAATTTTGGGCAAGCCGGTTTATTCATCCAACTGGGGCACCACCCACCAAGCCCAATTGGCCATGGCCCTGGCCTGATCCACCGCCATTTTTAAACCCATACCCATGATGTTCAAACCCACACACCTGCTGCGCCACCTGCTGGCCTTGATGCTGGCCGCCTCCGCCACTTGGGCCGGGGCGCAAGATTTTCCCAACCGCCCCATTCGCTTGGTTGTGCCCTACGGCCCCGGTGGTGTGACCGACATCAATGCCCGCACCTTGGCCACGCGCCTGGGTGAAATTTTGGGCCAGTCGGTGGTCGTGGACAACCGCGCCGGCGGGGCCTCTATCGTGGGCTCAGACGCAGTGGCCAAAGCCAAGCCCGATGGCTACACCTTGCTGTTGACTTCCACCGCTTTGGCCGCCAACCACATCTTGTTCAAAAAAATCCCCTACGACCCGGTCAAAGACCTGATGCCGGTGAGTTTTGTGTCGACCGTCCCCACGGTTTTGGTGGTGCACAACAACGTGCCCGCGCAAAACCTCAAAGATCTGGTGCAACTCGCCCGCAGCAAACCTGAAACCATGAACTACGGCTCAGCCGGTAACGGCAGCGGCAACCACCTCACCACCGAGGTGTTCCTCAACACCACGGGCTTGAAAGTTCAGCACATTCCGTACAAGGGTGGTGGCGCCGTGATGGCCGATTTGGTCGCCGGTCAAGTGACCTTTGTGTTTGCCGTTCTGCCCACCGCTCTGCCCTTCATCACCAGCGGCAAATTGCGCGCTTTGGGCGTGAGCAGTGCCCAACGCAACCCCGCCTTGCCCGATGTGGCCACGGTGGCTGAATCCGGCTACCCCGGCTTCAACGTGGCCGAGTGGGTGGGCGTCTTTGCCCCCGTGGGCACGCCCGCCCCCATCATTGAAAAACTCAACACCGCGATCAACCAAACCCTCAAGCACCCCGATGTGGTGGCGCGCTTCAAATCACTGGGTGCGGAGATTGTGGGCGGTCCGCCCAGCGTTCTGGACACCTACTTCCGCTCTGAAGTCAGCAAGTGGACCCGCTTGGCCGAGCAGGTGAAATTCGAAGCCGCCGACTGAGCACCGCCCATGACCACCACGCCACCCACACCCGCGCCCACATCGGTGCGCGAACTGGCCGAATTTTTATGGGAACAGTCGCCCGGCCATTTTGATGGCGCCCTGTCGAAAATTTTGGTCAGCGCCGCCACCACCCCTGGCGCACAGTTTTTGGATTTTCGCGTCTCCACTTACGCGCCCAAGGCTTATGTGCACACCCATGTGCACCCCAACAAAGAGCAAATTTATTTCTTTTTGGAAGGGGAAGGCGTGCTCGAATTGGGCGCTGAAAAAAAGGTGGTGAGGCCGAATCAATTTGCCTTCATCCCGCCGCATTTGCCGCATGGCTTGCACAACACCGGCAACGGGCAACTGGTGTTCATCGTCATCACCACCCTGACAGAGCGCGGCTGAACGCCCCCATTCAGCCGATAGCGCGGGCGCGCAAGGACACGCCCGACTCATGCGCACCCATGCGCTCACTGGCCGCTTTGGCCGCCTTCATCACCAATTTGGCCATGGCGGGGATGTCGGCTGCGGGCAAATGCTTTTTTTGTGCGGCCAACCCCAGACTGCCCAGCACATGGCCCGATGGGTTGAACAAGGGCGCCGCCACCCCCACGATGCCTCGAGAAAACTCGCCCATGGTCACACAGTGGCCTTGCAAGCGAATGCTGCGCATGGCTTGGCGAAAGCTGGGCCAGTCCTCACCCAATCCGGCTTGGGCCACCGTGGCGGCTTGTTTGGCGTACAGGTTGCGCAGCTGATGCGGTGGCAAATGCGCCATGATCACCTTGGACGCGGCGCCATGGAACAAGGGGCGCTTTTGGCCACGGCTGAACAGGCCTGCCGGGGCATTGGGGCTGATTTCTTCGCGCACACACATCACCGTGTCGCTGTAGAGCATGCACAGCAAGGTGCTGTGGCCGGTGCGGTTGGCCAGTTGCTTCATCGGCGGACCACCGGCCATGTAAATCGGGTCGCGCAAGCGTTGTTGGCGATCGAGTTCAATGATGCGCGGGCCCAAGATATAAGCACCCTGTGCCACGGGCGTTAAAAACCCTGCGGCTTGCAGCACCTTGAGGTAGCGGTAACAAGTGGATCGGGTGCTGCCGGTGGCCTGCATCATCGCCTCGGTCGACCACACCGGTTTGTCCATGGAGAACAAGTCCAGCAAGCCGAGCATGCGCTCCAAACTGTTGCCCGCCGTTTCACTCATGGTCGCACCTGCGGTTTCATGGCATCACAAAGCAACAGCGTCAATGTCATATTTGAACAACCACTCGTAGCGCTCTTTCACCCGCGCCTCGTTCCACTCCCGCTCCACATATTCAGCCGCCCCCTGGGCATGGGCCAAAGCAGGGTTGTGAAAACGCTGGGTATTGGCGGCTGAGCCTTCCACCACGCGTGCCGTGCGCGCTTTGCGAACCGCCTCGTAACGCGCAAAGCCTTGTGCCGGATCGGTCGGGCACCGCGCCATGGCACGGGCCAGCATGTAGCCGTCTTCCATGGCCATGGCGGCCCCTTGGGCCAGAAACGGCAAGGTCGGGTGACAGGCGTCCCCGAGCAGCGTGACCGGCCCATGGCTCCAGGTGTCCATCGGGTCGCGCACCTTGAGCACCCATTTATAGGGCACCTCAATGGCATGGATCATGGCCTGCACCTCTTCGTGCCAACCCACAAAGTCGGCTAAACATTCTTCGCGGGTGCCGCGCTCTGACCATGATTCGACTTCCCAGCGATTGCCCTCAATGGCCCCGACAAAATTCATCAACTCTCCTTGGCGCAAGGGGTACTGCACCACGTGGGCACCGGGGCCCACCCAGTTGGTGCCATAGGGCTCGCGCATGTGGGTGGGCAATTTGGAGGCATCAATCACACCGCGCCATGCCATGACACCCGAGTAGCGCGGCGCATCCTCACCGAACAAGGCCGCTCTGACCCTGGAGTGAACGCCATCTGCACCAATCACCGCGTCAGCCGCCCAGACACGGCCATCGGCCAAATGCAGTTGCACGCCATCGTTGTGCGCCTGCAGGCTTTGCAGCTTGGCGTTGAGCACCAGCGCGTCGGCCTGCAAGGCGCGCACGGCGTCGACCAAGACCCGGTGCAAATCGGCCCGGTGCACCGTCAGGTAGGGATAGCCATACATCTCACGCGCGACCGTGCCCAAATCAAACAGGGGCCAGGTTTGACCGGTATTCCACAAACGCACCCGCTTGCCCAAGGTCTCGCAAGTCACTTGCTCCAAAGGGGCTTGCAAGCCCATTCGGTACAAAACCCCGACCGCATTGGGCCCGAGTTGAACGCCCGCGCCAATTTCACCCAAGGCCGACGCTTGTTCCAGCACAGTGACGCGAAAGCCTTTTTGCAACAGGGCCAGGGCTGCGCTCAGTCCACCCAAGCCGGCACCCACGATGCAAATGTTCATGGCCTCATTCCACTTTGATATTGGCTTTTTGAATCGTGGCCTTCCAAACGCGGATTTCATCGTCCACGCGGCGTGTTTGTTCAGCCGGCGTGGAGGTGACCGCCCTGGCCCCTTGGGCGATGAACGAGTCTCGCAAACGGGGTTTATCGGCGGCCTTGCCGATTTCTTGGTTCAGCCGTTGCACCACCGCAGCGGGGGTGCCCGCAGGCGCAGCCACGCCCCACCAATAAGACATGTTGTAGTCACCAAAACCTTGCTCGGCAAAGGTGGGGACCTGTGGCAGCAATGGGCTGCGCTCTTTGCCGGTCACACCAAAACCTTGCACACGGCCACTGCGCACATGCGGCATGCCGCTGGCCAAACTGGCGATGGTGATGTCGAGCCGCCCAGCGATCACCTCCGCAATGGCCGCCGCCACGCCTTTGTAGGGCACATGGGTCATCTTGGTGCCCGTCACACTCAAAAACAATTCGGTGGCCAAATGCGCCGATGAGCCTTGGCCACCCGAACCGAACATGAAGTCCATGGGTTTGGCACGCGCCGCGTCCACCAATTGGGCCACCGATTTGGCGGGCAAATCCGCGCGGGCGATCATGATCGATGGGGACTCGGCAATGGCGCTGATTTGGACAAAGTCTTTTTGCGGATCAAAGGGCAAGCGCGGGTACAAGCCCGCGGCCATGACAAACGAGTTATCGGTGAGCAACAAGGCGTGGCCATCGGGGGCAGACTTGGCCACCGCATCGGCGCCAATGGTGCCGCCTGCACCGCCCTTGTTTTCCACCACCACCTGCTGACCCAATTGTTCGGACAACTCGACAGCCAAGGCCCGGGCGGACAAATCGGTGAACGATCCGGGCGCAAATGGCACCACGATGCGCAAGGGCTTGGTGGGCCAATTGGACTGGGCCTGGGCCACAGGTATCCACCCAAGGGCCAAAGCCCACAACGTCCATTGGAAAAAGTGGCGTTTGAAGTTCATGCAGCGTCCTATCAAAAAACAAAAACCTGGGTTGGCCGGGCATCATGCCAGAAGCAGTCGGGCCCATTCTTGGCGCAAGGCCGCACGCGCTTGGGGGTCCAGCCACGGCCCAAAACCATCGTCGATCGGCAGCGGTTGCACCACCAGGCTCGGCAACCCATCACTGTGGCCTTGGTCTTGCCAAGGGAACAACCCATCTTGGCGCATGTCATCTTGCCCCTGCGGCGAGAGCAAAAAATCCACAAAACAAGCCGCCAGGTCTGGGTGCGGGGCATCTTTGGGAATCAACGCCACCCGCGACACGCCCAAACGCGCGGCCGGGCTGGTGCAAACCGACAAGGCTGGGTGGGCCGCCACCGCGCGCGCTGCAAAAGCGCCCAACACCGGAAAGGCCAACACCGCGCGTTCGCTCACCAAGGCCTGCACCAACGGGGGGTTGGCGCCATGCCCCTGCAAGCCCATGCCAGCCGCCAAGTCGATGAAACGTGCAAAGCCTGGGTCTTGGGCGCGGGCCACCAACATGGCCAAAAAACCCATGCCATTGGCTTCGATGTCCAAGCAAGCCATGCGCTGGCGCAGCACACCCGGACGCTGTGCCATCAAGTCGGCGATTTGCTGCAAAGTGCTGATCGCATCTGAAGGGCCCAAATACTGGTTGTGGCGCAAAGCCACCAAGGGCTCCAGCGTGGTGCAAAACGCCAAGTCTTGGTAGCGCGCCCAATGGGGCAAGGCCTGCGTGGCGGCACTGCGGTGGGGCCTGGCGTGCCCCAAGCGCACCAAGTCCATTTGCAAGTCCATGGCGGAGCTCCAAATCACGTCGGGCAGCCCTTCGCCGCGCTGGTGCAGGCCCCAATAGTGGGTGTGCAAGTCCGTGCTCACGCCATCCACAAATTGCAAGTTCACCCCAGGATAGGCCTTGGAAAACCCGGCCAACAAGGCCTGACAAAAAGGTTTGAACGCCGCCGAATAAACCACCAAATCGGCTGCGGGGTCATGGGGAACGGGGCGGGGGGTTTGCATGGGCCAACGGATTTGAAACTGTCGCGCATCCTACCCTGGGCCCGGGTTTTGCTGCTTCAATGGACCCGCGAAATCTGCTATCTTGGCTGGTCTTGACCACCCCTTGGCCCAACGCATGCAATCCGACACTTCAACCACCCCCCACCCTGGCCCACTGCGGGGTCTGCGGGTCCTCGAACTGGGGCAAATTTTGGCGGGACCTTTTGCGGGCGCCATCTTCGCCGACCTGGGCGCAGAAGTGCTCAAAATTGAGCGCGTGGATGGCGGCGATGACGGTCGGCGCATGGGCCCGGTGTTTCGCGGCGGGGACGCCCTGAACTTTCATTTGTTCAACCGGGGCAAAAAATCCTTGGCCCTGGACCTCAAAAGTGAAGCCGGTTTGGCGGCTTTTGAGCAACTGGTGGCCAGCGCCGACATCTTGATCCACAACTTGCGGCCTGGCGTCACCGAAGACATGGGCATCGATGGGCCCAGCCTGTGCCAGCGCCACCCCCGATTGATCTACGGTGAAATATCGGCCTTTGGCCACACCGGCCCCATGAAATTGCGACCCGGCTATGAACCCCTGCTGCAAGCTTTCAGCGGCTTGTCCAGCACCAACGGCGGGCCCGACGATCCGCCCATGCGCTTGGGGGCCTCGGTGGTGGACCAAGGCACCGGCATGTGGGTGGTGATTGGCACCCTGGCCATGTTGCAGCAGCGTCAGCACACGGGGCGGGGCGGGGTGTTGCATTCTTCTCTGCTCGAAACCGCCTTGACCTGGAACGCGCAAAAGTCTGAGGCCTTGATCCACGAAGGCCGCGAACCCATGCGCCATGCCTCTGGCCACAGTGGGTTTGTGCCCTATGAGGCCTTTGACACCCTGGATGGGCCCTTGCTGATTTGCTGCGGCAACGACCGCTTGTTTGCCAAACTCGCGCAAGTGGTGGGCCATGCCCATTGGGCGGAGGATGAGCGCTTTGCCACCAACCGCGCCCGCATCGCCCACAAAGAAACCCTGCTGCAAGAGCTGCGCGCCACCATGCGCACCCAAAGCCGAACGCACTGGCAGGACCGGTTCTTGGCGGTGGGCGTGCCGTGCTCACCGGTGCACACCGTGGCCGAGGCATTGGCGCAAGAGCAGGTGCAAGCCCTGGGCCTGCGGGTGCCCGTACCGGGCCAGGGCTACGACTTGCACGGCCTGCCCTTGCTGTTTGATGGCCAGCGCCTGCCCCTGGGCGGGCCAGTGCCCCAATTGGGCCAACACAACCCAGCATTCCAACTGCCCCCAACTGGGTCTGAACATGGCTGATTTTCCGTCTCACATCCACATCCACGAAGAAGGGCCTCGAGAGGGCTTTCAAATCGAGCCGGGCCCCATTTCGACCGATGACAAGATTCGCTTCATCGAAGCCCTGGCCCAAACCGGATTGCGCGAGGTGCAAGCGGTGTCCTTTGTCAACCCCCAACGGGTGCCCAGCATGGCCGATGCCGAAACCGTGGCCCATCGATTGCGCCCATTTGAGGGCGTTCAATACACCGCGGTGTGGCTCAATTTGCGTGGCTTGGAGCGCGCCTTGACCACCCCCTTGCACGTGCCAGGAAGGTTGCAAATCAGCGCCTCCGAGCCCTTTTCCATCAGCAACACCGGCAAAAACACCGAGCAAACCTTGGTCGAGCAACGCCAGGTCATTGCCTATTGCTTGGCGCACCACATTCCCATTGAGTCAGCGATCGTGATGACCGCTTTTGGCTGCAACCTGGCGGGTCACATCGCACCCGCGCTGGTGCTGCAACGCATCGAGCAGTTGATGGGCGTGTTGCAAGAACACGGCTTGACGCTGCCTTACTTGCGATTGGCCGACACCGTGGGCTGGGCCAACCCGAATGCCGTCACCCGGCTGATTGGGGCGGTGCGCGAACGCTGGCCCGATTTGCGATTGGGCTTGCACCTGCATGACACGCGGGGCACCGGCCTGGCCAACGCCTACGCGGGTCTGTCCATGGGCGTGGATCGGTTTGACAGCTCCTGTGCGGGCTTGGGCGGCTGCCCCTTTGCCGGGCACCAAGGCGCTGCGGGCAATATTTGCACCGAGGACTTGGTCTTCATGTGCGAAGAAATGGGCATCCACACCGGCGTGGATTTGGAGGCCTTGATCGCTTGCGCCCACATGGCCGAAGCCATCGTCGGTCACCCCCTGCCCGGCAAGCTCATGCGCGGGGGCAGCTTGTCGCGTTATCAACACCCAGGGGGAAGCCATGCTTGAAACCACGCCCAAACCCAGCTCAACACCCATGAAACTGTGGCGCACGCTGTGCGCCGTCTTTTGCAGTTGGGGGGTGACGTTGGTGTCGACACCGGCAGGGGCCCAAGACTATCCCCACAAGACCATCACCATCGTGATCCCCTTTGCCTCAGGCAGCGGCACCGATCAAATCGCCCGCGCCTATGCCCAGGCCATCACCCAGTTGTACAAAGTGCCCGTGGTGGTGGATGCCAAACCGGGTGCGAGTGGATTCATCGCCGCGCAATACGTGGCCAAAGCCCCCAATGATGGCTACACGGTGCTCTACACCACCAACACCACGCACGCGGCGAATGAACACTTTTTCAAAAAAATACCCTACGACCCGGTGAAAGATTTCAGCCCCGTGGCCCTGCTGTCCAAAGGCCACATGGCCTTGGTGGTGCCACCCAACTCACCTTTCAAAACCGTGGCCGACATCGTGGCCGAAGCCAAAAAACGCCCGGGCCAAATCAACTTTGGCAGTGGCAGTTCATCGAGCCGCATGGCCAGTGAAATGTTCAAACAACTGGCCGGGGTGCAAATGGTCAACGTGCCCTACAAAAGCAATCCCCTGGTGATCACCGACTTGATGGGTGGACAACTCGACTTCATGTTCACCGATGCCGCCACCGGTGTGCCGCAAATCACCGGGGGAAAATTGCGGGCTCTCGCCGTCAGTGGCACCCACCGTTTGGCGGCACTTTCGCAAGTGCCCACGATGGAAGAAGCTGGCATCAAAGGCTACGACATGTCTTATTGGAACGCGGTGTATTTGCCCGCAGGCGCGCCAACTGCGGTGGTCAAAAAACTCAATGACATGTTGTCCAAGTCCAACGCGCACCCCTCGGTGCAAGCCTTCATGGCGTCCACCAGCGGCGAGATGTCGTTCACCAACCCAGAGGGTTTGGCCGCTTTTCAAGCCACCGAATCCCAACGCTGGGGACGGGTGGTGCGCGCCGCGGGCATCGAGCCCGAATGAACACCGAGCCCCCATTGAATTTGCAAGGAGCGTCCAAATGAGCGAATTGACCTTTGATGCCTTCACCGCCCAATCGCTGGACGAAGGCTTTGATGAAGTGCTGGTGCGAGAGTGGGCCGCCGATGTGGTCCTGGACACCCATACGCACCCCTTTGACGCCAGCGTGCATGTGGTGCGCGGGAATTACAGCCTCACGGTGGGCGCCCAGGTGCGCCAATTGCAAGCGGGTGATAGCTTTCGGCTCGCGCGCAACGTCCCCCATGCGGAGCACTATGGGCCCGAAGGCGCCACCATTTGGGTGGCCCGCGCCAACTGAGCCTCAGCGCGCTGAGCCCAAGCGACCGAGGCCGCTCAGAACAGAAAAATAAAGATCAGCACCAACTGGGTGGCATAGATGATGATCAAGCAGAGCTTGTACAAATCTTTGAGCGACCCGATGGTGAACACCATTTTTTTGTCCACGTACCAGTAGGCCACGCCGCACACCAAGGTGATGGCCACAAAAATCAGACCAATGATGGACATGTGGTCGATGGAAGGGTTTGCATCCTCGTCATTTTAGTCACCCAAGGTTTAGGTGCAATCACCCCAACCCAGGCAAGCATTGTTTTGGGTTAAATGTGAGCGATCAAACCCATTCAATGCCTGCCTGAACAAAAGGAAGCGTCCTGATCCGCTTCTTTGTGACGGAATAAATAGCATTCGCAAGCGCAGGGGCAACGGTTGGAACGACAGGCTCACCAACGCCCGATGGTGGGGATTGGCTTTCAAGAATATGGATGTCCACACGTGGCATTTCCTTCATGCTGAGCATTCGATATTGGTGAAAATTATCCTGCTGAACCATGCCATCTTTAAAAGTGATTTGTTGATACATGGCAGCTGACAAGGCAAAAACAATGCCGCCTTCAACTTGCGCTTTAATGATGTCTGGATTCACTGCTATGCCACAGTCGATCACACAGACAATTCTTGAAATTTTCAACTTCCCTGTCTGTGTCTTTAGCACTTCAACCACATGCGCAATATGACTTCCATAGCAACTATGTGCAGCAATGCCCCTTCCATGATGAAGAGGTAGTTTCTGAGCCCAGTTGGATTTTTTCTCTACTTCGTGGATGACGCGACTGAGCCTTTCATTTTGTTTCAGCCTATCCAATCTCCAAACAATGGGGTCAGATTTTTCTCTTGCGGCGAGCTCATCAGCCATGGTTTCAGTGACATAAACGCCATGAGTATGACCGACTGATCGCCACCATAAAACTGGCACTTTTTTGGGCGCGGTGCTCACCGTACATTTGAAATTTGGAAGCGAATATTTATTTTCATACGAACCCTCTTGTGAAGTGTGATCAATGCCATTCTTCACAAGAAATCTAGCAAAGCCTGTACCTTCGGCAATCGAATGACCAGCAACTTTGTGATCCCATGCGACGACTTCGCCATCGCTGTTGATGGCAGTTTTAACTTGATGAACAAACATTGATCGGTAGTAGCCGCCGTGTAAATCATCGTCCCTTGTCCACACCAATTTCACAGCCGCTTTTGAATAGGCTTTGGCGACCACCGCAGCTTCACGAACATAATCAGAAGCTGGATTGGCCCGTCTTCCAAAGGACCCCCCAGCCATCAGAGTGATCACTTTGATTTGAGCCGGTTGAAGACCCAACTCTTGTGCAACAGCCAATTGATCAACCGTTTGGAATTGACAACCTGTGTAAAGATTTGCACCAGTTTGCGTTATTTCAACTGTCGCATTTAACGGCTCCATAGGAGCATGCGCTAAAAAAGGAAAGGAATACTCAGCAGACTGTGTAGAAAAAAGCTTTTCCAGTCCTTCAATCTCATTGCCATTTTGTTTCGCTACAGGGGCAGGCTGGTCTAAAAGAACTTTCAAATCTTTCAGCATTTGATCAGTACTTCTATTCTCGGCGTCCTTGGAGTCCCAAGTGAGGCTTAAGGCATCACGCCCCTTCATGGCTGCCCAGGTGTTGGTTGCAATGACTGCAACGCCGAATTTGGTTTGCAAAACCTCGAGCACAGCGGGCATCGATCGTGCCATGGATGCATCGAAAGACAGCAACTTTGCGCCAAACTTGGGTGGTCTTGCAAGCGTGGCATAAACCATACCTGGTAACTTGAGATCCAAACCAAATATCTCACGCCCAGTCGTCTTATCTAAGCCGTCTAATTTCTTGATTGAATTTTGACCCATCAAACGATACGAATCTGGTTTTTTAAAAGCAACGACCTGTGGTACAGGCATTTCGGCTGCCTTTTTTGCAACAAAACCAAACGGCATCGACTGCGAAGTGATCTTATGAAAAAGTTTGCATTTTTCTGTTGAAATTTCCTCCGACGGAACACCCCAATGTTCCGCCGCTGCTTGAATAAGCATCAGTCGAGCTGCAGCCCCGGCTTTTCGCAGTTCAGACCAAGAATTGGCAATTGACGTAGAGACTCCCGTGCCCTGTACGCCAAGGAGTCCATTTCTGAATTTAGTGACATCAGCAGCTGCATATGCATACTTCACCAATTCCCAATCTGCATCTAATTCTTCTGCAACGATTGAAGCCAAACCAGTCACTGCACCTTGCCCCATATCCAAATGCTTGATTTGAATGACAATGGTGCTATTGGGGTTTATTGTTATGAATACGTTTGGCTGTGGAGGGCTTTCAATTAAGCCTCTGTCTTGCCCCATACCGGGGAAACTTAGAAACAGCAGAAAACCACCGCTGGCAGTAACGCTGGCTTTGAGAAAACTTCTGCGTGAGCCGTTCATGGCGTCAAGATGGAAGTATTGAGAGTTCATGTCATGACCCCATGTTTTTTAAATGACCAGCTGCCATATGTATGGCTTTTTTTATTCTTGGATACGTACCACAGCGGCATAAATTGCCACTCATCGCCTGATCGATTTGTAAATCATTTGGCTTGGGAATCTTTTTTAGCAATGCCGTGGCCGCAACAATTTGTCCCGATTGGCACCAACCACATTGCACAACATTTAATTCAGTCCATGCAGCTCGAATCACCTGAGCTTCTTTGCCATCAAGTCCTTCAATGGTGTTGATTTGCTGGTTTGATAGCGTTGAAATAGGTCGTTGGCAAGATCGGCTTGGATGGCCGTCAATTAGAACTGTGCACGCCCCGCAAAGCGATGCACCACATCCATATTTGGTGCCTGTGAGTTTCAATTCATCGCGCAGTGTCCACAGCAATGGTGTGTCAGGGGTACTTTCAATTTTTCGTTGAATACCATTCACATTTAAAAAAATTTGCGACATGTTTGACTTTCATTTTTGAATGCACAGAAATTTAATCAAGTTTGATGCCCAAGTCTTTCACGACAGGCGCCATTCGTTCGATATCACTTCGCATCAAAGCACGAAGTGTTTCCGAAGTACCACCAATGGCTTCCAAAGAAAATTTATCGAACAAAGACGTCTTCAAGGTGTCATCTTTTATGATTTTGTTCACAGAGGCATTCAACTTTTGAACCACTTCCTGGGGCGTACCCGCAGGCGCTAACAAAGCAAACCAAGACGATGGGTAAAAATTTGAAACCCCTATTTCCCTGAATGTGGGCACATCAGGCAGCAATGTTGATCGCTTGTTTCCCGCAGAGGCCAAGGCGCGCAAGCTGCCACTTTTGGCTTGAGCAGCGATAAGCCCCGTAGAGACAATCATGGCGTCCACATGCCCCCCAATCAAGTCATTGATGGCCACCGAAGCCCCTTTGAACGGGATATCGGTCATGGCCAAACCAACTGTGCGCTGAAACATTTCAAAATTGAGGTGTGCAGTCGAACCTACGCCCAACGTTGCGTATGAAACTTTCCCAGCGTTCTTTTTGGCGTGGGCAACGAAGTCCTGATAGTTAGAAATGCCCAGCTTAGAGCTGACGATGAGGCTTTGCGGAACTTGGGCAATGGCAACGATGGGTGAAAAATTTCTCTCAACATCGTAGGGAAGTTTTGCATAGATCAGCGGATTGATGGTCAAGGTGGCTTCCGCAGTTAGCAGCAATGTGTACCCATCTGGCGTGGATTTGGCGACATGTGTGGCACCTATCAAAGTGTTTCCACCGGCTTTGTTTTCAACAAGAACTTGCGCCTTCAAATCCTGCGACAGCTTCTGAGCAATACCCCTTCCCAATGCGTCAGAAACGCCGCCGGGTGAATAGGGAACAACGATGGTGATGGGCTTATTGGGAAAGTCTGCTTGGGCCAAGACGTTCACGGAATAGATCGACAAGGCCAAGCAAATGAAATTTACAAATTGACGGTTCATGGACGCTCACTCTCAACAATGAAGGCTCGACTGTGACTTGCGTGACTGGCCATGTCAATCCAATCGGTATTTTTAATGTAAATACCAAGAATCACCCCAAATCAGTTGATTCAAGGTGCAATCATTCATAGCATTCGCTTTCTAACAACTCGGAGAACTCATGAAAAATACACTTTGGAATGCATTGTCTAAAGCGATGATGAAATTGGCCCTGATTGGCGCCAGTTCATTGGCTTTGTCCCAGGTACAACCCCAGCCGGTTCCTCCGCTGCCAACCAGCATGAAGGCGTCAGAAACGGCCGTGATATTGGTGGATTTTCAGGGCAACTTTGTCAATCCAGATGGCGCGTGGTTTCAAAAGTTTAAGCCTGATTACGACAAAGGAATGCTTGATAAAACGGTCAAGATGGTCAACGAGGCCCGTGAAAAGGGAGCTTGGATCATCCATGTCACCGAAGGGTATACACAAGACCATCGGGAATTGGACTGGACCAATCCAGGCGGTTTTCACCGCGGACAGATCATGCGCAAAGCATGGAAGGTTGGTAGCAAAGAGGCCGCGTACTATGAGCCATTGATGCCCAAGGCTGAATACAAGGATTTATTTTTAGCGCCTCGCATTCAAGTGAGCGCTTTTGGTGGAACTGGTTTGAATGAGATTTTGCGCTCCAAAGGCATTAAAAATGTGGCCGTTGCTGGTTTCACGACGGACGTCTGTGTCTATGCCACAGTGATTTCCGCATACGACCTTGGATACCATGTTTATGCACTCCGTGAATCCATGCTGGGCTTTTTCCCCGAACTTTCACAATCCATGTTGAACAGCATCTTTCCAATGTGGTCAACAGTCATTGACAACGATAAGTTCGTCACCATGGTCCAAAAATAACACGGCAATCATGTCCATTTCCTCATCAAATATTGACCGATTGCGCGCGCTGACAATCACGGCGACGGACATAGATCGTTCATTGGATTTTTATACCAAGACTTGGGGTCTATCCAAGGTTGCGGATCGCAAGGGCTCTTTTTGGCTGCGTGCCAAAGGAATTGACCACCACGTTTTGGTGCTTGAACCCGGTCATCAAGCAGGCTTGGTGAGCATCACTTGGGGAACTGGTTCCTTAGAGACACTTCACCACTTGTATGAAAAATTGGTGGCAGCCTCCGTCAAGGTTGAACAAGCGCCAAGACAGTTGGGGAGTCCTGGCGGTGGGTGGGGATTTGCATTTGAAGATCCAGATGGCAACGTGCACAAGGTCGTGGCGCAACGAGAAGACCATTTGAGTGAAGAACCCAGCGATACGTGCCCAATCAGGCTATCCCATGTGGTTTTGAACTCTAAAAATGCCGACCGATTAATCGGCTTTTTCACCGATGTATTGGGCTTCAAGATCAGTGATCAAACAAAGAAAATGACCTTTTTGCGATGCAATTCTGATCATCATTCCATTGCGGTGGCAGAAGAGGATATTTCTGGTTTGAATCACTTTGCTTTTGAAATGAAAAGCTGGAATGAGTTGATGTTCGGTGTTGGTCGCCTAAAGCTAGCTGGCCACAAAATCCAATGGGGCATCGGACGGCACGGTCCTGGCGACAATGTTTTTGCCTATTTTTTGGATCCGGATGGCTACGCCACTGAATACACGGCCGAACTGCAACGCATCACAGATCCCAATCACATCCCTGGAAGACCTGACCAATGGATCAGGCCTCCAGAAAGACTGGATCAATGGGCCTTTTCTGATCTACCCACGGCAGCAATGAAGAACGCCATGCACAGTCACTTTGTAAAACAAGTTTAAATATGAAAATTGCCCGGTTTAATTTTTCGCAAGTCGGCATTGTGGTGGGCGACGACATTTATGACGTGACTTCATTGGTGCCATCCAAAGATACGTTAGAGCTTTTATCGGCTTTAAAACACAAATCTTCGGCTCAGCTCGAGGAAATAAAGGCGAACTCTGATTCATACAAGTTATCTGAAGTTCATCTCAACAGCCCCATTGACAATGCCAGCAAGGTGGTTGCCGCCCCCATCAACTACCAGGCCCACGTCGATGAGATGCTGAGCAATGGTCAAGCATTCGGACACATCATCACTGACATCCGAAAAGCCGGTTTATTTTTAAAGGCGCCCTCATCTGTGGTTGGGCCGAGCGATGGCATCAAACAACGCTTTTTGGACCGCCGAACTGACCATGAAATTGAGTTGTGTGCTGTGATTGGAAAAGCCGCGACAAGCGTCAGCAAAGACAAGGCACTTGAGCACGTTGCGGGCTATTGCTTGGGTTTGGATATCACGGTGCGCGGATCAGAAGATCGAAGCTTTCGAAAGTCCATCGATACCTACACTGTTTTGGGCCCTTGGCTTGTATCCGCCGATGAGGGAATTGATCCGACCGATGTTGCATTGCAACTCAAAGTGAATGGCACCATTCAGCAAGATGCCAACACCTCCGACATGGTCATGTCTGTGGCTGAGTTGATTGAATATGCATCTGGTTTTTACACACTGCTGCCTGGTGATGTCTTAATGACCGGCACTCCCCAAGGTGTTGGTCCCATCAGACCTGGTGATGTGCTCATTGCCTCAGCCCAGGGGTTGGGCTCTATGACTGTCAAAGTAAATGAAGCATGACATGGACAACTTCCAAAGGCTCCAAATCGTTGGATTGACAAACTCTTGTCGTACCAACTCATACAACCACATGGTGTTGAACCATATCAAGTCAAAGTACGAAGACCGCATTGATCTTCAACTATTTGATATTTCAAAAATTCCTTTTTATGAGGACCGAGCAGAAGTCTCACCTTTTTTCGTTGAGATCAGTGAACTTGCCCAACTCATCGGGCAAAGTCATGGACTCGTCGTGGCATCGCCTGAATACAACCACTCTGTTCCAGCACGGCTCAAGAACACCATAGATTGGATGTCTCGCATGCCCAACAAGCCATTGTTAAAACTTCCCGTCATGCTGATTTCTGCTTCTTTGGGCCAACTCGGCGGGGTGAGAGTTCAATACGAACTTCGTCGTATTTTTGAAGCAACTGATTCCCGCGTCATGATCAAGCCCGAAGTTTTCATCGGGAAAGCTCATGAGAAGTTCTCTAACGCTGGCGTTTGTACCGACAACGAAACCATTGGCATGATTGATAATCAGCTTCAAAGTTTTTACGAATGGATGAAAAACCATTCTTTGAATCTGAACTGCCTTGAAGAAAACATCGCACACCAATAATTTGGATCTGAATCTTCTGCACGTTTTTTGTGCTGTCATGCGCAAGCGAAATGTGACGCTTGCGGGTGAAGAGTTGAATTTGTCACAATCTGCCATCTCAAACTGCCTAAAAAGATTGCGACATCATTTTGACGATAAATTATTTGTCGCATCCCCCTCGGGAATGATGCCCACTGCACTTGCTGAACAGTTGGCAGGTCCGATTCAGGAATCATTGATGCAAATTCAATTTGCCATTGAATCCACCAAGGCATTCGATCCCGCCATCAGTGAGAGAAATTTCAAAATTTACATCAGTGATGTCGGCCAGTTGATCTTGATGCCCAATTTGATGAAAACGCTGATGGAGGTGGCCCCCAAGGTCAGTATTTCATTGGTCAACCTATCGCCGCGGGTAGCTCAGTCAATGATGTCCGATGGAGATATTGATTTGGCCATTGGAACATTCGACAGGTTCCAAGCCGGGTTTCATCAGCAACGCTTATTCAGCAAAAGTTATGTCGTGCTCGCTAGAAAAGACCACAGTCTGTTGAAAAAGGGACTGACTTTAAATAACTTTCTGATGGCCAGACATGCGGTCTATTTGCCTCCAGCCGCGAGCCATGACAGTTTCGATCTGTTTCTGGATGATCTTTTCAAGCAACACCATAAACGCCGGAAAGTGGTGGTCGAGTTGGCACATGGTTTAGGCATTGCTGAAATTGTGGCAGCGAGCGATTTGATTGCATGCGTTCCGAAGCGCTTGGCCGAAAGCCTGATGTCTACGGAATCCCTTGCATTTTTCCCATTGCCCTTTGAGGCACCCAGCGCGGATGTGTGTCAGTTTTGGCACGATCGGGTTCACTCAGAACCTGGGCACAGGTGGCTTAGAAATCTTGTCTATCAAAAGTATTCCAGGATCACTTTTAATCTGCCTGAAAAGTGAGTCACTGACCCAGTGTTGCGGCCCTGCCATGGTCCATCCAAAGTCCGTCCATAAAAGCCAGCCCTCAGGCTTCAAATCATGGCAGCATAAAACCCGCAGGGGTTCGGCACTGCAATGCGGGCCTAATCCAAGATGTGAATCGGCATGGTGGGCACTTGCAGCACATGGGGGGCAACGATGGTGTTGGTCAACACGCCCAAGCCGCTGACCTCCAACTCCATCACATCCCCATGTTTGAGAAAGCGCCCGAGTTCGTTGCCACAGCCGCCGCCCACCGTGCCGGAGCCAATCACCTCGCCGGCATAAAAGGTCTCCGAGTCTGAGGCGTGGCTGATGATGGCGGCAAAACTGTGCTGCATGTCGGCACTGGTTCCCCGCGACCATTCCTGGCCGTTGACCCGGGCCAACATGGTCAAGGCTTGGGGGTCGGGCACCTCATCGGCGGTGACCAACCACGGGCCCATGGCGTTGCCGGTATCAAAATCTTTCCCTTTGGATGGACCCAGCCCGGTTTGCATTTCGATGTACTGGGCATCGCGGGCCGAAAAATCATTGAACACCATGTACCCAAAAACATAATTCAGGGCTTGGTCGATGGGCACGTCCTTGCCGGATCGGCTGGTGACGATGGCGATCTCCAATTCGTAGTCAATCACCTGTGAATATGCCGGCCAATGCACGGGGGTCTGGGTGCCCACAATGCTGAACACATTGCCTTTGTAATAGACCGGTTTTTTGTACCAAGCGCTGGGCAACTGAATGTTGGCGGGGTCCACCCGTTCCTTGCCCTGACCAAACAAGTAACGATTGGCCCGCGATTGGCGCACGTGCTTTTCGAAAGCCAAGCAGTCGCGCAAACGGCGCGGTCGGGGCAAAGGGGCCAACAATTTCACGCTGGCCAAGGGATGCACATGGGCGGCCTTTTGGGCCAAGGCCCGGGCGGCATCCAAGCCTGCGGGGCCCGCATCGATCAGCGCCAGCATATCGCGGCACGCGCCAGTGGGATCGGCGGCGGTCAGATCGATCACCGAGCTCAGGTCAGCGCCCATGCAGCCCAGGTGTTCTGCCCCTTGGGGCGTGAGGAATGTCACCAATTTCATGTTCAGTCTTTCTACATCAACAAAAGAGATTCATCGTGCTCATTGCACATTGAGCACAATGGTTTCAGAGAGTTTTTGGTACTTGCGCTGATCGTCCACCACCATGGCGGCAAACTCTGCCGCGCTGCCGCCAATGGTTTCGTAGCCAATGTTTTCCAATGCGGCTTTGACATCGGGCAAGGCCAGGGTTTTGTTCATTTCGGCGTTGATGCGTTGGGCAATGGGCGCGGGCAAACCTGCGGGACCAAAAATGCCGATCCATTGGTCGGGGATGGCAAAGCCCGGCACACCCGCCTGGGCCACCGTGGGGATGTCGGAGGCGGCCTTGGAGCGCCGCCCCTCGACAATGCCCAGCGCGCGCAAGCGGCCCGTTTTGATGTGCTGCAAGGTATCGGCCAGCACAAAAATGCCCATCTGGATTTGCCCCCCGAGCAAGTCGTTCATGGCGGGGCCCCCACCTTTGTAGGGTACCGGCACCATGTCGATGCCGGTGGTGAACTTGAGCAAATCACCGGCCAATTCTTGCGCTGAACCCGAGGCCGCCACGCCATAGGACAGCTTGCCCGGGTTTTTCTTGGCATAGGCGATCAACTCATTCAAGTTTTGCACCGGCAAGGACGGGTGCACCACGATGCATCGGTTGTTATAGGCCGCAGCGATGATGGGGGTGAAGTCTTTGACCGCGTCATACGGCATTTTTTTATTGAAAAACGGCACGGTCAGATGCGAAGCCGGGTTGAGCAACAAGGTGTAGCCATCTGGTTGGGCCTTGGCCACAAAGTCGGTGCCAATCACCGAGTTGCCGCCCGCGCGGTTGTCGATCACCACCGGCTGGCCCATGTAGCCTGAGAGCTTTTGCGCCACGATGCGGGCAAAGGCATCGGTGGCACCCCCCGCTTGATAGGCGACCACCAACTTGATGGGCCGTTGCGGATAATTTTGCGCCTGGGCCGCCAAGGGCCACATCAAGCACCACAAGCACCACTTGAAGACATTCATTTGACCCATTCCTTTAACAGTTGCAGCACCTTTTGATGGGTCTGTTGCTCAATGTCATCGTGGCCCATTTGCAGGCTTTGCGCCGACACGACCGCTTGCGCAGCGGCCCGCCCAAAGTTTTGCAGGGCATCGTGTGATGCACCAGCGGCATCAGGGCCCACACTCAGCACGTATTCGTGGGCAAAAGTTCTGGTTTTGCCATCCCAAAGCATGGGCTGGGGCAAGGCCGGCGTATCACCTTCCAAATTGGCTTGAATGGCTTTGGCCAGCAAACGGCGAAACATCACCACCCCCCGATCGGTGGTGCCCAAGTGCTCGGCGCGCCGATTGGCCACTTGGCCCTGGCTGGCCACGGCGTCGTAATCGCCGGGCTCGCGCTGCCTCTCTTTGTAGGGCCGCTCGTCGGTTTGTCCGATCAAACCCGCTTTGTCCACCCCCAAATCGTCGGGCGTGAGGTTGCCGTATGGTTTGTATTTGGGGCTGAAGTGCACATAGCCAATGTAGTGGCAGTTGACATCGTCGATCGGCGTGACCCAGCGCGTGCGGCCACAGCCGATGCGAAAGCTGTCTTCAGATGCCTTGTTGCTCGAACCGGTGAATTGCCCAATGTTGGGCATGATGATGTCGCTGGCGCGGACAAACACCCGGCCATTCACCAAACGCGTGGCCATGGACAAAAAGCCCATCGGTGTGTCGACAAAATCCAGCGCAGGCAGCACCTTGAAAGCGTCTGAAAATTGGCTGCTGACGATGGCATGCAAGAACACATTGTGAATGGGGTCGCAAGCGTTTTCGACCACTTGCAACCAGTTGCACGGCATGTGGAAACGAAACGGCACCGGTTGGTTGCCCTCGTCTTTGGCAAAGGTGTCGAGCACGGGCAACGCGGGCATGTGCTCGGGTGGGCCCATGTAGGCAAACAACAAGCCATGCAGTTCACGCACCGGGTAAGCGCCTTGCTTGAAGTTGTGTTTGATTTTGCTGTTGGCGGGCTCGGCGGGGGTCTCCAAAATTGTCCCGTCGATGTCAAACTTCCAACCGTGGTAACAGCACTGAATGCCTTGGTCAGCGGGGATGCCGAACTCCAAAGACGTGCCCCGGTGCAAGCAATGTTTGTGCAGCAAACCAATGCGCTGAGCGCGGTCGCGAAACACCACCAAGTCTTCGCCCATCAAACGCAAGGCCACGGGCAAGTCTTGCAACTCACTGGCCAGCATGAAAGGGTGCCAGTAGCGGCGCAGGTATTGGCCACCCGGTGTTTGGGGCCCCACAGCGGTTAGAAAATCATCGCCGATGATGGGGGTCGCATGGGGCGGGGCGGATGGGGACATGGGGGCATTCAGAGGTCTGGCGAATTTGTGATCGATGTTGGTACAGGCAGCCACGGCTGTCAATGCCAAGAATCCCCGCCTTTTGAATGTCGGTTATAGAAGAGAGCAGTTTCTGCCAAAAGCCATGGCGTATATTTCACATGCGTTGGGGGATGTTCATCGTGACAGGGCTGATCGCCACTGGCGCGGCCATGCCACTCGACCCCCACCATGCCCCGCTGATGTTCAAAAACCTATCGGAGACCGTTCATGCAAGTTTTTCACGCACGCCAAGAAGGCGTTCCTTCTGAATCGCGCACAGGTTCTGCCACCTGCACCGGCACGGTGTGGGGCGACCCCATCATGCCCACCACCGACAACGTGACCATCAACAATGTGTTTTTCGCACCGGGCGGACGCACCCACTGGCACCAGCATGAACAAGGCCAAATGCTCAACGTGATCGCCGGCAGCGGTTGGATTTGCTTGGACGGAAAACCACCCCAGCGCATCCGCACAGGGGACATGGTTTGGATAGCTCCCCATGAGCGCCACTGGCACGGGGCTGAACAAGGCAGCTACATGCTGCACACGGCCACCTCCATCGGTAAAACCGATTGGGGCAGCGCCGTCACCGACGACCAATACCCCAAAGCCTGAGCGCTGGCATGGCCAAGCCGGTCAGTGCGCCTCGGTGATGGGCGGATGCGGAAAGCCCCACGTCACGGGGCATTGATGGGGCGCACAACCCGCGTCATGCCCATGGATTGACCCACCATGAAAAAACCCCACGGGGTGAGCGTGGGGTTGGCAGCGAAAGGTTTCGGTGAGGTTCTCAAACAGAGCCCTGCAGGCTCATTTGAGGCGACCCCCCTCAGGCGGTCTTAACGCTTGGTGGGCGACCTGGAGAGAAACGACACCGAGGCCACGCTCTGGGTGCTCAGGAATGAGCCACTGCTCACACCATAAGAACCCGATGCCGACGACCTGGTTCTGGTCGTGACACCACCACGCATTTGCGAAGTGCCGCCAGCTGAGGCCACAGCCAATCCACCTGGGCCGCCTTGTCCGCCAGCACCGCCAGCACCGCCAGGGCCACCGCCCTGAGGACCGCCGGGTCCTGCACCCTGTGGGCCAGGACCACCTGGGCCGCCTGCTTGTTGGGTACCACCCGGTCCACCAGGACCCGGTGCTGGTCCGGGCGCAGGGCCGCCCTGCGGGCCACCCGCGCCGCCGGCTTGACCACCAGCTGTCGCACCGCCTTGACCACCGCCTGGACCCGCTTGTCCTCCCGGCGCGCCGCCGGGTTGTGCACCCGCCGGTGCGGGTTGACCACCACCCTGGGGGCCACCAGGAGCACCACCTGGCGCGCCCATGCCGCCCATGGGCGCTCCCATTCCGGCGACCATCTGGCCACCCGGCATGCCGCCGCCCATTGAAGCGCCAGGAGCACCCATGCCACCGCCCATGGGGCTGCCCGCCATCATGCCCATGCCACCCATCGAGCCACCCTGTGCACCCATGGCACCCCCAGGGGCGCCCACGCCGCCACCCATGGGGCTACCAGCCATGCCCATGCCGCCACCTGGCATTTGCCCACCAGGTGCAGGCGGGGTTCCAGCCATGGGTTGCTGAGGCTGCCCGGGCTGACCGCCAGGTGCGCCATTGCCGGGCTGTCCCATTTGACCAGCGCCCGCTCCACCAGGGCCCTGACCACCCGCCATGGGGGTTGGACCTGCACCCGGTGCTTTGCCCGGCGTCATGCCTGGGATCGAACCCGGTGCCGTGCCCGGTGGCGTGCCAGCAGGTGCGCCCGGAGTGGGACCACCGGGTTGGTTATTGCCCCCCTGAGGAGGCGGTCCACCAGGTTGTCCAGGCAAAGCGCATGTCGGTGGGCAGGTTGAGACAGGGTCTGCAAAGGCCATCCACGGCATGGCAGAAAGCGCCAACGTCGCTGCCCACTTGGAAGTTTTATAAGGGTTCATCGTTTTGACTTTTCTTCAGTAACTTCAGATCAAGAATTCATCAACGGTTCATCGGGTACCAGGCGCTGTGGTGCTGCTGGAGGGGCCACCCATCGAGCCACCGAGGCCACCCATGCCACCCATTTGGCCACTCGGCGGGCCGCTCATCTGAGACGCCCCCGAAGCACCAGGACCTCCCATGCCGCCACTGGGTGGGCCAGCCATCATCCCGCCAGGGGCACCCATGCCACCTGCGGCTGCACCGGTAGGTCCACCCATTGCCATGCCTGGGCCGCCCATGCCGCCACCTTGTCCACTGGGCGGGCCACCCATACCGGCACCGGGGGCACCCATGCCACCCATTTGTCCGCCGGGGGCGCCCATGCCGCCCGCTTGTCCGCTGGGAGGACCACCCATCCCACTGACAGGACCGCCCATGCCGCCCATTTGGCCGCTGGGGGGGCCGCCCATGCCACCACCAGGGGCACCCATGCCACCCATTGGGCCTTGAGGAGGACCACCCATGGCGCCGGCTGGACCGCTCATGCCGCCCATTTGTCCACTGGGGGGGCCGCCCATGCCACCACCAGGGGCACCCATGCCACCCATTGGGCCTTGAGAAGATCCGCCCATCGCGCCGCCAGGGCCGCCGGGGGGGCCACCCATTTGTCCGTTGGGAGGGCCACCCATTTGCCCTTGCGCAGGGCCGCCAGTTTGTCCACCCGCTTGCGCACCGCCACCACCACCTTGGTTGGGCATCTGACCACCGGGCGCAGCGGGCTGAGCGCTCACCAAACAGGTGGCCGCAGCCCACAACAAAGTCATGGCGGTGGCACTGCGTTTGAAGTTTTTGTAATGATTCATTTTTGACTTCGTTGATGCGGAGGGGGTCGAGCGATGTCGATCACATGGTCAAGACGTTTTTCAAGCCGCTGACTCGGCCCAAAAACAGCAAGGCCTTGGCATAGTTCACTTTGGCGTCAATGGCTTCCACTTCAGTCGCGTGCCAGTTGTTGACATCATCCAAACTGGCCATTTTTTTGTCGGCCAGGTTTTTTTGGTTGTCCAGCGCGGTTTGCAATTTGAGCTTGGCACTGTTGAATTGCAGCAAGGCTTGGTTGACTTCAAAGTAAACCCGGTTTTTGGCGTCTTCGAGCATGATTTCGGCTTGCAAGCGGGCGTTTTTCGCGGCCACCAAATCAGCGTCATACAACTGGCTGATGGGGATGGGCACGCTGACCGAGAAGCCATAAGAGATTCCACGCTCATAGGTGGTCGAATATCCGCTGTACGTACCCACGTACCCTGGTGTGTCTGTGCCATAGACACTCACGCTGTAATCCAGATTGCGGTTTTTTTGTGCCAGCACATCGGCGGCTTTGGACACGTTGAATGCCGCTTCCAGCGACAAAATATCGGGGCGTGAGCGGCGGGCGTTGTCGACCAGGCTTCTCACGTCAAAGTCCCTGGGGGCGACATTGAGTTCGGCCGTGGGGTCGGGCAGCACATTGCTGGGCTTGCCCAAGAAACTGGCCATGCCCAAAGAAAAGTATTTGAAGTCGTTGGCTTGGTCGGTCTTGAATTGCTTGTAATCGTCAATGGCCAGCTTCAGGTCTGGGTTGCCCATTTTTTCCAATTCTGTTTGGGCCTTGTCTTTGACCAGCCAAAGGTTTTTGACACGCAAGGCGTCCAAGAACAAAAAGGCGGAGTCAACTTCCACGCCATAAACCATGGCGCCCAAGTCCACCGATTGGCGGGCCAACTCAGTGCCCGAATACTCTTTGCGAGCGTCTTGCTTGCCGCGGCCTTCGATATTGCCCGACAAGGTGTAGGTGCCTGATTGGGGTGAGCGACTTGCAAATGCGTCCGTCGGTGCCTGGGCGTAAAAGGTACCCCGGCTGTAGCTGAATGAGGGGTTGAGGTTGTAAGCCGACATGGACTGCTGCCATGAGGCGGTGGATTCATTGGCTAACTTTTTGGTCCGAATCCAGGTGTTGCTTTCCTTGACTTGCGCAATGAATTCACTGAGCTTGATGGGCTTCAAATTGACATCATCGAGTTTGAAAACCGCAGCATCTTGTGCAAAGGCTGGACACACAAAGGCCATGCCCAAGGAAACAACTAACTTTTTCATGTTCACACCACTATCAGAATAAAGAAAAAATGTCTCCCATACCTGTCGCAGATATGGGAGACATGACTCACTTAAGCCATCAAAGGATTACTTGGATTGGCCTTGACCACCCTGCTGGCCACCACCGCTTTGACCGCCAGACTGGCCACCGGTTGAGCCGCCGCCTTGGCTGCCACCAGCACTTTGGGTTTGTGAGCCGCCACCAGATTTCTGCTGGCCGCCACCGCTTTGACCGCCAGACTGACCACCGGTCGAGGAAGCGCCAGTTGAAGCGCCACCAGATTTCTGCTGACCGCCACCGCTGGCGCCACCGCTGGTTTGACTGATGGTGGCCATGCTGGTGGTGACCATGGCAACTGCCAAGAAGATTTTGGTTAATTTCATGTGAGACTCCAAAGTTGTGAGATGTGTTTTAGCCGTTATCCGGCACCCATAGGCCTGCGCATTCTTAGTCAGACAAAATGGGAAAACTCACAATAACACATCAAAATATCCTTTTATATTAAAAACGTCGATATTTATTTAAATATGAATTTGCGCCACATTGAATGGTGCGTCACATTTGAACGCCAACCCGAATGGCAATGGCAGCGGCAGCAGCCAGGACATATGAACATTTGATTTGTTTTGTTTTTCTTCACAAGAAAATCTGCCCTGCCCATTGGCGGTGAATGCCAGGTGCCGACAGGCTGTTTTCAGGACAAAAAAGCCTGCCCAACGGGCTCTCGTTGGGCACAACGCCCTCCTTGGCACACAGGGTGCTCAAGGCTTTTTCTTCAGCACCGCCAACAAGCTGCTGTAGTCGTCGCGCCAGGCGGCAAAACCTTCGGGTGCCCCGACCTCGCGCATGGCCTGCAGCGAAGCGTGGTCGAAAAAATCCTTGCGGTCCGTGATCACGACCCATCTGGAGGCAAACGCCAAATCCTGGTCGCCGGGGTGCTCGAGCAGGCGCATGTGTTTGCCATGGTGTTCGGCCGCGCGCTTGAGCACGGGCACCAGGTCCAAAAAGGCATTGGTCACGTTCATCGCCAACACGCCATCCGGTTTGAGGTGTTTGAAATAAATTTGGAAGGCTTCGAGGGTGAGCAAATGCACGGGCACCGAGTCGCCCGAGAAAGCGTCCATCACCAACACATCAAATTGCTGCGAAGGCTCACGCTCGAGTTGCAAGCGGCCATCGCCCAAAACAATCTCCAGATTGGCGGGGGTGTCGCTCAGGTAGGTGAATTTTTCCTGGGCCAGTTCGATCACCAAGGGGTCGATTTCATACAAGCGGTACACATCGCCCGCACGCCCATAGGCCACCAAGGTGCCCACGCCCAAGCCCAGCACACCCACGCGCAAGGGGCCTGTTTCGCCTTTGGCCAACATGGCCAAACCCACGCCCGAGGCGGGGGTGAAGTAGGTGGTGGGGCGCCTGCGCAAATCATCGCTCACATATTGTTGGCCGTGGATGATTTGGCCGTGCAGCATGCGTCGGTAGCCGCCGTATTCGTACATTTTGAGCGAGCCATAAAAATTGCGCGCCTTCCAAGTCACCCCCTCCGATTTGGCTTGGTGGTAGCTCACGCTGGCCCACACCAACGCCATGGACATGGCCCCACCCAGCACACCCACCGATGTGCGCCAGTTTGGCGTCATCCCCAGCGCTGGGCCCAACAAAGCCGCCAGCACCACGACCGCCGACAGCACCAGACCCACCGAATATTCATAGTTGCTGTTGAAGAAATAAGGCGCGATCACGCCGACAAAAAAACCACCCAAAAAGCCACCCACCGACAGCATCAAGTAGTAGCCCGTCAGGTGGCGAGGGTTGGGCTTTTGCCCGGCCAACTCGCCGTGGCACACCATGCACACCCCAAAAAACGACAGCAGGTTCAGCCCCACGCTGAATGCCACCGGCCACTCGCCCATGCGCAAGTTGGGCAAATAGGCCAACAGGGCCAAAGACAGCACAAACAAAGGCAACCAGATCAACCGCTTGTACAAAAAAGGCATCTCGAAACAAATGATGAATGAGAGCAAATACAAGGCCAACGGCATGACCCACATCAAGGGAATGGGGGCGATGTTTTCGGTCATGAAGCTGGTGTCGGCCACCATCAGCATTGAGGGACAAGCGGCCAAGGCCACCCAGATGAGCTGCTGGACCAGGCGCGGTGCTGCTTCGGGCAACTCTGCGCTGTCCTGGGAGGCGCCACTGGGGGCCGTCTCAGCGCTGGCCAAAGCCAAACTGCGCCGCGACAAATAAACGCAGCACAGCACAAACACCACAAAGAACGCTGACCACATCCACGACTGCATGCGGGTGGGCAAGGCCGACTCGATCACCAAGGGATAGGCCAGCAAAGCCAGCATCGAGCCCAAATTGGACAAGGCAAACAAGCGATACGGCACCACGTCTGATCGCTCTTTGGCAAACCAAGCTTGAACCAAGGGGCCGGTGGTGGACAAGACCATGTAGGGCAGGCCAATCGTCACACCCAACAAATACAAAATCAACCACGTTGGGTCTTCAGACCCCTGGGGCTTCAAGGCCTCCGAAGGGCTGATGGGCAAAAACAAAAGGCACAGCAGCAACAGCGCAATGTGCAAAAAGCTCTGTCGAGACGGGCTCAGGAGGCGCATCACCCAGTGGGTGTACAAATAGCCCAGCAACAACAAAGATTGGAAAAACAACATGCACGCCGTCCACACCGAGGCGGCGCCGCCAAACCACGGCAAGATCATCTTGCCCATCATGGGCTGAACTTGAAATAATAAAAACGCGCTCAAAAAAATGGTGATGGCGTAGGCCAAAATCGGGGTTTGCTCGTGCTTTTTCATCTTGTATTTATTTAATTTATTGATTTAAATATAAAAATATTAACTTCATCGATTATTAGCCAAAAGCCCAACACCATCAGGAAACAGCCATGAACGAACAGCCCAACATGCCCCGACCCACGTTGTCCCAAGCCCATGCCGTGGTCACAGGCGCGCAGCAAGGCATTGGTTTGGCCATTGCGGTGGCGCTGGCCCAAGCCGGCGCCCGCATCGTTGCCAATTACTTGGACGAGGCGGCAGCCGCCAGCGGCATGCAAACCCTGTCCGACATGGGCGCGAAGGTCACCTGGGTCAAAGCCGATTTGACGGACACCGCGCAAATCGCGCATTTATTTGCGCAAGCCGACGCCCAGGGCGGCGTGGATATCTTGGTCAACAACGCGGCCATATTTCCCCGCGCCGATTTCCTCGATCTCACCGAGGCCATGTGGGACCAAACCTTGGCGGTCAATCTCAAAGCGCCTTTTTTATGCACCCAACAAGCGGCGCGGCGCATGATCGCGCAGGGGCGTGGCGGCAGCATCATCAACATCACCTCTGGCGCGGCCTTTCGCAGCTCGCCCAAAGCCGCCCATTACGTCTCGAGCAAAGCCGGTTTGGTGGGTCTGACGCGCGCCAGCGCCATGGCCTTGTCGGCCCACCGCATCCGGGTGAATGCCGTCGCACCGGGCATCACCGACACCGCCCAACCGCGCCAAGGCATGAGCGAAGCGGAGATTCATGCAGCGGCCGATCAGGTGCCCTTGGGCCGCATTGCCAGCGCCAGCGACATCGCCCCCATCGTTCAGTTTTTGGCCTCAGAGGGCGCGGCCCATGTCACCGGTCAAACCTGGCATGTGAATGGCGGGCAGTACTTAGCTTGAACCGATCATTATCGAATCAGGCCGACACTATTTGGAGGGAAATCGGATGGTGGCCAAGTCTGTGCCCACCACCACATTGCCGTTGAAGCCCGACTCCGCCACCACCTTCAAATAATCTGCTTGGGTAAACGGGCCACCCGGCACTTTGTAAGGACCGTGCCGCAAGGCCCCCAAAGGTGGGGCCAGATGGGTCAGCATCAAATGCTTGGCACCGATGCGTTTGGCCAACGCACCCAAGTCGCCCACCAAACTTTGTCGGTGAAATACATCTGCGGGCATGCCGCTGTCGCGATCTGGCCCCATGGCCGGGTGCATGGTGGAGTGAACCACAATGTCCGCACCTTGGGCGAGACGCTCGACTTGCGCCGACGTTGAACTTGCGCGCGGGGGCGACGTGACATCGTTGCCCGCATCGCCCCCAATCACCACGCTGCCGGCAGGCGTGTCAACCCGATACGAGGCATGACCTGTGATGTGTGTCGAGCGAATGGCGCTCACTTTCACTTCCCCCAGCGACCATACGCCTTGTGCATCGTTGGTTGGCAAAAAGGTCTTGATGCTCAATACATCAGCCGGGCCACCTGGCAACCGGGACTTGTCTTCCGAGCGCCTTTGCGCAATCTCTCCAGATTTCAAATAAGCATCCCCAATGTGCGCCACCAGGTTGCGGCAACTCAGCGTGAACCCCAGGGCAGAGGTCATGTCATCGGCACAAACCACATCCAACTTCGGTCCATTGGAATTGAAATTCCAGCGCAATTGGGCCAAGTCGGCAAAGCCGTCGGCATGGTCCGAATGCACATGGGTGAAAAAGATGGCGGTGACCTGTCCAGGCGACACACCCAGTTGTGACAAACGCATGGTGGTTCCACGGCCAGCGTCAAATTGCAACCTCACCGCGTTGCAATCGTTGTTGTCATCGCCGTAGCGCACCAAGGTCCCTGCCCCGGCCAGCCCATTGACCGCAGGTGGCCCACTTTGGGTGCCCGTCAAGCTGACGATCATGCACGGCGCAGCCTGTGCGGGCATGAGCAGCAGGCCCAAACCCAATGTCAACAACATTCTGACAAAACCCGATAAAAAACCCATCTGTCGCTCTCCTGTATGTTGGCCTTCAGCCAATGCCATGGCTTCTCAGATTTAAGCACAGCACCGACACCAAACGCCATCAACCCAAGCCTGGAACCGCCATGAAAACCCTAAAACCACACCTGCGCCCAACCCCATCCAACGCCAGATATTCAATAGCGATAAATGCTCCACAAGCGCCCAAACAGATGAATATTGAACGTTAAGAACTCACCAAGGGGTGTCTTTTCCTGGCGCCAAAGGCTGACTGACTCAACTGAGCGCTTGCGGTGGCACACCCGCGTTGCCCATTCCCCCATAAGCCATGGGCATCTTTTTTCAAGCACCCAACTTGAAAGCATCCCAAATGCCCTTATCATTAGCACTCGTAAGGATTGAGTGCTAACAACACCCACCCTTCGTTCAGTTCATGGCCGCCAACATGCCTATGGGATGTCTGGCAGCCGTGGCTCAAACCCCTTGTTATATCTATGGAGATGCCATGAAACTTCGCCCCCTGCACGATCGCGTGATCGTCAAGCGCATTGAAAGTGAAACCAAAACCGCCTCTGGCATTGTCATCCCTGACAACGCCGCTGAGAAGCCCGACCAGGGCGAGATCCTGGCTGTGGGCCCAGGCAAGAAAAACGACAAAGGCGAATTGACCGCCGTCGGCGTCAAAGTTGGTGAGCGCGTGCTTTTCGGCAAATACAGCGGCCAAACGGTCAAGATCGATGGCGAAGAGCTGTTGGTCATGAAAGAAGAAGACCTGTTCGCGGTGGTTGACGCCAAGTGATGTGGATGGGCCCATGCCCTGGCAGCGCTGGCCGCTGGCAAGACGGGCCCACAAGTGTTGATTAATTTTTAGGAGCTATACAAATGGCAGCAAAAGACGTGATTTTTGGCGGCGAAGCCCGCGCGCGCATGGTCGAGGGTGTGAACATCCTGGCCAATGCAGTCAAAGTGACCCTGGGCCCCAAAGGCCGCAACGTGGTGTTGGAGCGTTCTTTCGGCGCCCCCACCGTGACCAAGGACGGTGTGTCCGTGGCCAAGGAAATCGAACTCAAAGACAAACTGCAAAACATGGGTGCGCAGATGGTCAAGGAAGTCGCTTCCAAAACCTCTGACAACGCAGGCGACGGCACCACCACCGCCACCGTGTTGGCCCAAGCCATCGTGCACGAAGGCATGAAATACGTGGCCGCCGGCATGAACCCGATGGACCTGAAGCGCGGCATCGACAAGGCGGTCACCGCCCTGATCGCCGAGCTGCAAAAAGCTTCCAAAGCGACCACCACCAGCAAAGAAATCGCCCAAGTCGGCTCCATCTCTGCCAACTCTGATGCCAGCATCGGCGAAATCATCGCCAACGCCATGGACAAAGTCGGCAAAGAAGGCGTGATCACCGTGGAAGACGGCAAGTCTTTGCAAAACGAACTCGACGTGGTTGAAGGCATGCAGTTTGACCGTGGCTACTTGTCACCCTACTTCATCAACAACCCCGAAAAACAAGTGGCGTTGCTCGACAACCCCTTCGTGCTGTTGTTTGACAAAAAGATCAGCAACATCCGCGAACTGTTGCCCACCTTGGAAGCCGTGGCCAAAGCTGGTCGTCCATTGCTCATCATTGCCGAAGAAGTGGACGGCGAAGCGCTGGCCACTTTGGTGGTCAACACCATCCGTGGCATCTTGAAAGTGGTTGCCGTCAAAGCCCCTGGCTTTGGTGACCGTCGCAAAGCCATGTTGGAAGACATCGCCATCCTGACCGGCGGCAAAGTGATCGCTGAAGAAGTTGGCCTGACCCTCGAGAAAGTCACCTTGGCTGACCTGGGTTCTGCCAAACGCATCGAAGTGGGCAAAGAAAACACCACCATCATTGATGGCGCTGGTGCCGCTGCCGACATCGAAGCCCGTGTCAAACAAGTGCGCATTCAAATCGAAGAAGCCACCTCCGACTACGACCGCGAGAAGTTGCAAGAGCGCGTGGCCAAGTTGGCTGGCGGTGTGGCCGTCATCAAAGTGGGCGCAGCCACCGAAGTGGAAATGAAAGAGAAAAAAGCCCGCGTGGAAGATGCATTGCACGCCACCCGCGCTGCCGTGGAAGAAGGCATCGTGGCCGGTGGTGGTGTGGCGCTGTTGCGTGCCCGTCAAGCCGCTGGCACCATCAAAGGTGACAACCCTGACCAAGACGCTGGCATCAAGCTGGTGTTGAAAGCCATCGAAGCGCCTTTGCGCGAGATCGTTTACAACGCGGGTGGCGAGCCCTCAGTGGTGGTCAACGCCATCCTGGCTGGCAAAGGCAACTTCGGTTTCAATGCCGCCAACGACACCTATGGCGACATGATCGAAATGGGCATCTTGGACCCCACCAAAGTGACACGCACTGCACTGCAAAACGCAGCGTCCGTGGCCTCTTTGATGTTGACCACCGAAGCCATGATTGCTGAAGCACCGAAAGATGATTCACCCATGGGTGGCATGGGCGGTGGCGACATGGGTGGCATGGGCGGCATGGGCGGCATGGGCATGTAATAGCTCCTTGCCTGAGCAACGCTCATGCTGCGTCGTTGTGAATGCGTTCACAACGCCCTCTTTAAAACCCCCGCGAGGTGAAAGCCTTGCGGGGGTTTTTCTTTGGAATGCATCGTGACGCGCGGCCCACACCGCTGGTTTCAGGCTTGCATCAAGGCTTCCAGCTTTTTCACATCCGCGCAAAACGCTCGAATGCCTTCGGCCAGTTTGTCGCTGGCCATGGCGTCTTCATTCAGCGCCAAGCGAAATTGCGCCTCGTTCAAGTGCACGGCGGGCAGGTCCATGGCGCGGGCGGCATCTGCGCTCAAGGCTGGCGGCACCGGGCTGCTGCTGGCTTGCATCTGCGCCAACAACTCGGGGCTGATGGTGAGCAAATCACAACCGGCCAGCGCCACGATCTGCCCGACATTGCGAAAGCTCGCGCCCATCACCTCGGTGGCGATGCCGTGTTTTTTAAAGTGGTTGTAAATGTGGCGCACGCTTTTCACGCCCGGGTCGTTGGCCCCAGCGTTGGCCGCTTCGTCCCACTGCGGGCCGGCGGCTTTTTTATACCAATCGTATATACGACCCACAAACGGTGAGATGAGCGTGACGCCTGCTTGGCCGCAAGCCACCGCTTGGGCAAACGCGAACAACAAAGTGAGGTTGGTGTGGATGCCTTCTTTTTCCAACACCGCAGCGGCTTGAATGCCTTCCCAGGTGGCGGCAATTTTGATGAGCACACGCTCGGGGCCCACACCTTGCGCTTGGTACAGCGCCATGATGCGCCGCGCACGGGCCACGGTAGCGTCTTTGTCAAAGCTCAAACGCGCATCCACTTCGGTGGACACACGCCCGGGGATGTGTTGCAGGATGTTGCACCCAAAGCGCACCAGCAGGTGGTCCATTTGTTCGTCCACCGCCGCGCCCGGGTGTTGTTGCAAGGTCTCTTGCAACAAAGCGCGGTACTCGGGCATGAGTACAGCTTTCAAAATCAAGGATGGGTTCGTGGTTGCGTCTTGCGGCTGGTACTGGCTGATTTGTTGGAAATCACCGGTATCGGCCACGACGGTGGTGCATTGTTTGAGCGCATCGAGTTGGTTCATCAAGCCATTATCTCTGTGCCAGTGCGACGCTTGACGCCCAACGCGGCCAGCGCAATCAACGCCAAAGCGCATGGCTTTCAAGCTACAGTCCATGCATGACTTCAGTTCTTGTATTAGGTGGCTCTGGTTTTGTTGGACGGCATGTGTGCGAAGCGCTGAACCGCGCGGGTGTGAACGTGACGGTGCCAACTCGGCGCTTGCCTGCACGGTCGGTGCAAATGCTGCCCATGGTGAGCGTGGTGCAAGCCGATGTGCACGACCCGCAACAGCTGGCTGCGCTGGTGCGCGGCCATGACGCGGTGGTGAATTTGGTGGCCATTCTGCATGGCAACCGTGCCGCATTTGAACAAGTGCACGTGTTGTTGGCCCGCAGTTTGGCGCAGGCCTGCATCGACGAGGGCGTGAAACGCTTGGTGCATGTGAGCGCCTTGGGTGCGGATTTGCACGGCCCTTCCATGTACCAGCGCAGCAAAGCCCAAGGCGAGGCCGCGCTGCAAACCGGTGTGGTCCATGGCTTGCAACTCACCGTGCTGCGCCCCAGCGTCATCTTTGGCGAAGACGATGCGTTCATGAATCTGTTTGCCAAGCTGCAAGCCATTGCACCCTTGGTGCCCTTGGCTGGTGCGACCACACGTTTTCAACCAGTGTGGGTGCAAGACGTGGCACGGGCCATCGTGCACAGCTTGCAGCAGCGCAGCAGCATCGGACAGGTGTATGAATTGGTCGGGCCACAGGTGTTCACGCTGCAACAACTGGTGGAACAAGCCGGTGCCTGGTCGGGCCATGTGCGCTGGGTGTTTGCATTGCCGCAACCGGTGGCTTATGTGCAAGCCTTGTTGATGGAACTGATGCCGGGGCCGCCCCTCATGAGCCGCGACAACCTGGCGTCCATGCAATCTGACAACGTGGCCAGTGGCCACCTGCCCGGTTTGCGCGAACTCGGTGTGGCACACGCCACCGCCTTGGCGGCCATCTTTCCAAAACCTTGAGCATGGCGGGCCTTCAGTCCCAGGTTTTGAAGCGGCAATTCAGCTTTTGAACATCAGATTTTTTGCAGCAACAAATTGAATCCCTTGATGGGCAGCGGTTGCTCGTGACGAATGATGTCGCCTTCAATGGCCAGCACTTGCAAATCACTTTGACGTGCCATTTGTTCTACATAGGGGATCGCGTGCCCAAAGCGCTTGCTTTGCTTCAAGGCATAGCGCGGTGAAGAGGTCGCCTCAACGGTGAAACAGAACCAACCACCGGGGTTCAAGGCTTTGGCAACCCCTGCAAACAAGCCCTCCAGGTCGCCGATGTACACCAAGGTATCTGCACTGACGACCAAGTCATAGGTCTGATGTTGACGAGCTAAAAATGAATGCACTTCTTCCAAATGCAATTCACGGTACATGCTTGTGGCTTGTGATTTTTTGATCATTTGTGCCGAGATGTCCACGCCATCAATGAAGCTGCAGAAAGGCCCAAACGATTTAGCCACCAAACCCGTGCCACATCCCAAGTCCAAGGCACTGACCTTGGCCATTTGAGCGTGACGCAGCCATTGGGTGCGCAAATGTTCAGGCGAGGCATAAGCCAATTCTTGTTGTAACTGCGATTCGAAATGCGGGGCATAGCCATCGAACAGTTTCTTCACATACGCCACAGGAGCTTGCAGGGGCGGCGGCAAACCCAAATTGGCCGCAGCGTAGTAATCCACTTCTTCGTCCAACGGGTTCAAACGTTTGGCTTGGTGGAAATAGTTTTCGGCCACCTGGGTTTCGCCCATCAAGGCATGCGTTTCTCCCAGCAACACCAAACAGGCTTCTGACTGCGGTAAGCGTTCAAGCGTGGCCTGCAACACCTGCACGGCGTCTGGCAGTGCTTGCATGCTCATCAGCAAATCGGCCCATTTCAAATGCGCCAACTCAAACGCAGGGTCTGTTTCGCAGGCCCGTTGGTAGTGATTTAAGGCTTCTTGGCTGCGTCGCAAGGTCGCCAAGATATGCCCTTGTTGTAATGAAACTGAGGATTGTCCGGCTCTAAAGACAGGGCCTGCTCAATGTCAGCCAATGCTTGCGCATGTCGCGCGGTGCTGTGAAATAAATTGGCCCGATTGGCATAGGCCATGCCCAAGCCAGGCGACAGGTCAATCGCTTGGTTCAAGTCTGAAATGGCAGGCTCATATTGATCCAGGGACGCCAAGGCGTTGGCGCGATTGACCCGAAACTCTGCCGTCTGGGGGTCGATGTGAATCGCTTGGTCAAAATCATCCAATGCTTTAGCAGCCTGACCCAACCTCACCAAGGTGTTGCCTCTGTTGTTGAGATAGCCCGCTTTGCGGGGGTGGTTCTCTATCAATTGATGTTGCAACGCCAAGGCCGCTTCATAGTCGCCTTGCTCGTACTTGAGCACACTCAGGTGGTGCTGGCTGATGGCGTGATGAGCATCTTGTGACAACACTTGGGCGTAAAGAAAACTGGCCTCCTCGATCTGCCCTTGTCGGTGCAACATCAAGGCCTCTTCGAAGTGCTTGCTCAATAAGGATTGTTCAGAAAGCATGTAGGGTCCACAAAAGATCGCCCCATTCTGAAGCTTGCCCCACCGAAACCACCCATGAAAACGCACGTTTAGAGGGCCTTAAGCCCCAGGCTTTGCACCAAGGCAACATTCGTCAGCACAGCATGGGCTAAAGTCCATGTTCTTTATAAGAACGTTGGTTGAGATGCAAATATTTTTGGTGGGTGGTGCGGTGCGCGATGCTTTGCTGGGCATCCATGGCGCAGACCGCGATTGGGTGGTGGTGGGCAGCACGCCCGAAGAGATGGTGGCCAAAGGCTTCACACCGGTGGGCAAAGACTTCCCCGTGTTCTTGCACCCCACGACCCGCGAGGAATACGCGCTGGCCCGCACCGAGCGCAAAACCGCGCCCGGCTACAAAGGCTTTGTGGTGCATGCTGCACCTGACGTTACCTTGGAACAAGACTTGGCGAGGCGCGACCTGACCATCAACGCCATCGCACGTGACGCCGACAAAAACCTGATCGACCCCTACAACGGCCAACAGGATTTGCAAGCGCAAGTGTTTCGCCATGTGACCGATGCGTTTCGCGAAGACCCGGTGCGCATCTTGCGCGTGGCGCGGTTGGCGGCCCGCTTTCCGCAGTTTCGCGTCGCGCCTGAAACCCAAAGCTTGATGCAAGACATGGTGCAAGCCGGTGAAGTGGACGCCTTGGTGCGCGAACGCGTGTGGCAAGAACTCGCCAAAGGTTTGATGGCCGCGCAACCATCGCGCATGTTGCAGGTCCTGCGCGACTGCGGTGCTTTGCAACGCTTGCTGCCCGAGGTGGACCGTTTGTATGGTGTGCCGCAACCCATTGAACATCACCCCGAGGTGGACACGGGCATCCATGTGGAAATGGTCCTGGATGAATGCGCCCGCATGAACGCTGGTTTGGAGGTGCGCTTTGCTGCGCTCTGCCACGACCTGGGCAAGGGCAACACGCACCCCACGGCCTTGCCACGGCACATCGGCCATGAAGGCCGCAGCGTCAAACTTTTGCGGGCTGTGTGTGAACGTTTGCGGGTGCCGCAATCTTGCAAAGAACTGGCCGAGGTGGTGGCGCAAGAGCATGGCCACATCCACGGCAGTTTGGGCTTGAGTGCCGAAGCGGTGTTGCGTTTGCTGCTGCGCTGTGATGCGCTGCGCCGACCCGAACGCTTTGCACTGGCTTTACAAGCCTGCGAAGCCGATGCACGAGGCAGAACAGGTCTGCAAGACCGGCCTTATCCGCAAGCCGCACGTTTGCATGCCTTGATGCAAGCGGCCCTGTCGGTGGACACCGCCACGCTGTCAGAAGCCGCCATGCAACAAGGTTTGAAAGGTGTGCAAGTGGGTCAGCATATAGATGCAGCGCGTGTGCAAGCCCTCAAAGCCGCCATGGCCGTTTAAGACACCCTACTGGTTGCTTGCGGGTGCCACAGTGTCCATCGGCCAGGGTGCGGCCAAGTTTTTCATGAGCTGGGTGCTGGCCAACAACTGTCGGCTTTGAATGTCCAACAAACTGCGCTCGGCCGTCAACGCGCTGGCTTGGGCCGTGACCACGTTCAAGTAACTCACTGTGCCTGCGGTGTACTGCGCTTGCGCAATGCCGAGGTTGCGTTGCGCGGCCTGCAATGCTTGGCCTTGGGCCTGTGATTGTTGTTGCAACTGTTGCGCGGCCACAAGGTTGTCTTCCACTTCTTGCAAAGCTTGCAACACGGTTTGTCGGTAACTGATGCCCACGGTGTCCAAGGCGGCTCGCGCCTCGGCTTGCGCCGCTTTGCGTTGACCACCATCGACCAAATTCAAAGCCATGCTGGGGCCGAGTGACCACAACAACGACGACGCACTGAAGATGTTGGCCAAGTCGCTGCTGCGGTAACCCAGGTTTGCAGCGAAACTGAACGATGGAAAAAACGCGGCTTGTGCCACACCCAACTGCGCTTGCGCGGCCATCACCCGTTGTGCAGCAGCGCGAATGTCGGGGCGTTGTTGAATCACGCTGGCCGGCAGCATCGCGGGCAGTGGTGGCAAGAACAACCACGCATCAGTCTGCGTCAAATTCAAAGCACCCGGTGCTTCACCCAGCAACACGGCCAAGGCGTTTTGCAATTGCAAACGCGTGCTCTCCACATCCACCGCTTGTGCTTGGGTAGTGTGCAGTTGCAATTCGGCTTGCGCCACATCAGCGGCTGACACCACACCCGCTTCATAGCGGATTTGGGTGAGGCTCAAGGCCTTGCTATAGGCCTGTATGGCTTGACGCAACACGGCCGCTTGGCGTTGCGCGGTGCGCAGCGCCACATAGGTTTGCACCAAGCTGGCCTGCGCCGACAAACGCGCCAAGGCCACATCCTCTTGGCTGGCTTGCAGGTTCGCTTGCGCCAACGCGGTTTGCGCACTCATGCGGCCCCACACATCCCATTCCCAGGTCAGCGGCGTGGCGATGCTGAAGGCATTGGCACTGGATGATTTTTCTTGCGCACGTGCCCCACCCGCATTCAGATTCACCGAGGGCCACAAACTGCTTTGCGCCAAGGCCACGCTGGCTTGCGCTTGCCGCACCTTGCTGGCCATCAATTGCAAATTCAAACTGCCTTGCAACAAACGGTCTTGCAAGTCGTTGAGCACCGAGTCGTTGAACACGGTCCACCATTGCGGCGCGATGTCCATCGGTGTGGCGTTGGCCGGTGCGGCTGCGAATTTTGGTGGCACCACTGCTTGCGGCGCAGCAGGCTTGAACAGGCTCCCGCAAGCGCTCAAGCCCAGGCAGAGCAAGGCAACAGGCAGAAATGAAAAACGGGTCATGCGGTTTGGCCGATCATGGGTGGCAACTGTACAGAAGACGCGGGCAGACGCGGCCCCAACATTTTGGCTCGCAGTGCTTCAAGCCCCACAAACACGATGGGCGTGGTGTAGAGCGTGAGGAGTTGGCTGAGCGCCAAGCCACCAAGCACCGCCAGCCCCAAGGGTTGACGCATTTCAGCACCCACACCAAAGGCCAGTGCCAGCGGAATCGCACCCAACATGGCGGCAGCGGTGGTCATCAGAATGGGGCGCAAACGCAACTGCGAGGCCATGTGAATCGCTTGCGCCGCACTGTGGCCAAGTCGTTGTTGTTGCAATGCAAAGTCAATCATCAGGATGGCGTTTTTCTTGACGATGCCAATCAGCAAAATGATGCCGATCATGGCGATCACGCTGAACTCGGTGTCAAACGCCATGAGCGTGAGCAGCGCCCCCACACCCGCCGAGGGCAAGGTGGACAAGATGGTGAGCGGATGCAACAAGCTTTCATACAACACGCCCAACACCAAATACAGCGTGACCAAGGCCGCCAAAATCAGCAGCGGTTGGGTTTGCAACGATTGTTGAAACGCATTCGCCGAACCGGCGAAGCCGCCGCGCACCGACACCGGCATGTTCAATGCCGCCACAGCGTCTTCAATGTCTTGTGTGGCTTGCGACAAGCTCACGCCGGGTGCGAGGTTGAAGCTGAAGGTGTCCGAGGGCACACCGCCTTCATGCGCCACCGACAGCGAGGTGTTGGTGAGTTCCACCCGCGCAAAACCGCTCAAGGGCACGGGCTGGCCCAGGTTGTTGATGAACTGCAAACGCTTCAAGGACTCGGCGCTTTGCAAATGCTCGGGTGCGAGCTCCATCACCACGCGGTATTGATTCAGTGGGTTGTAAATCACGCTCACCTGCCGTTGGCCAAAAGCATTCGCCAAGGTGGTGTCGATGGCGCGCACCGACAAGCCCAAGCGCGTGGCGGCTTCGCGGTCGATCACCAAGGAAGTTTGCAAACCCCGGTCTTCGTAGTCGTTGTTCACGTCCTCCAGCGATTGGAGTTTGGCCAAAGCGCGGCGCAACTTCGGTTCCCATTCGCGCAGTTCTTTCAACTCGTCTGCCTTGATGCTGTATTCAAACTGGGCATAGCTGCCGCGTGCGCCCATGCGCAGGTCTTGCACGGGCATCAGAAACAAACGCGCTCCCGCTTCTTTCGACAGCTTGGCCTTCAAACGGCTCACCACTTGGTCGGCGGTGGATCGTCGCTCGGGGGGCGGTTTCAAGGTCATGAACATTTGCGCGGCGTTGCGTTGGCCATTGCCGGTGAAGCCGGTGACGGTCAACACATCCGGGTCGGCTTGCACGATGGCCAACATGGTTTGCAAGCGCTGTTGCATGGATTGAAACGAGGTGCTTTGGTCGGCGCGGATGTAGCCGTTGATGCGCCCGGTGTCTTGCTGGGGGAAAAACCCTTTGGGGATGGCGCGGTACAAACTCACATTCAATGCAACCGTGGCCAACAACACCAACCACATCAGCCATTGGTGCCGCAAAGCCCACGCCAAAGATCGCCGGTACCAACGCGCCACACGTGGTCTTTTGTCTGCGATTCGCACAGGTGTGTCTTGGGGCAACCAGACCGCGCACATCATCGGCGTGGTGGTGAGCGACACCAGCATCGAGGTGAGGATGGCCGCGGTCATCACCAAAGCGAACTCGTGGAACAAACGACCCAGCACACCCCCCATGAACAAAATGGGAATGAACACGGCCACCAACGACATGCTGATGGCCACCACGGTGAAGCTGATGTCACGTGCGCCTTGCAAACACGCCTCACGCAAACTCAATCCACGTTCGCGCAAACGCGTGACGTTTTCCAACACCACGATGGCGTCGTCCACCACAAAGCCGGTGGCAATCGTCAAGGCCATCAGGCTCAGGTTGTTCAAGCTGAAGTTCAGCAAGTACATGACCACGCAGGTGCCCGCCAAGGACAGCGGCACGGCCACACTGGGAATGAGAGCGGTACGCCACCGCTTTAAAAACAAAGCCACCACCAAGACCACCAAGGCCATCGAGAGGGCCAATGATTTTTGAATTTCATTGATCGAGGCGCGGATGGTGGGCGTGCGGTCCGACACCACGCTCATGCGCACCCCGGGTGGGATGGACTGCTGCAACATCGGCAGCACTTGGCGCACCTTGTTCACCGCTTCAATCACATTGGCACCGGGTTGTTGGTTCAGCACCATCAACACCGAGGGCTCGCCTTGCGAAATGCCATCGGTACGCAGGTCTTGCACCGAATCTTGCACATCGGCCACGTCTTGCAAACGCACGGCGCGGCCGTCTTTGAAGCGCAGAATCAAACCGGCATAGTCGGCAGCGCTGCGGGCTTGGTCGTTGGCCTCAATTTGCCAAGTGTGTTCGCCGTTGTCCAACACGCCTTTGGGTCGGTGCGCGTTGCTGCCCACCACGGCCAAGCGCACATCCTCGAGGGACAAACCATGCGCTGCCAGTTTGTCGGGTTGCACGGCCACCCGCACTGCGGGCAACGCGCCGCCCCCAATCGTCACCTGCCCGACACCATCAACTTGCGACAAGCGTTGGGCCAACACGGTGGACGCCAGGTCGTACATCTGACCGCGGGAGGCGGTGTTGGAGGTGAGTGCAATCACCAGCATCGGGCTTTCTGCTGGATTGGTTTTGCGGTAGGTGGGTCGATTGGGCATGCCGCTGGGCAACAGGCTTTGCGCAGTGTTGATGGCGGCTTGCACATCACGCGCTGCGCCATTGATGTCGCGGTTCAAATCGAATTGCAAGTTGATGCGGGTCGAGCCTTGCATCGAACTCGAGGTCATTTCATTCACACCCGCGATCGTGCCCAAGGCGCGTTCCAAGGGTGTCGCCACGGTGGCCGCCATGGTCTCGGGGCTGGCACCGGGCAGTGTGGCTTGCACCGAGATGGTGGGGAAATCCACTTGCGGCAAAGGCGCCACTGGCAACAAGCTGTAAGACAAACCTCCGGCCAAGGCCACACCCAAACTCAAGAGCGTGGTGGCCACCGGGCGGTCGATGAAAAACGCCGAGAAGTTCATGCGCTGTGTGCAGAGCCCAAGCGCTTGGCCCAAGCACCGAGTTGCAAATAGATGACGGGCGTGGTGAACAGCGTGAGCCATTGACTCACCAACAAACCACCAACCAGGGTGATGCCCAATGGATGGCGCAACTCACTGCCCACACCCGTGCCCAGCATCAAAGGCAATGCACCCAACAAAGCACACAGGGTCGTCATCAAGATGGGTCTGAAGCGCAACAAGCAGGCTTGCTCGATGGCTTGGCGTGGCGTCATGCCTTGATGACGTTCTGCGTCGAGGGCAAAGTCGATCATCATGATGGCGTTTTTCTTGACGATGCCAATCAACAAGATGATGCCAATCACCGCCATCAAACCAAGGTCGGTGCCGGACAACACCAGCGCCAACAAAGCGCCCAAGGCCGCCGACGGCAGCGTGGACAAGATGGTGATCGGGTGGATGTAACTTTCATACAGCACACCGAGCACGATGTACATGGTGACCACCGCCGCCAACACCAACCACAGGCTGTGGGTCAGCGAAGCTTGAAATGCAAGTGCTGCGCCTTCAAAGCGCGACTCGATGTTCAGCGGTGCATTCTCTTGTGTGCGCAAGGCTTGCCAGTTGGTTTCAATGGCTTGCACCGCTTCGCCCAACGATGCCCCCGCTGCGGGCTCAAAGGACAAGGTGACGGCGGGAAACTGACCCACGTGCAACACACTCAAGAGCGCGGCGCGTTCTTCGATCTGCGCCATGCTGCTGAGCGGCACTTGCGCACCACTGCTGGACGGCACCAACAAGCGTGACAAGGCCGCAGGCCCCAATCGGTCTTGCGGCTGCACTTCCAACACCACTCGGTACTGGTTGCTTTGCGTGAAGATGGTCGACACCAAGCGTTGACCAAAGGCGTTGTAGAGCGCGTTGTCGATGGCTTGCACGCTCACGCCCAAGCGGCTGGCGGCTTCGCGGTCGATGCGCACATAGGCCTGCAAACCTCGGTTTTGCCAATCCGAGGCCACCTCACCCAAAGCTGGATGACCGCGCAAACGCTCTTGCAAGCGCACCGACCAATCACCCAAGGCATCCGCATCCGGGCCACTGAGCAAGAAACGGTATTGGGTACGCGCTACCCGGTCTTCCAAACTCAGGTCTTGCAAGGGCTGCAAATACAAGCGCATGCCGCTCACCTGTTGGCTGGCCTGCGACAAACGTTGCACGATGTCACGCAAGGGCGCATCGCGTTGGTTTTTCGGCACCAGGTTGATGGTCATGCGCCCGGTGTTCAAACTCGTGTTCGGACCATCCACCCCAATGAACGAGGTGAGGCTGGCCACCGCCGGGTCTTGCAACAGTTGCTGCGCCAGCGCTTGTTGACGCTCGGCCATGGCGGCAAACGAGGTGGACTGTGTCGCTTCGGTGATGCCTTGAATCGCGCCGGTGTCTTGCAACGGGAAAAAACCTTTGGGCATCCACACATACAAAACGACGGTCAACAGCACGGTGAGGCCAAACACGCCCGTGGTTTGGCGCGGGTGGTTCAACACCACTTTCAAGGCACGTGCATAGCGGTCAATCAGGGCTTGCAACCACGGCGGGTTGTGCAGCTCGGCGTTCACCGACGGGCGCAACACATAGGCACACATCATGGGTGTGAGCGTGAGTGACACCACCGCAGAGATGAGAATGGCCACCGCCAAGGTGATGGCGAATTCATGGAACAAGCGACCCACCACATCGCCCATGAACAACAAAGGAATCAGCACCGCCACCAACGAGAACGTGAGCGACAAAATGGTGAAACCGATTTGCCGCGCACCTTCCAAGGCCGCTTGCAAGGGCGTGTTGGGGCGTTTCGGGTCTTGCAGAAAACGGGCGATGTTCTCGATCATCACGATCGCGTCATCCACCACAAAACCAGTGGCCACCGTCAACGCCATCAAGGTCAGGTTGTTGATGGAAAAGCCCGCCAAGTACATGAAGCCAAAGGTGCCCACCAACGACAGGGGCACCACCACGCCGGGGATGATGGTGGCCGCCGCACTGCGCAAAAACAAAAAGATGACCATCACCACCAAGGCCACGGAGAGTAGGAGTTCAAACTGCACATCGCGCACCGAGGCGCGGATGGTGACCGTGCGGTCCGTCATCACCTGCACATCCAGCGAAGGTGGCAAGGAGGCTTTCAACGCGGGCAACAAAGCTTGCACACGCTCCACCACGTCGATCACATTCGCACCCGGTTGCCGTTGGATGTTCAAGACGATGGCTGGCGTGTTGTTGGCCCAGGCAGACAAGCGGTTGTTCTCAGGCGCGTCGATGATGCTGGCGACATCGCGCAAGCGCAGCGGGTTGCCACGCACATAGGCCAACACCATGTTGGCGTATTCGTCCACCGAGCGCAGTTGGTCGTTGGCATCCAAACTCGACGCTCGTGCAGGCCCATCCAAACTGCCTTTGGCCATGTTCACATTGGCTTGGTTGATGGCGGTGCGCACATCCTCCAATGAAAAACCAGACGCAGCCAACGCCTGGCTGTTCACCTGCACCCGCACCGCAGGCCGTTGACCGCCCGCGATGCTGACCAAACCCACGCCCGCCACTTGCGACAAGCGCATGGCCAAGCGGTTCTCCACCATGTCGTGCACTTGCGTCATCGGCAAACTGCCCGAGCTGATGGCCAGGGTGAGGATGGGCGCATCAGCCGGATTGACTTTGCTGTAGGACGGGGCCATGGGCAAGTCGGTGGGCAAGACACTGGTGCTGGCATTGATGGCGGCTTGCACTTGCTGTTCGGCCACATCGAGTGGCAGCTTCAAGGAAAAACGCAGCGTGATGACGGATGCGCCGCCCGAGCTGACCGAGGTCATCAAAGCCAAGCCGGGCATCTGTCCAAACTGACGCTCCAGCGGTGCGGTGATGGACGCGGTGATGACTTCCGGGCTGGCACCGGGGTACAAGGTGCTCACCTGGATGGTGGGGTAGTCCACCTGGGGCAACGAGGCCACTGGCAACCAGCGGTAAGCCAACAAACCACTCAGCAACAAGGCCACCATCAACAACGAGGTGGCCACCGGCCGCAAGATGAACAAACGCGACAGGTTCATGGCTTGGCGGGTTTCACCACCTCAACCGTGCTGCCGTTGCGCAAACGGTCAGCACCATCGGTCACCACTTGTTCACCGATTTTCAAATCACCTTTCACAGCCTGCCATTCGCCTTCAACTGCCAACAACTGCACGTTTTGCAAACGGATGCTGTTGTCGGCTTGCACCACACACACGAACGGGCCTTGGGCACCGCGTTGAATCGATTGTGTGGGCACCACCAAGGCGTTTTTCAAAGTGTCGAGTTCCAAGCGGATTTGCGCGAATTGGTTTGGGAACAACTGGCCGTCTTTGTTGTCGAGCGTGGCTTTGAGCTTCAAGGTGCCGGTGGCCACATCGATGGCGTTGTCGGTGGTGCTCACGCGCCCTTGCGCCAAACGGTGTTGCCGCTCGCGGTCCCAGGCTTGCACCGGCAAGGCTTGGCCTGCTTTGAGTTTGCGCATGATGAGGGGCACATGCACTTCGGGCACCGCGAACACCACGGCCATCGGTTGGGTTTGCGTGATGCTGACCAAACCATTCGGGTCGCTGGCCCGCACCAAGCTGCCCAACTCGGATTGCTTCAAGCCCAGTCTGCCGCTGATGGGTGCGGTGACCTTGGTGTAGGACACCTGCAAACGCGCTGCATCCACCTGCGCTTGATCGGCTTGCACCGTGCCTTGCAATTGCCCCACCAGTGCGGCTTGCGTTTCCACTTGTTGTCGGGCGATGGCGTCTTTGCTCAGCAGGTCTTGGTAGCGTTGCAAATCGAGTTGTGCGTTTTTCAATTGCGCCGCGTCTCGCGCCAATTGACCCAAGGCTTGGTTGAGTTGCGCTTCAAATGGTCGCGCATCAATCTCGGCCAACAACTGCCCCGCTTGCACCCACTGGCCTTCGGTGAAACGCACCGCTTTGAGTTCACCATCGACTTTGGCACGCACCACGGCGGTGTTGAGCGCGGTGAGTGTGCCCAAGGCATCGACGGTTTGGCGCACATCCATTTGGTTCACCATGGCTGCACTGACCGGTGTGTTTTTGCTGCTGCCGCCGTCCTTGTTGCCGGGGCGGCCCATGCCCATGCCCTTGCCTTTTTCAGCGCCTTTGTCGGCGGCTTTATCGGGCCCTTTGTCTGCACTGGCACTGCCGCTGTGGCTCAGCCACTGCTTGATCTCGGGATACCACCAAGCCGCAGCGCCGCCCAACAAGACCACGACCACCGCCAGCGCTTGGCTGTGCACAAAGATTCTTTTCAAGACAGACATGGCAACCATTCAAAAAGCATTTGAGGAAGATATTAACCCTCGACCTTGACCCTGCACTGCTGGGGACAAGCCAATGGCCTCACAGGATGCGGGCCAAGCCCGCGCACACCATGCTGAGGATGATGGTGGTGGTGAGGGGAATGAAAAACTCGCGACCAAACAAGCGGAAACGCAAGTCACCGGGCAAGCGTCCAAAGCCGATTTTGTTCAGCCACGGCGTGATGCCTTGAATCAGCAGCAAAACCAAAAAAACCACGAGCAGCCATCGAATCATGTTCACAGCCTGTGGGTTCGATCAGCTTGCACAAAGCCCATCGGCGTCCACTCGTCGGGGCCGACAGCGATCACCTTGAACAACTCGCCCATCTCGTGGTCTTGAATCAGTTTTTGCGCCATGCTGCGTTCAGACACACTGGCGTTTTCAAGCAGCGGCAACAAACCACTGTTGAGCAAAAAATGCGCTTGGCTGGTGTAGCCCAGCACCTGCATGCCCATCTCTTGCGCGGCCAACGCCACGCCCGTGAAATTCACATGCGTGGTGATGTCTTTGAAACCCACTTGGCTCAAGGGGTCGGTGTCGCTCAAGTGGCCTTGGTGGCACATCAAGGTGCCCATGTGGCGTTGCGGGTGGTAGTACTCGTGCGCTGGGAAACCATAGTCGATGAAAAACATCGCGCCTTGGGTCAAGCGCTCGGCCAAGCTGCGCACAAAGGCTTCGGCTTGGGCATGCACTTCGCACACATAGTCTTGGGTGCCTTCCACCTCAAACGGGGGCGTGTCCGTGGTGGCTTGGTCTTGCCAATCAAAAGCTTGCGTGTCCTCGCGCCACACCACACCACGCTCTTGCCACACCTTGTTCACGCGGTGCAGCAAGCGCACCGGCATCGCGTCCAACACCTCGTTGCCCACCACCACGCCTTGCAGTTGATCGGGCAAGGCATCCAGCCATGTCACTTTGTGCGCATGGGGCTGCAAGGTCTGCGCTTGGCGCTCGCGCAAACTGCCCGACACATCAATGATGGTGTAGTGCTGCACCGCGTCGCCCAAAGCGTTCAAGAGTTGCAACGCCAAGCTGCCATTGCCGGCGCCAAACTCATACACCGTGTCGGTATGGCTGTGTTTCAAAGCTTCACGCATGCTGTTGGCCAGCGCTTGGCCAAAGTAGGGGGATATTTCAGGGGCCGTGACGAAATCGCTGCCGCCATGGGGCATGCGGCCAATTTGCTGCTGGCCCGCGCTGTAGTAGCCCAAACCGGGGGCATACAAGGCCAGTGCCATGAAGCGATCGAAAGGCATCCAACCGCCTTGCTTGTGCAGGCTGGCCTGGATCAAACGGCTGATCGCCGTTAGGGCAGTCGGTACACTCGTCGCCTGTTCATTCATCGCGTGGATTGTCGTTCATGTCAGTTGCGGATTCATTCCCATCGTCCCCTGTGGTGTTGGTCACCGGCGCGGCCAAAAGGTTGGGACGTGCCATCGCCCTGTCACTGGCTTCGCAAGGCTGGCGTGTGGCCGTGCACTACCTCCACTCTGCCAGCGAAGCCCAAGACACCGTGCAAGCCTGTGAAGCCCTGACCAAGGGGGCGGCCTGCTTTTCTGCCGACTTGGGTGATACACAAGCTTTGTCGCGTTTGGCGCCTCAAGTGATTGCACACATGGGCCAACTGGATGCCGTGGTGAACAACGCCTCGGTGTTTGAACACGACGATGCCCACTCGTTCAATCTGTCACAACTCGAACTTCACATGCGCTTGAATGTGGCGGCCCCCGTGGTGTTGGCCCAAGCATTGGCCGCGCATTTGACAAGCCGTGCTGCGGCGGCGGCCAGTGGTGTGGTGGTGAACATGCTGGACCAGAAATTGTGGAACCCGAATCCGGATTTTTTCAGCTACACCTTGTCCAAGGCCGCGCTGGAACAAGCCAACACCTTGTTGGCCCAGGCCTTGGCCCCGCTGGTGCGGGTGGTGGGCGTGGCCCCAGGCCTGACACTCAACAGCCATTTGCTCAGCGAAGAAGCCTTTGAAAAATTGCACAAGCTCTCGCCGCTGGGTCAGTCGTCCACAGTGAAGGACGTGGTGGACACCGTCGCCTTTGCGGTGCACAACCGCTCCATCACCGGCACCACTTTGCTGGTCGATGGCGGTCAACACCTCACGCCCTTCCAACGAGATTTTTCAATGATGGGACAAGCTGATGCTTGAAAACAACCACCGCATCCTCAGCATCAACGGGCTGCGCTTCAACGCCAATTTGGGCATCTTGGCGCATGAAAAAACAGCGCCGCAAGCGATTCAAGTTGACGCCGACATCAAACTCAGCACACCACCTTTGCAGGACAACCAAGACGCGATTGTTCATGTGCTGGATTACCGCAAGGTGCACACCTTGATCATCGAGACCTGCACGGCCAAGCATGTCAATTTGTTGGAGAGCCTGACGGGCAAGCTTTGCCTGGCGTTGATGTCCTTGCCGAATGTGGTGGGCACCCGGGTGCGCATCACCAAACTGCACATCTTTGACGACTGCGAAGTCTCGATCCAACAGCAAACCGGCCAGTGGTGAACCATGACGATTGAACGCGAAACCCAAAAACTTGAAAAACGCTTGTGCCGTCAAGTTGGCCAAGCCATCGTGCAATACAACATGATTGAAGAGGGCGACAAGGTGATGGTCTGCATGTCGGGTGGCAAAGACAGCTACGGCATGCTTGACATCTTGCTCAAACTCAAAGCACGTGCGCCGATTCACTTCGATTTGATCGCGGTGAACCTGGACCAAAAACAACCCGGCTTTCCGGCCCATGTGCTGCCCGAGTACCTGAGCCAACTCGGCGTGCCCTACCGCATTGAAACGCAAGACACCTACTCGATTGTCAAAAGCAAAATTGCGCCTGGCAAAACCATGTGCAGCCTGTGCAGCCGCTTGCGCCGGGGCATTTTGTACCGCGTGGCCGATGAAATCGGTGCCACCAAAATCGCGCTGGGCCACCACCGCGACGACATCTTGCAGACCTTCTTTTTGAACATGTTTTTCGCGGGCAAGCTCAAAAGCATGCCGCCCAAATTGGTGAGCGATGCGGGTCACCACATCGTGATTCGCCCCTTGGCTTTTGTCGCCGAAAAAGACTTGCAACGCTGGGCCGTGCACCGCGAATTCCCCATCATCCCCTGCACCTTGTGCGGCAGCCAAGACGGTTTGCAGCGCCAGCAGGTGGGCGACATGCTGCGCGAGTGGGAGAAGAAACACCCGGGCCGCTTGGACATCATGTTCAATTCACTGCAGCACGTGGCCCCTTCGCACCTGCTGGACGACACGCTGTTTGATTTCAAGGGTTTGACCACCACCGGGGTGCCCGACCCCGATGGTGACACGGCATTTGACAAGGACAGTTTTGCCCTGCCCAGCTTGGCGGGCATTCAAACCATCACCATCTAGGCCGCGTGTTTTTTGTAGGCCACCACGTGTTGGGTTTGTTCGCCCAAACCGTCGATGCCCAAATGCATCACGTCACCGGGTTTTAAAAACACAGGCGCGGGCTTGCCGTTTTTGTTTTTGCGGCCCATGCCCACACCCGGTGGGGTGCCGGTGGTGATGACGTCGCCGGGCATCAAGGTCATGAACTGGCTGACATAACTCACCAACTTGGCCACGTTGAATACCATGGTTTTGGTGTTGCCGGTTTGCATGCGCACCCCGTTCACATCCAGCCAAAGGCCCAAGCGTTGCGGGTTGGGCAGCTCGTCGCGTGTGACCAACCACGGACCGATGGGGCCAAAGGTGTCGCAACCCTTGCCCTTGTCCCAGGTCATGCCGCGTTCAAGCTGGAAGGCGCGTTCAGACACGTCATTGACCACGCAATAACCAGCCACATGGTTCAA